>CACWSO010000003.1 GCA_902763505.1 uncultured Eubacteriales bacterium | reverse complement strand
TACCTCCTGTACATGTTTTGTGGTAATTACATTATACAGGATGAGCATGGCTCATTTCTTTTACAAATATGAATTTACACCATTATATGGGCACAACTCTATTTTTGTCAAAGCATCAAACAACTCATTAACATAACATGGACTCTTCGCAGTTACAGTCTCAAGAACCCTGCAATAGTCTTTGCTTATTGTTTTAATATCAAAATCGTTTATTACATTATCTCTCAAATTATAATTGTTTGATGATTTTGCTAATTCTTGAATTTGCTCATTTATTTCTGTAACGCTCTTTTCGCGAAAACCCTCGGGCACAAAATTAATTGCTTTTGCACGCTCGTATATATCATGATCAATAAGCCCAACAATCTTCCCATAACCAATAAAAAGTACTGGTAATCCGATTGCAAGCCCTTCAATTGCACATCTCCCTAGGCCTATAACACCGCTATACCCATTATCTGCAATCAATGAAGGAATGTCATTCTTATGGCCGAAAAAACGTATCTCTTTTACCGCTGTTTTTGTAAGATCTTGAAGGAATTGACTTTGGCTTCCATCACCATATACATCTATTTCATCAATATCTAACTCATTTAGCATTGAAAACAGTTTTTCAATTGTGGGGCTCTTATCTGCATCAAGTCTTGAAACAAGCGCCCACTTAAATGGCCGGTCAATCGAATGTTCTGCTTGTATAAGTCGCTCTACATTAATGGGATTTGGTAGTAATGAAATATGGTCAGCACCAAAATGAATACTTCTCAACAAATCAAATCCTTGTTGCCCAACACAGAAAACGTGAGATATCGTACTAGTGATTACTTCTTCTAATAATATATTATCCAGAAGATTAAAGTTATAATTGATTGATCCCGTTCCATGGTATGTATAAACCACTTTTATCCCCGTTCTTGCCGCGGCAAAATATGCAGGGTAAATTGCAAACCATGGATGAACATGAATTACATCTATTTGCTTTTTATCAATTAAATATACAAGCCTCTCAACATCTCTTTGAGTTTCTTCAATTGTGGACTCATATGCAAAATGGAATCCGTCGAATACAATTTCGTTATCAAGTAATCCTGTATCTTCATAATTAGTAAAACAAAAATAAATGCTATTGTCTTTTCTTAATTCACTCCAATAAGTGTATATTTGAGTTTCTAACCCCCCCCTTTGTGTAATTGTCACTCAAAACAAGAATGTTCATATCATCCCCCCCTAAAAAGAAATAAAAAGTATATCTACTTAAAATGACCTTCTTCCCAAAAGTACTTCATTCGTAAGTCATATATTTGTTGAGCAAAGTGCGTGTTTATCCACGGATAATTATTTGAATGCGATAGGCATTTGTCTGCGTACTCTGAGAAAGAAGAAATAATTTTCATAGGATTGCCTGCAACAACAGAATCCGACGGAATACTCTTAGTAACTACGGTTCCTGCACCAATAACACAATTGTTTCCGATTTCAACGCCAGGCATAATGATACATTTGTTACCAATAAAAACATTATCCCCTATAACTAGTTTCCCAACCTTATCCATTCCCGGATAATTCAATGCCTTTTGTACTACTGAAACACTAGCATCATGATTAATGATTTGAACATCTGATGTAATCCATACGTTATTTCCAATTGATATCAAATAGCTTTCATTGTGCCATATATGAATTGCTATGTAACAATCCTCGCCAATACTATGCAAATAATTGTGCTTTTTATAGAACCTTGCTTTCTTCCATGGATCGCGTACAAAGTATTTATCAAACAAGCCTAAAATTTTTTTGTTCATGTATTGCCTCAAAAAATCACTCCATTAACGATTTCTATTTGTTTTATACTTTTATCAATTATCTCTTCTTGCTAATATAGTCAAATGCGTAATTGCGTAATTTTCTCCCTACTCCTGTTGAAAACGCTCGACTTGTTGCGATTTTATATGTGTACTTGTTAAAAATGGCTTTGTTGGCTGCATTTTTTGCTGTTCCTTTTGCTCTCATTACCGCTCTATCCTTTAGGAACTCTGAATAAGCTCCATCTGGCATCATCTTTTTTACTTCGCGACTAAACGAGTTAAGTTTTTTCAATTGTGATGATCTTAATAAATAACCATATTGAGTAGAAAGCATTGGACTAATGATTTTTTCATATACATAGTCTTTTTTTTCTTGACTCATGTTTGCTTTATTAGTGAAGTCAAGTATATTTAGAATCACTTTCCTGTGTTGATCGTCACTTTTTGAAAAAGTTTTTATGTTGGTGGATTGTTGTATACGTCCAATATAATACCTATAAATATCTAAGTCGTAATACGAAATTGTATCAATAGACGGGAGATAAAACGCGTTGAATTCCATATCAACATAAAATGATTTTTCAGATAATTTGAAACCAGCCTCTCTAAGTCTTTCAAGTTTAATATTTGCGGTTGCCATTACAGGACCCCATTCTCCAAATCCATATTCAGCATAAACAGCATCAAAACTATACTGTTCGCCAATCGTCATAAAATCATATAAACGGCGTTTTTTCAAAGATACTGTATTGTTCACGTAGATATCCTCACAATAATCTGTCAGTACTATGTCGCTAGTTTCATTTTCAAGTATATCAATTAGTTTCTCCAAATCATAAGTGTTAACCCAATCATCACCATCGATAATTCTTAAATACTTTCCATGTGCTTCCTTGATTCCAACATTAATTGTTGATCCATGGCCACCGTTTTCTTTGTCAATTATTCTTACTATACTGCTATCACCAACTACTTTGTCAATATATGACTTGACAACCTCTACTGTACTGTCTTTGGATCCATCGTTGACCACAATTATCTCTAGTTTGGAAGCATTATTGTTGCCTTCAATTATTGACTGTAATGTATGTGTTATGTAATTCGCCACATTATACGAAGGAATAATAATAGATAGCACTGGATTTCCTTCTGGAGCATAGTCTTTACTGTAACTCTTTTTTTCTATATTTGATTTAATTAGTTTAATCTCACGACCGACAGTCGATTCATATGAACACAAATCAACTATTTTATTTCGTGTATCTAGTGTTATTTTCTTGAATAGCTCCCTATCATAAATAATACTCTCAATAAAGTCTGCATATTGTTTGTAATCTTCCGTTTCTATTATGTTGCCGTCCCTGTAAGGTATAAATTCTTTTATAGCATCATTGTCTGAGGAGACAATAAGAAGCCCTGAACTACCAGCTTCACACATTGATACACCTTGTGCGTCATATCTGGTTGGAAATAATGCAATACCATTCTCCTTATGTAATTCTGCTATTTCTTTATGGGAATAGAAGCTTTTGAAAAAATGTACATTATCCAAATGCTTTATCGGCTTAAACAATCGATCAAAAGCATCACCTTTACCATATATATTGAACACTAATTCATCAAAACACTTGCGCTTGCTTAACTCCAAGATTGTTTTCACACTAATATCAACTGCATATTTACTGATATCATCATATCTTCTAAGCATGAAAACTCTTCTCATCTGATCATGATTTTTTTCTTGATAATCAAACAGGTCGACATCGATTACATTAGGAATCACTTCATAGTTCTTAAATTTTATATTAATAAGCTCCTCGCTTCTTTGCTTAATCCAATTTGAAACAAAGACAAATGTCACATTCGGCATATCATTAATTTTGTTTATAATTAAATCATTTGCCTTGAACTCTTGTTTTTGTTTTTCAGTTATTTCATTCAATTCAGAGAAATAATTTGTCGTAAAATACGGATAGTCCCAATATAAAGTCTCAGGTCCGTGAACCCAAATATAAATCTCAGCATTTGAAACATCGCATCCTTCTAGAACATCAAAAAAATGATTGTCAAAAAAATGTATTAAGATTTTACTGTACTTCTTCTTCCCTAAAAGTATCCTCAGTTCAGCATAAGTAATACGAGAAACTAAAACATCTTCAAAAGTGTATCTACAGCTGTTCGTATATGATTCATAAACAACCGCAACGTCTACATTTACACCGTTATTCTTATATTCCCTTATTCGTGAATGTACAAACCCTGATAAATATTTATTTTCATCACTAGGATAACTAGGTGATAATACAAGTATATCGTTTTGAAAGGAATCTAGCTTGTCATCTATATACGAATCACTCCTACTAAAAGAAACATTATGTATTATCGCTTTTGAATCAGCTGCTATTTGAATAGCAAAAAAATACAATCTTGGAATATTAAAATTGATGAATGCCGTTGAGTTAAACATTATTGACTGCATTGTTGTCATCGTTTCACCAACAATTTTTAGAACTGGTGATTCACCATTTACTACGCTCCCATAAAACTCACATTTAACTTCATCATGTGTTTTGCGAAAAGGTTTTTTGTACAATATTACTCCTTTTTTGTCAGAATTGTTTTCAATCACAAGGTTTCCGTTTGATATATATACTTTAACCTTTCTATTACCTATCCGAACCCAATTCTTATCGTCAATTAAACTGTTCATATTACTCCTTCTTTAATTATTTTCAACCTAAACTGTCTTTATATGCATCACATACCTCTTGGGTGTTTCCCGTTTTCATTACCTTCCCCCGTTCCAACCAAACTGCCTTGTTACAAAGATTTCGTATCTGCTTTAGATCATGAGACACATATAACACCGTTGCCCCGCCATTCATTAATTCCATCATTTTGGTATGGCTTTTCCTTTGAAATGCGTCATCACCTACAGCCAATATCTCATCTACAATCAGAATCTCCGGCTTGACAATTGTCGCAACAGAAAACGCCAGACGCATCATCATGCCGGATGAATAAGTCTTGATCGGTCTGTCGATAAACTCCTGCAGTTCGGAAAACTCCAGGATTTCGTCGTAACGCTCCTTCAGAAAGTCTTCCGAATAACCGAGGATCGCGCCGTTGAGGAAAATATTCTCTCTGCCCGTCAGCTCCGGATCGAATCCGCTGCCCAGTTCGAGCATCGGTACTATTCTCCCCTTCGTATCAATCGTTCCCTCTGTCGGTTTGAAGAGCCCTGAAATCAACTTGAGGATGGTGCTCTTGCCCGCGCCGTTTCTGCCGATGATGCCGACGACATCACCGCGGTCCACATCGAAGGAGACGTCCTTGAGCGCCCAGAACATCTCATTCTTAAGCTGCCGTTTCAGTTTGGAAACAGCCCATTCCTTCAGACTCGACACTTTGCTCCTGTCGATTCTGTATCCCATTGAAACATTGTTAACTGTAATTACCTTTTCCATATAGAATCCCGTCTGTCTAAAATGACCTTTTAATTTCTACAGATAGAGGATGAATTTATCTTCGTTCTTCTTGAATACATATCTTCCAATGATGATCACAACTGCCGCTGAGATGATGCATCCGAGATAGTTCCCCGGACTCGGCGCCTGTCCCTCGATCAGAATCGTTCTCATGAAGGTGATGAACTGATACATCGGGTTCATCTTGTATATTGTCAGGAACTGCTCCGGTATGATGCTGACCGGATAGAAGATCGGGGTCAGATACATCCACAGCGTTGACAGAACGTTCCACAGGAACATGGTGTCGCTGAAGAACGCCATGGACGTCGATAGTATGAGCACCATTCCGTAACAGAACAGCAGGAGCAGCATCAGATCGATTGGAATCAGCAGCATCGCCTTGCTGATCGGCGCTCCCGAGCATAACGCGACGGCAAGCAGCGGAACCATGGCCAGCAGCAGATTGATGGTCGACGAGATGACTCTGGAGAGCGGATAAATCTCTTTCGGCATATACACCTTGTTGATCAAGTGGGCGTTATCGATGATCGACGACAGCCCCAGTCCGATCGATTCTGTGCAGAATCCCATCAGAACGATACCTGTCAGAAGGTACGTAACGAAATTGTCGATGGATGTCTTGAACAGCGTCGAGAATACAACATACTGAACAAGCATGGTCAGAAGCGGATTCAGAATCGTCCATCCGAATCCCAGCACGGACCTCTTGTACTTTTTCTTGAAGTCTCTTCCCACGAGCTGCCGCATCAGGAAGTTGTAACGCTTGTAGTTGACGTACGCCTTACCACCCAGTGATTCCTTGCCGTCGATGAACCTGCCGGCCATACTGAAGACATAGATCGTGAAGATCAGGAACAGCACCGCGGCGCACGGCCAGAAGATCTTGCCGAGCAGATAGTAGTTGCGGCCCGAGATGTACGCGCACACCTTGCCGCTCTGCTTTTTACCATCCAGCAGATACGAGTGGTCGTTCATGTCCGACAGTGTGTACTTGCCGGCGCTGAAGCTGTTGTTTGACCACAGAGAGATGTTCTGCTTTTCTGTGACGCCGTCTGTGGTAATCGTTATTTTAAGCTTGTCCAGATCCTTCGAGTTGTACGGCTTGTCCAGTTCGAAGGTGGCGAATGTGTACTCCTCCAGTTCAGAGACTGGCTTACTGATCTGCGCGATCGGCTCCGATCCCGGCGTTGCGACATCCACGATCATCGTCCCGGTCGACTTGTCATCAACCGTGCCGATATACACCGATACAGAATGCAGCTCGTCGCACACCTTGTCCATGTCGAAGGTGACTTCGCTGTCGTCGTGGATCACTGCAATCTGCTCCTGCGCGTCTGGTTCATCTGAACTCCACTCTTCATAAAACAGCCTGCTGCCGGAAGCCCAGTAGAATAACAGAATCAGCAGGGCGCAGATTGCCGATGCGATCAGGCATTTTTTTAATACTCTTGTATTGGAAAATACGTTTTTCATATTACAATCCTAATTCTTTATCTGTGAGCGCCAGCGCCGCCTTGATGGTATCCTGCATGTCAGTGTAAGCATAGCTTCCCAGACGTCCGGCGAACACAATGTTGTCTTCCTCGGCAGCTAACGCAGCGTATTTCTCATACAGGCTCTGATTCTTCTCATCATTGATTGGGTAATACGGCTCAACCTCCGGCGTCCACTCGAACGGGTACTCCCTGGAAATGATTGTGACCGGCTGATCCCCGAATTCAAAATGCTTATGCTCTATGATTCTTGTATACGGCGTCTCCGCGTCTGTGTAGTTGACAACGGCAACGCCCTGATAATTGTCCGTGTCCAGACACTCAGTTTCGAACCGCAGGGCCCTGTATTCCAGATGACCGAAGCAGTATTCATAGTACTCATCGATCGGCCCGGTATAGATGATTCTCTTCGCCTGACCCTTCAGCTCTTCCCTGTTGTCGACGTAATCCTTGCCCAGAATGATGTCGGATCCTTCCAGCATCTTCTCGATGATCGCCGTATATCCGCCAATCGGAATTCCCTGATACCGGTCCACAAAATAGTTGTTGTCATAGGTCATTCTGACAGGCAGTCTTCTGATGATGCTGGCCGGAAGCTGGTCGCAGGTTCTGCCCCACTGCTTCTCGGTATATCCCTTCACCAGTTTTTCATACACATCTCTGCCGACCAGACTGATGACCTTTTCCTCCAGATTGCGCGGCTCTCCATCGATTTCCTCGCGCTGCTGCGCGATGATTGCCTTTGCTTCATCAGGTGTTGCGATGTTCCACATTCTGCTGAAGGTGTTCATGTTGAACGGCATGTTGTAAATCTCCCCGTGGAAATTCGCAATCGGTGAATTAATGAAGTTGTTGAATTCCGCGAACTGATTGATATAGTCCCAGATTTTTCTGTCCGATGTTCTGAAGATGTGGGCTCCGTACTTATGCACCTGAATGCCCTGGTCTTCATATGTATAACAGTTGCCGCCGATGTGTTCCCTTCGCTCTACAATGAGACACTTCTTCCCCCTCTTCGTCATCTCGTGGGCGAATACGGAACCGAACAGCCCTGATCCGACGATTAAATAATCATACATTTGCTTGCCTCCTGTAATGCTAATGGTATAACTCTTCTATGATTCTGGCGACGATCCGCTCTGACGCGTGCCCGTCACCATAAGGGTTGACTGCCTTTGCCATTCTGTCGTAGCTCTCCTGGTCCGTCAGCAGCCGGACGGCCTCGTTGTAGATGGTGTCTTCATCAACTCCGACGACCTTGACTGTTCCGGCTTCCACCGCCTCCGGCCGCTCTGTCTCCGTCCTGAGCACCAGTACCGGTACGCCGCAGGATGGCGCTTCCTCCTGCAGTCCGCCGGAGTCTGTCATAACCAGATAGCTTCTTGCCATGAGATTGTGCATCTCTTCGACATCGATCGGATCGATCAGGACAACACGGTCCGTATCTCCCAAAATGCTGAAGGCCGTCTCTCTGACTCTCGGATTCAGATGAACCGGATATACTACCTTGATATCCGGATAGTCCTCCGCAAGCCGTCTGACAGCTCTGCAGATGTTCGCGAGCGGCTCCCCAAGGTTTTCCCTTCTATGCGCTGTCAGCAGAACCAGTTTGCCCGGATAGCTGCCGATATCCTTCAGTTCTTCTGTAATGAACTGGAAATTTTCTTTCACGGTCGTCTGGAAAGCATCTATGACGGTATTGCCTGTGATGTAGACATGCTTCTTCACACCTTCATTGTGCAGATTCTGTTCGTTAAGCTTCGTTGGAGCAAAATGGTAAGTCGCGATCTTTCCGGTCAGCGTACGGTTCATCTCCTCCGGATACGGCGAATAAATGTTGAATGTTCTCAGCCCCGCTTCAACATGTCCCACTGGGATCTGTTGATAAAATGCAGCAAGCGCCGCGGCGGTCGATGTGGTTGTATCTCCGTGCACCAGCACGATGTCCGGTCTGCACTCCTTCAGCACATCCTCCATATTGATTAGCACGTCTGTTGTGATTGTCGTCAGCGTCTGCCGAGGGCGCATGATGTTCAAGTCATAGTCAGCATCGATGCCGAATATGTCCATGACCTGATCCAGCATTTCCCGATGCTGTCCCGTGAGACAGACAATGCTCTCGATCCTCGGGTCGTTCTGGAGTTTGAGCACCAGCGGACACATTTTGATGGCCTCCGGTCTTGTGCCGAATATACTCATTACTTTCACTCTACTCATTGCTTCTCCTCTTCTTGTTTCTCTTCTTCCACGCCTTCCGTACTCTCAGGCATAAACAGAATTTTTATTGTAGCGATCATGATGATGAGGTCCTGTATCAGGCTGGCCTTCGATATGTACAGCAAATCCATCAGTAGTTTATCGTACGGTCTTGTATTGTACTTGCCGTAAACCTGCGCGTATCCCGTTATGCCCGCTTTCATCTGTAGACGTAGCGAAAACTCAGGCAGTATTTCCTCATACTGCGAGGCGATTTCCGGCCGCTCCGGTCTTGGTCCTACGCATGACATTTCGCCTCTGAGGACGTTGATCAGCTGTGGAATCTCATCAATCCGGACCTTTCTGATGACACGGCCCACCTTCGTAACCCGGTCGTCATTATCTCCTGTGGAGAGTACTGCCACTCCGTCCTCTTCAGCATTCATCTTCATGCTCCGGAATTTCAGAATAATGAAGATTTTGCCGTCTTTTGTCAGTCTCTCCTGTCTGTAAAAAATATCACCGTGGTCATTGAATTTGATGGCAATTGCGGTAATTAAAATTACCGGGGACAGAACAATCAGACCTGCTGCAGAAACCATTATATCTATGAATCTCTTGACAATAAGATACTCAAGCGTAGCAGGATGCCGTCTAACGAGCAGAATAGGTAGATGCATCAAGTGTGTGCTATCCGCGCCCGCCATCAACGTATCTCCTATTCTCGGTATCACATACGCCGATTTGCCGTTTTTGATACTGTATTTAATTAATTGATTGCGATCGTGGCTGTGAAGATCGCACATAAACAGCCATTCAGCATCTGATAGAAGATCTTCATTTCCGTCTTTTATCTCTGAGATATTATACACGCCGGTGACTTCTATTCTACTGTCCATGCCCGTCTCCTCAATCAGACGTTCAAGACCCTGCCTCTCATCCCATATAATTATCGTCTTTTTCTTTGGATACTTGCTGCTGTACCATTTCTCAGCCACATATGCCCAGCAGAAGACAATCAAAACTTGCACGGCCAGCATAATGATTAAGGGAATAAACGTTGGAATTCTTTTGCACAACAGTATCAGCACAAGATACATTATACCCACCGTTATTATTAAAGAGAGAAACTGTGAATAAATAATCTCTATGCGTTTATTTACATGTATCCAATAGCCCCTATAGAGATGTGATAGATATAGGAAAACAACAAAAAACAATCCAACAATTACTACCTCGCCCTTCCACATATATGGAACAACTGTTTGAGAATAATAGCATGATTTCCAAGTTACAAAAAATACAAAAGATAGCAATATCGGATCAATTGCTTTTAATAATCTTATTTGCATTCCACCTGGTAGGATTTTGTTCATTCTATTATCTGTCCCGATAGAATAGTAAATACACGGATTACATTAACTGTATTATATCATATATTGTATTGTATCTTTTGCTTAATTACCAAATGTAGTTATGCATTTGACACCTGTGTTTTCAAGTTCCACCCCAGACTCCTGCGAAAAAGTCCCCCGCACTTTTGGTCCAAATGAAACGGTACAATAATACTTTCCTGGTTGATCTTTAAGTTTCGTATACATACGAAAAGCACTGATATATGCTTCAGGGAAAACAATCCTAAAAGCTGCCGCTTTCAAAATCACCTCTCCATTAAACCCATATATATTTGCTTCGGGATTAGCGACAACTTCCATGGGAATGGTATTTCCAGCCATATCTTCGGCGTGAAGGCTGCAACGATCTCCAGCTTGAAGCAAACTGCTTGCACCAGAAACAACGGCTTTCGAATTAACTATTTCAACCTTATCAATTCTTGCCAAACTCGAACCGCATGCATTGAAGATAACATTTCCATTGAGCCGGTATCTTCCCTTTTGATCCAGCTCTGCAATTTCAAACAAATCTCTCTGGTATTTCAGCCTGTACAAAAAGTTTCTATGCAGAAACAGCGTTCCCTTAATGGACGAGATTACATCATCATCTATCTCTTGCAGCAATTGATGAATAATACCAGTATATTTCTCAATTTCATCTTTATTTAAGGTTTCATTTATTCCAATTGGAGGAATTCTCCACCTCAGAAAATAGGCAATAACTGACTGTGTATAGCGGTCAGTTTTACCAAAAATCTCTTTTGATTCGTTAATTAAAGGAAATAATACTTCGTAAGGGTTTTCGAAATACCATTTTCGGTTGAATTGAATCTTGTTTGACAAGGTCTCTTTATCGACAACCTTTCTGAAATTATAACGAGTTGTAGAGATTACGCCATATTTTAATCTGGTTCTCAAAAACTGTGTATTGAAATACACATCCTCCATATAATGAATCTTTTCATTATATGACAGTCCTTTCAGTGCTTTTGCTTTATAAATAGCATTGTTTGTCGTCGTTTGGATACAATACGGTTCCTTCTTTAGGTCGATGATTCGATTCTTTGTGTATTTGAAGTTCAACGGATGATTATAATGCAGATCGCCGAAAATATTGATTTTAACACTCAAGCAATCAATCTCAGAATAATGCTTATCAAAGAAAGAAACAACCTCAGCAAAAGCCTTAGGATCCCACGTATCATCACTGTCAAGCCTAGCAATGTATTTCCCTTTCGCTAGTGACAGCCCAAGATTCATCGCACTTGAAACGCCGCCGTTCTCTTTCCTGTAATAAAAGATACTATCTGGATATAACTGGGCGTAATGCTTGCATATCTCCGGCGAACTATCTGTACTTCCATCATCGATAAGAAGCAGTTGGATCTTCTCAATTCCAATCGTCTGGTTCACTACGCTCTCTATCGCTTCCGCGACATGATCTTCTGCACAGTAAACAGGAAGTATGACTGAAATGATTGGCTTTTTCAATTTCGTTTTAAGTGATTTCAGTAGCAAACTATCAATCTTCCTCTCGCTCAAAAGATGAAATACCATCGTTCATCTGTCTCTTTAACTAGTTTTCCCCCTGCTTTTTCAATAGCATGTTTTGACGCTGGATTGTCTTTTTCTACAGTCGCCAGCTTCTCTGTGACCCCCAATTCATCTGCTTTGACTACCAGAAGCCGCATTAGCTCCGTTCCATAACCATTTCCTCTGTATGGCTTTCCAATGGCATATCCAATATTTCCACCTATCACCCTCGAATGATCATTTAGTCTGTGTCGGATTTTTCCAAATCCGACTGGTGTCTCGTCCCGAAATAACCAGAAAATAGTCTGGGGAACATATCCTTCCGGTAGGCATTTGCTATGGGCCCAGTTGTCCTGCAGCGTTAACCATTCTTTATACTCTTTGCCATTCATCCCGTAGACATCGTTCTTGAACTCATGTTCATTTGCCTCGATTTGCTGCAGCAAATTGTAAATATCATCTCCATCATCAACGCTTAATTGTCTTAAGTACAGTTTCTCACTCATTTATTCTATAATCTCCGTCAATTACTGATCTAACTCTAGAAGTGCTTTGATAAACACATCCATCAACTCAGTTTCCCCTGTTGTAACACGCAAACAATCGTCTAAATTTCCAATTCCATGATATGCCTTGATCAGTATCTGTTTCTCCGACTTCATTCTAGCAACAATTGTATTCGCATCTGTCTTCGGTCTGATGAAAACAAAGTTTCCCTCCTTTGCGTTGACATCATATCCATGCTTTCTGAGCTCTTCAACAAGATGTGCTTTACCGTTAACCTGCTTTTCAATAAGAGATTCAAGCATGCCTGGAGTTTCCATGATCGCCATCGCAAACTTCATCGCAAACGCATTCACGTTATGCGGTGTACATAGCTTCTGTACCATCGCAATTCCATCTGCCTGTCCGACAACGTAGCCAAGTCTGCACCCTGCAAGAGAAAACAACTTCGAGAAGGTTCTTGTCAAAAAAACATGATCGTTCTCGAGCGCATACTTAATAAATGAGTTTGGATAGAAATAATAATATGCCTCATCGATAAGAACTGTAGCTTCATTGGCTTTCGCTGCTGCCACAATTCGATCCATCTCCTCATAGGAATACACATCTCCCATTGGATTGTTTGGGTTGAGAACCACAACAAGATCAATTTCCGGTGTGATTTTTTCTATTAGTTTGTCCACATTAAAGCTGAGGTCATCCTCGTAGGGAACGCCGATATGGTTTCTGCCGTACATTTTGGAGTACACTTCATACATCGCATATGACGGCGCAACCGATAGTATATTTCCGCCTGGTCTCGAATAGGCTTCTATGATATGCCTGATCCCTTCTGCGGAACCGTTTGTCAGACATATCTCTTCAAGCTTAGCGCCGATTTTTGCACCGAGTTTTTCTGTGAACTCTTTTGTTTCTGGATACTGCGCGACAAACTGCGGCGTAACCTCGTCAAGCACCTTACGGATGAACTCCTCAGGAAGTCCTCCCGGGTTTTCATTCAGATCCATACGCAGATACTCTTCTCTGGAATTCTGATCGAATATTCGGTACAGATCGCGGACATTTTCATTTAAATAATACATTGTACCTTCCTATCTTTTATTTGCTATTGCTTCTTCTAATATTGCAGTAACTTTTCGTGAATCCTGTTCTGAGAAGAACTGGGTCTCTATAATATTCTGGCTCACCATATCAACCAGATTCGCAAGTAAAAATCTAAATCCATTGCTGTCGAAATTGATATTGAATACCTGACTGGATCCATCTGTCTTGTCCATCTCGAAATAATCGGCCTTCCACCAGTTATCGCCAATTCTGACAGTACCCTTTGTTCCGATGATTTCCATCTGATTCTCTACTCTAACCCTATTACCTACATTGATCTTTGCCTTTCCTGTCGGATAATCGAAATACATAGTGGCGAATTCGATTGCATCGCCTTCGTAAATCAATCTGCTGTCCATATTAGTGTAGTTGTGTCCCAGAATCTTCAGCATTGGAGCGACAGCCATAGCGGCAAGCTCATAGAACAAATACGGGATATCCTGATCTTTTTTTGATACAGAGCAGTTGAAGTCTATGACATCGCCAATCAGGCCTCCCTGAACCGCCCACATCATCTGTATAAAAGTCTGGGAATAAGGTGCTTTGATATTATCTAACAAAATCCTATTCTGTTTTTTCGCGATATCCCAAAGTTCTTTCTGCTGATTGGAATCAAGTGAAAACGGAAAATCACAGATTACGTGCTTTCCTGCCTGTAATGCATCCTTGGTGAATCTGTATCTGTCCTTGATATCTGTTCTGATAAAGACGACGTCAGAATCTCTATAAAGTTCTTCTGCACTATCTGCGGTTTCCTGCAGTCCATACTTTTCTTTGAATTTGACTGCAATACTTTGATCATCAGAATACACCTTTCCAACAGACACCCCTGCAATCAAGCCGGACTCTTTCACAATCTGATTGTCGCTCAGCTTATCAGTTATGATACCGATCCGGTTGATTTTGAATTCTTCTTCTCTGATTTTCGTGCTGGATATGCCCTCGGTTCTGCTGATGTATTTCACCGTACAGTAGTTGTTCAAATGATCAAACTTCCCACGCCAATCATCACCGATCACGAAAGTATCGATATCATATTTGATGATATCGCTGATTTTCTGTCCGAGATACTCCTCTGTGATGATCATATCAGCGAAACCTGTCTTCTTCACGTTTTCAATTCTTGTCGCCAGACTGTCTTTGACGGACAACTTCCCTCTGCCGACATCATAACGGTCACCGGTAACGCCGACAATCAGATAATCGCCTTCTGCTTTAGCACGTTTCAACATGTTGTAATGGCCTTCATGAAAAAGGTCAAATGTACCGTATGTGATGATTCTTTTCATATCTTTTCCCTTGCCGTTAGATATAACTGCTCCAGATCAGAATCAATTCTGATCTGATACTTCTTCTTCAGTCTGAGGACTTTCCAGTATCCTTCCATCTGGTTAATGACCTCTGTATACGCTTTTTTACCGTAAATACATCTAAGTCTGTCGATCTCCTTCAGGAGACGGTCCTCAATGGTGATACCGTCATAAATGTCATTTGCCATTTCCCAGTTGTACTTATGCTCTCGTGATTGATCCTTTTTACTGAACGTCAACTGCCTGTTTTTCTCTAGTTTTTCCCAAAATCCATCATCCAAATAAATATCTTTTTCCCCGGCATGATCCGTGTATGTCTCATCAATAACCATGACGGGTATGTCATAATACGTGCTATCAGTGGAATAATTTGCGGTCAAATACCTTTCACTATGGTTCGGTACAACAACTTTGACGCCGAAGAGTTCTGTCTCTTTTCTCTCTTTCCAAAGACTTGCTTTGTGCATCACCCTTGTGACATTTCCGTAGATATACATTACTTTAGTATCTTCTCTAATTTCTTGCTTTAGAATATTCCTGAAATCTTTTAAGGTGGTTTTATCGCCATCTTTATATTTCGCCAGAAATCGCCTGTTGCGCTTTCTGTCCTTCTCATCAGTCAGTTTCAGCACACGATAAGGATAGCCATAGTTAATTAGCCAGAACTTATCGAAGTCCGCAATTGTCATTCTTCTAGAGGATTTTTCCTGCGGTCTAGCGATTCTGACTGTAACCGCGATTCCAAGACTCCTTCTGCGATCCATCTGGTTGAAATTTACCCCCGTCGATGCCGTATTGATGTAAAGCATATCGATATTTCTCAACTTCGGATTTGTGAGCACGCATTCCAGTGACCGATCCTCCGGGAGTGCTCCGCAAGCTTTGATCAACTTCTTTGCGTTGACCCCATCCATGATTAATTCCATGCTGCTGAAATCATCCGGCAGCGTCCCCTGGTTTCTACTCAGATATTGAAGAATCGCCCCGCCTAGCATATACTGGATATCGTTTTGCTCGCAGATGCCAATCAATTCAACGAGAAGCCTGAACCATGGATTGTTCGCAGCATAGCTACTGGAATCTGTTCTGTCGGCATTTCCATTTTCTCCGGAACGTTCCTTTGTCCTCAACAATGACAGATACTCCTCATATGGCATCGTCCCATACTTCAACGCATACTCTGCCTTGAAATAGCTTTCATCCTCATCAGCCTTCTTCTTGATGAACCGTTTATGATCGCTTTCCAGCTTTTTTCTGATGCTGCCTGATACATATGGATCCTTGGAATCCAATAGTTTCAGATATTTCTGATATGCCTCCTTTACATCGCCATTCTTCTGTAGAATCACTGCATTGATATATTTCGAAATATCTGTGCCATCATCACAGAACTCATTACCTTGCTCATCTGCTTTGATGACTCCCTCTTCTGTCAAGACAAATCTGACATTGTCCTTGCTCCATCCAAGTTCATCGGCAAATGCTTCACAGATAGCTTCTCTAACTTCTTCGTCATCTATGAAGACGTTTTCTTCAAATAAAACAGTGATTGATTCCCTATTAATATGGGTCTTGACAAATAACTTGATTATATCTGGATCGTTCTCAAATACGTCCTTCCAAGCTTTCGTAATAGCTGCAGAATCATTTGTACTACTGATTTTGTTCTCTAAATAGACAAGCAGTTCATCCTTATGGCTGGCAATTGATTTGCCGATTCTTAATGCAAATAGCCCGTTCTTGCTGTTCAGAAGTGCTTTGGTATACTCTTCGATTGCTTCTTTATATTCCTGTTTTTCGAAAAGCTCATCGCCCTTGTACTTTCTGAAATCTCCATCATCAGGCCATTTGCTCAGACATTCTTCAAGCAAATTGTGATAACTCTCGGAAAGACTTCCGTCCTTTCTCTGGACCATCTCCAACGTGTATTTATAAACTTCGATATTGCTCTCTGTCTTTGCAATAGCATTCAGCCGTTCTTCCGCTTTTTCCAACTGACCAAATTCAAACATGGTCTGAACATCCCTTAAGCCGTTCATCATGTCAGCAATACTTGCAAGACATGGAGCCAAAGGTCTTTGCACTTCCTCCTGCCTAACCTGCATGATACGTGCAGCCTTGGATATACGCCCGTCCCGGATCATAATTCTCAGCGCTGTTGACAGAAGTTCATCACCGATATCTATATAAATCGGATACATTTTCTTGTAGTAACCGAGAAAGTCATTGCCCCCAATAAAAGTTCTATGAGACTGCATGCGGATATAATCCTTTAACAGAAGCCACATAATATCCGGATTTCCGAGTGCTGCTGCATTGTTAATGTCGATATTCTTTTCTTCAATCTGATTGAAAAGTTTCCTTCTGATGAACTCACCCTCAATAAGTCGTCTTTCTTTATCAACGTTGTGTGTAAAATGAAGGTTTTGGAATACTTCTATCTTTCTATTTTTCAGATAGGCTCCGGTTTCGGTGTTTTTCACCCTTGGCAGAATTAAATCTGCAAACCTCTCATAAGGCTGATCCGGGTCAAAAATATCTGTATGAACCAGTTGTTCGTCATGCGGAGGGATGTACATCCAATCCAAACCGTAAAGTTGCACCAGATATTCACACATTTTCGTTGGTACTGGAACGTCCATATCTTCGAACTTGAGATATTTAGGTTCCCTAAACATCTCCTTTGGGAAAAGATGCGGTATCCCTCCCCATCTCAGAATATAACAATCTGACTCCGCTTCATTATATTTTTCAAGCCGCCCAATCAATTCTCTGATTACCGCACTTCGTCCCTCAATATCGATTCTATCTCGAAGAGCGGCGTATTCGTCGCAGGAAGACCACCTATTAGAATACATGACCAGATCGTTCATAAGATCTGAAATGAGCATTACATCGCTTCGATACTGTCTGACTGCCTCTGCGTCATTGATGATTGGATCAAGAACGAACAAGTCAACAAGCTGTCCCATTGTACTATTACCGTATAACTGGAACTGGTGAATCTGTGTCGTCTCTTTGTTCATGTATCGTCCGAGGAGGTTGAAGAATTTATCGTTATTTTCCCAACACTCAAGAGCTCTCATGTTCGGAGTCTGCGTTTTCATGACATCACGGAACTTGTTCCAGTTATCACGTGTCATATACACGTCAATATCGTCATCCCATGGGATGAATCCTTCATGCCGCGCTGCTCCGATTACTGTACCGCCCGAAACATAATATGTAATACTATTATTTCTGCAAATAGTATCAATTTCTTTTAGAAGTAATAACAGACCTTCCTGTTCCCGCTTCATCTGCTCAATCCTTTGAAAACAATAGGTTCTTTAAATAAACTTATACATAATAATTATAGCAGAAATACAGGTTTTTTAATAGGTAGAAATGGTTCTTAAACTGTGTTCCTTTTCTTCTTGATACTGACAAAAAGAATGACTGCGAACGCAATCGCCAGAAGGGTCATGAGAACGGAATAAAGAAAGGCTGCGCCGATGATACCATAGCCCTGAACGAACTTACCGGACAGCAATAATGCAATTACAGAAACGGTAATATATCCAATCGTCAAAAGCTGCTGACTGCGGATCACTGTGACCACAACTGCATAGAAATTAACGAGCGCCAGCATACCGCCGCCAATCATGAGGACAGCAAGTTCCAGCCTGTACGCTGACAGATTCGTGTGATAGAGCCATCCGAGGACTGGGCATCCTATGGTGATAGCAACTGCAATGGCAAGCGCCGTCAGTCCGGCAATGACAAGATGCTGCCTTAATACGATTTTTTTGAATGTTTTATAATTCTTCTTGTCCCAGGCGACAGACATGTCCACGAGGACAGGGTTGAATACGAAGTTGGCCAGAAGACCAATTACGAATACCGGCATGTAGATGAAGTTATAACAAGCCTGACTGGCTTCATCCATATATAAGTCAATTGCATATTTCGGCGCATTTCCCAGATAAATCAGCAGGAAGCTTCCAACAAATAACGGGAAACATTCCACAATGATTCTCTTCTGTGCTGCTTTCTGAAAATGAACCTTGATTTTACAAAATGCTGATGAAACCGGAATCATAAAGACAAATACGGAAACGCAGGACGCAACCGCCCATATGATGCAGGAAACGAGCAAATCGTGTGTGATAATAAGCGCTACAATGCAGCACAGCATGCTTGCGATGATACGGTAGCTATTTGCTTTTGCTGCCACATCAAGTCTGCCCTGCTGCTGAAATCTTCCGAAGAACACATCACTGATGGATTCCGACAGTTTCACAACTCCTATCATCAGTATGATCAGGCACTTCGAAACAGAATAGCTTCTGATAAAGTATCCGTAAAGTGCAGCGATAACACATGCAATAATCATCGCTGTGCAGGTGAGAATTCTGGATGAAAAGTAATCCGTGAACGTATTGATCTCGTTCACATCGCTGACCTGATACTTGCGTACGCCAAAATCCGCAATGAATGATAAAAGACCGGATATTGCAAAAGCAATCGAGAACACTCCTGCATCATCCAATCCATTTGTCCTCGTGATGACAATCAGAAGTACTGCCGACTGCATGGCAAATACAATGCCATAGACAGCATTCCATATATAGCTGGATTTGTTAATGTCTTTTGTCCGTAAGAAAAACTCCTTCATCTTTAGAATCCCCTGTAGATAAAGGCGCTGGCGTCATATCCAGGTCCATAGATTCCCACTGCGAGCACTGCTGCAAGCAGCAGCAGAAACAGCCCCCATCGAACAAACAAAGGTTTCTCGTCCAATGCAGCCCGCACATAACTGCTGTGCGTTCCATCACCGCTGCTGTTTCTGCCTCGTTCCTCTATCAGACTAATTATAAACCAGATCAGGCAACAGACAAACAGAATTGCGAAATCAATGCCGCCCAATCCCAGAGACATCACTGTCTCAGAGAACGGTGTTCCGACATTCGGCTTAAAGATGGAGCAGAACATGCTGATTGCCACGCTGAAAGACGCAGCCTTCGGGAAAATACGGCCGCATACAACGATGAAGAATGTGCGGATGATCTGGAATCCTCTCCACCACCACGCATTGACATTGATGTGCAGCTTCTCTATGGCAGCCTTGAAGTATGGGTCCAGCAATAACGCCAAAACAATGATCGTTCCATTGTAAAGACCGTATGCAATATACTTGAACTCTGCTCCATGCCATAACCCGATGGTCAGAAACGTACAGTACTGTGCAATGATGGCAGGAAACAGTTTCCCTACGCGGTCGCCGAAGATGCTGCGTAGGCTTTTGCCCATCTTACCGAATACCTTGGCAAGTGCTACGGGGTAGAATATATAATCCCTGCACCAGAAGCTCAGCGATATATGCCATCTGTTCCAGAAATCCGACAGGGAGTTGGAGAAATACGGCCGCCGGAAGTTGTCGATCATATCGATGCCCATACACTGGGCAACACCTCTGGCGATATCGATTCCACCGCTGAAATCCGCATATATCTGAATCGTATAGAAGAGCAGCGCTACAAACACTGCACCGCCTGTATATTCTGTATGATTGTCAAATACCTGACTGCAAAGAATCGCCACACGGTCTGCGATAACCAGTTTCTTAAAGAAGCCCCAGAGAATCAGCTGTGCGCCATGCGTCAAATTTCTGTAATCGAATCGATTACCTTCATAGAGTTGATGAGCCAGCTGGTCATGTCTGCTGATCGGTCCCTGTATAATCTGCGGAAAGAACGCGGTAAACAAAGCGAACTTGGCGATGTTTGTATCCGCGTCAATTTTGTTCCTGTATATATCGAAGATATAAGCCGCAGACTGGAACGTGTAGAACGATATGCCAAGCGGTATGAGCAATGCGCCTGTATCCAGGATGCCGGCAGCCTGCAGGTAATACCGGAAGTATTTCAGCACCGCCAGAATACCAAAATCTATGATGAGAATGATGGCGACCATGCGTCTCTTTTTCTGCGTGTTGATCGCTTTTAATTCTTTTTTCTCAGAACGTGAGAGTCCCTTGTGTTCTGCTAAATAAGTTTTGTGCTTCTCATTGTAAGCACCTATGAAACGTCCGCCGAAATATGTTACGAGTGTTGTAAGAATAACAAAGAAGAACGTATTCGGGCTGGATAGCAGATAGAACACATAGCTCGCCGCAAGCAAAACCACCCACCTATATCGGATGGGTGAGATGTAATAAACAGTTATGACCGCAAGTGCGAATATGAGAAAACAGAGAGATGTGAAAGCCATTACTTAAACCACTTGTAAAATTTTTTCATTGAATGATTCGCATTGATTTTAATCCTTGCTATTGCATAACGATTCTGTTTCTTTGTTGCGAAAGCATTTTTCCCATATGTGAATGCCATCTTGACGTTGCTTGCTTTCGCCGCATCGATTGACGTTTGGCTGTACCTTCCATATGGATATGCCATAAATGTAAATCCATATTTATTGTACATGGCTGTAAAATCTTTCTTTTGCTCTTCAAAGGATGATACATGCAATGCAGCTCTCCCATTAATCATATGGTGCATATTGTATGTATGACTTTGGAATTCAAAGTTCGGATATGCTTGTATTGTTTGATTGATTACATCTAATCCAGCACTATGATAACTTCCCCTGGAAGAGGCCTTATTTGTATCCGCTCCTATATTTTTGCCAATTACGAAGAATGTCGCCTTCATATTGTACTTCTTTAATATGGGCAGAGCATACTTCATTACTGAATAGCTTCCATCATCGAATGTGATTAAAACACTTTTTTTCGGCAGCTTGATCTTTCCTGTGTACCAATCATAGAATTCCTGTGTGCTGATTGTTCTATATTTATGCTTGTGAAGCCATTTCATTTGTTTATTAAAAACACTAACAGAAATAAACAAACTGTTTTTTTTAATCTTTTTATCTTTCTTTTCTTTCGCGCTCACAACTCTATGATATGTGATAATTGGTATTCTTGTAGCATTTTTACCGTTGAAAGCTGGATTATTCTGTGCTTTTGTCGGCAACAGCAATCTGGATTCTGTCGTCGTAACAACAGTTGTTTCCGTAGTTGTCTCCGGAACTACATCAATCGCCGATTCTGACGTCGATTCCTGTACCAAATCCAACGTTGTATTACCATTGATTTCCTCATTGTTGGATGGTTGCTCAGTTGTTACACTATCCTGTTCTACGTTATAGTCTCTTGGTTCCGTTGGATCATATTCTTCTCCATAAGAAAAACCTGGAATTACGAGTGTTATGGAAAGAACTACAGCAACAATTACTAGTAAGCCTTTCCTAAGATGATAAACCTTGTTGCTTTTTACCACTTGTATCATTCCTCCTGCTCAAAGTCTTTAGATTGTTAAATCGGAATCCACTCCCTCGTCGTTGTTGTTGATTATTTCGTTTTCCGGTTCCTGCTGCACAGCATCAGTTCCCTCGTTCATTGGTTCTTCGACCACCTGCTCCTCAACGATTTCAGCATCCTGAACAATCTCTTCTTCAGGGTTTTCCATTACACGGTTGAGTTCAAACAGAATGCCGTTTTCCACATCAAAACGCGGAATCATGAATCCTCTGATATATCTGCTGTCCACAGGCACTGTCTCATACGATACAGGATGACCATATTTTTTATTGTTGTTCCCTTCGATATCTGTAATCATGCCGTCTTTGACTGCAGTCACGATGCCGATATGATTTGGAGCTCCAGTGCAGTCGCCTCTGCCATTATCTTCCCAATCAAAGAGAATCAGATCACCTGGCTTTGGCTCATAGGCGTCATTCTCTACCCAAAGACCCATCTCCTGATAGAGGTCTATCATATATCTGCAGATTCTCTCCCGCGGCATGATGTCCACAAGATCAGCTTTAATCGCAGATGCAGTCACGAAAGTTGTACACCAAGCCTCATTGTAACCACCCCTAACATCACGAGCGAGGGGCTTGTATCCATTGTAAACATCAACAATCGTTTTGAACTTACCGTTTCTCTTTTCATCAAATCCAAGCCATGATTGAGCCTGACGAATCAGTTTCTCTCTGCTGTGCTTCGATGGACTGGCATAACTGTAAGCTTCGATTCCCCCAAACACCGTATGGTAAGCGCGAACTTTATAGTAGTATGTATGCCCATCCTTAAGAGCATTGTTATCTTCTGCATTGATGTTTTTATCTATGTAGCTGTTTCCGCTACCCCTGTAAATGCGCTGATAGGACTCGCCTTCATCTGATGAACGATACAGTTCGTAACCTCTCGCTCCGGCAACACTTGTCCATGCTATCCGAACTGCGTTTTTTGAAATATCGTCCGGGTTTTCAACAAGTGTCTGCTCCGTAATGGAAGGTATCGCCAGCAGTCTGGTTCCCCTTCCTGCTGCGCTGTAAGAACTGTATGTCGTGTATCCGCTGCCCCTCTTATAGGCGCGGACTTTGTAATAATATGTGGTTCCAATAGCTGCTGCATTGTCATCCATAAAAAGACTGCTGGTAGTCCCTAGGTATGTATAACCACTGTTAGGACTTGCGGAACGATAAAACACATATCCGGTTGCTCCTGGCACACTGTTTGTTCTAACCCTGTTGCAGCGCATCAAGGAGCTTGATTTGCAAACAGGTACGGCAAGAGGCGTTGCTGCTACTTTTGTGAATGCAGACTTCTTTTTCCCTGATAGGGATCTGACCTTGTAGAAATACATTTTCCCTGTCGTCAGACCTGTGTTCTTGAAAGACAAAGCCTTTGTCGTCTTTATTTTCTTGTACTTACCGTTTTTGCTTGTTGCGCGGTAGACCTGATACTTCTTCGCTTTCTTTGCCTTTTTCCAGCTGAGCGTCACTGTTTTCGCAGTAACCGAAACCGTGACACTAGGCTTTGCTGGTTTTTTCGATGCAGCCCAAGTCGTTGTCGTTGGCATAAATGCTGTCGCAACAAGCAATAGCATTGTAATGCTTAGTATTCTTTTGAAACTTGAAATCTTATCTCTACTCATAAACGTTTTTCTACTTCATGATCCAATATACATCATCGCCATCTTCCGGAGAGGTCATGCCGCCGTCAGCGGCTTTCTCCCCATTGATTTCACAATACCAATCTCCCTCAACGCCATCGATTGATTTGACGTTTCCATTCACATCGATATCGATTTCCATTCCTTCCGCCTCAGCAAACATCTGCAGTGCATCTGCTGCAGTCTGCTCTTTTGACATTTCAATCATGGTGTCCTCAACATCTTCCTTGCCGCTTGCGTCCGAAAAATCAATGGCAATGAAAACTGACATGTCCGGCAGACTCTCGTATTCCGCATCCGTTACCTCAGTGGCGATTTCTTCCTGTTCTGCTTCCGTACTTTCTTCTGTTGCTTCCGCAGTCGTTTCTTCCTCTGCGGAACTATCTCCCGAGCCACATGCTGCAAATGCAAACAGCATACAGATGCTCATTAAAACCGCTAGAATTGTCTTCTTTTTCATTTCTATCTCCTTTTGTTTGTCAGTACTGTCTTTTTCTATAATACCATTCCCGCATGGCGTCCGGTCGTTACGAGGATATCCCCACGCTTAAGGTTTTTCGTGCTTGCCGTATAGGAGGAATCTGTATAGAACTCGAACTCTCCCGTTGCCTGCATCGCCGCCTTCATCGATTTATTCGCTGTCCACCAACCAGCAGGCACACTTACTCCTGCCGCATTGATGCATACGGAAACAAGCGGTGAGCAGGAACACTCACAATTCGTTGTGATATTTTCAATATCCCAGTTTGTTGCTTTTGCCACATTATATAAGCTTGTTCTGTTGGATTGATCGTATCCTATATGGTTATTGTTACAAGCGGCTTCCATGGCATCCGCTGCGATTCTAGCCTTCTCAGGATCCTTGAATCTAGCTACGTAACTCCAATGGTTCCAACTTGATCCGTGACTCCAACCGCTGATGGCAACTTCTTTGCCTGTCTGGTCTCCTGCTGAACCACCGCGCGTTTTTTTGTGCTCATCATTTCTCGCCTGACCAATCAGCGCATCTCTGGCGGTTTCTGTCACTTTCTCGGAAGGCTTACCCTTGAATTCTTTTCCACCGACTTCTGTGAAGGCAATCACTTCATAACTATATGTATTCCCGATTGGTTTGTCCGAAAACTCTGCATAATCATCCTTTGCCGATACCTTGACGGTGTCGATGAGTTTATCCGATGAATCGTATTCATTGATGTAGTATCCATCCGCATGCTTTACCTTTTCCCAGCCGATCTCCGTATTTCGTACACCCGGCTTGGAACGAGTGATCTTCGGCGCGCTTAACTCACTGACATTAACTGTCGTCTTACTGTATGCTGGGCCATGGAACAGATCACCATTGGTAAAAGCCGTGATAACGGCGCTCCCTTTTCCTTCAATATGAAGCACACCGTTCTCATCTACTTTGACTACATCCGGGTTGTCTGATGTATATGAAACAACGGCATCATTATCCCGGCTGTCTGTCTTCAATGAAAAGCCGTCCATACCGATGACTGCATCGATGCTTTTTGGTGTCTTGATTTTTGAAGCGTACTTCTTAATAATATCGTCGCTGTAATGGGATGGATTCGAATAAACAAGCACCCCCAAAATCGCACCACAAAGAATCACTGAAAACAACAGTGTCGAAAACACAATCACCAGTTTTTGTGGTTTTCTCCCTTTCACTATAATTCCCCCTACTCCTGTGCCGCCATAATCAGCTCAATCATGGCATCGACAGAATTGAAATTTTCAGGCACCAAATCCTCCACAGTGATCTCGATATCAAATACGTCATTGAATTCACCAACAATCGCAACGATATCAAGCGACGTTAAAATGTTGTCGTCAATCAGCTTGGCCTCGTTCTCAAAATCTACGTCTCCTCTGATATCTGTCAGAATCTCCATTACCTCTTCTCTCATCTTCTATCTCCTTTTCACATCTAATTGAATATCTTTAATAATTCTATCCGTATCCGCTGCACATCCGTCCAGTGAACTCCCCGTGACCACAATCTGCCCAAGGCAGTCTCCCGGATTTCTGAACCGGTTGACCTGTGAACCGTTCTCAATGAACATATCCACATTTCTTTCGGAAGCAGCAAGGCTGTCCCATGTTGCTGTGCCTGTTTTCTCAGATAACAGCATTCTTCCATAGACGATTCTGCCATCCTCAGGCTCTCTGAACTGATCTGCCATGCTGTAATCGCCCACAGATGTTCTGACAATCAGTTCGTAAATATCACTTCCGTAATACTCAGACGTTATTTCCGGAATCGCATTAGCTCCGAGTCTGCCGGTCAATTCCAGTATATATGGTTTGCCGTCTTTGGCCATAATGTCGACATTGACAGCGCAGTCATCTAGGCCGATTGCCGCTATGGCTTTCCTGACATGCTCATCCACCTGCTGGGTCATCTCGTCATCACATTCAAATGGGACATAGTGCCCGACCGGTATTTCATCATTTTCCCCATACCGCAAATCGCCTGTAGGAAGAACAAACAGAACTTCTCCTCCTGCAACGAATGATGTCGCACTGAACTCATATCCGTCGATATACTCTTCAACGATACAATAATCCTGTTTGGTGGCAGACATGGTATCTTCAAACTTGCGTTCCAGTTCGTCTTCTGAAAACACGATGTTAATGCCTCTGCTACCGCCGAGATCCACTGGTTTGATGATCACCGGCAACCCAAGTTTGCCTGCAGCTTCTTTCAGTTCTTTTGAACTATTTATTTTAACATATTTTGCAGTATTTACACCATATTTCATGAAAGCATCTTTCATGAGCCACTTATTGGATGAAACCTCTGAGCTCCTGCTGTCAGGTCCTTTGAGAGAGAGCTGTTCACAAGCGTAACCGAGTGCAGGAAGACCCGCATCCATGCACGCAGTGACAATTCCGTCTGCACCGATCTCTGCGCCCAATCTAGCAACGCCTTCTCTATCTTTGATATCGGTGATGCATACTCTGTCTGCATATTGAAAACCAGGATAGTCTCCATCGATACTGACTGCTATGGATTCATATCCAAGTCTGCTGCATGCTTTATATAGGCCGATTTGGCCCCTGCCTGCACCCAATATTAATATTTTTTTCTTTGTATTCTCCATAGCTATTCCCAAACTGGTCCTTTGATTCCATCTTTGGTTTCAATTTGAATGCGCAGCTTGTCCTTCACAGCGCTGATTTCTTCCATCAACGCATCTCTGTCAACTGCTTTCAATATGACCGCGTATCTCGATGTCTTGTCCTCAAAATGTTCTGTTTTCAATCCTACATAGATGTCATCGAAGGCGTCCTTGCAGACACTGTCCATCGATCTGATTTCTTCTACACCATCGACGGCTTTAACTGTACCTTCCGGCAAGTAGAACGTAACATATCCGCAGGCACACTTTCCTGTTTCAAATTCCGGCAATTCTTTTCTGCTTCCCAATGCAATATCCAGCAGAAAATCATTCACATCCACCCCTGTCTGAAGCTGTGCGATATGGGAGGATATATAAGTGCCGCCGCCCCTTGCTGCCGCTTCGATCAGGTATATGACGCCTCTGTGATCCATGATGTACTCACTGTGTGTCACGCCCTGCCTCAATCCGAATCCTGTGATGACATCGTGGTTCGTCTGAAGAAGTTTCTCAAGCACCTTCTTCTCTGCAACGGATGGATACAGCCTGGTGGTGGATGCAAATACATCCGGAATGCTGTATGGCGTGAGATCCGCATGCATCAGCGTCTTTTCTTCGTTGTGCAGTACGATGGAATCTACTTCGAACTCCGTTCCTTCGATAAAGCGTTCTATCACGACTCTGCCCGAACCGGAATACCCGATGGTTTCAGGGAAGCGCTCCTTCAGCTTTTCTTCAGAAACAATTTTGAATACGCCTCTGCTGCCCTGATTATCTGCAGGCTTGATGATTGCGTTGCTGTCCAGACTCCTATAGAAGGCCAATGCCTCTTCATAAGAGCTGACACATTTGTAATCGATGGTCGGAATGCCTAGTTCCATGCACCTATCACGCATCATGATTTTATCTGTAAACAGCTTCGCTGTTTCGTATCCTATGCCGGGAAGTCCCATATTCTCTGCCACATATGCTACGGTTCTGACTGCGATATCCGTCTGGTCAGTGATGACGCCATCGATCTTTTCCTCTTTGGCCACCTTGAGGATCGCCGCTTCATCGCGGACATCGAAATAGCAGACCTGATCCGCCAGTTTCAGCCCTGGGTAAGGTCCATCCGGCGACACGACAATGGTATGCATCCCCCTGCGTTTCGCTTGCTCTATTAACGGCACCTGATAGGTTCCGGCGCCTATGATCATAATCTTAATCTTCTTTTCTGCCATCTGATTTCTCAATGATTCTACGAATTACATACTGCGGACTCTCGTTCAGGCTGATGTAGATTCTGCCTATATATTCTCCAATCATTCCGAGCATGAGCATAATCAGTCCTCCAACGAGGATATTTGTTGCAATCAGTGAAGTCCATCCAACGGAGATGTCTGCGTTCACCAGTTTTCCAATGACCAGGAACACGATGATAATAAATCCAATCAACGCTAATACGCTTCCAGCAATCGTCGCGAAACGGAGCGGTTTAATGGAGAATGTGGTCAATCCGTTGATCCACAGACTCAGCAGTTTCCTCATGGTATATCCGGATTCACCTGCCGCCCTGTTCTTCTGATCGACGAGTACGTTCCCGACATTGTGGGTCGTTCTCAGCAGAAGCCCTGTCCAATACGGGAACGGATTGTCATATTTTGTGATCTCTTCAATGACGAACCGCTTGGCGACGAAGTAAATCGCTGTATTAAAATCATCAGGCTTTTCCAGGAACACTTTGACCATAGTTCTGTCTGCCCATGTTCCAAGGCGTCTGAAGAGAGAGCGGCTGCCGCGGTTCTCATATTTCGCGCACACCACATCATAATCGCCTTCGAACAGTTTCTCAATCAATCTGAAAGAGGTATCGACTGGTGTCTGCCCGTCATCGTCACAGGCGATGATCAAATCTCCTTCTGCCTGTCTGAATCCGGCCATGAGCGCACACTGCTGACCGCTGTTCTTCGCGATATCGATTCCCGTGATATTCCCGTATTTTTTCGTCAGAGACTCGATTACCTCAAAGGTGTTATCCGGTGAACAGTCGTTGACGAGTATGATTTCAGAATCATATTCGCTGTGCTCCCGCATCATATTCTGTATTTCTTCCACAACATTTCCCAGAGTCTTCGCTGACCTGTAGCATGGAATCACAAAAGAAATCAGCATTCTACACTTCTCCTTTATCTATTGCCGTACATTTTTTCATAGTATTCCTGGTATTCTCCGCTGATGATACTCTTCCACCAGTCCTGATTATCTAGATACCAGTCAATGGTCTTCTTAATTCCGTCCGCAAACATGGTTGTCGGCAGCCATCCCAGTTCCTCATGAATCTTGGTTGGGTCGATGGCATATCTTAGGTCATGACCTTTACGGTCTGTAACGTACTTGATCAGCGTCTCCGGTTTGTCCAGATACTTGCAGATCAGTTTGACGATATCGATATTCTTCATCTCATTGTGACCACCGATATTATAGACTTCACCGACTTTGCCCTCATGCAGGATCAGATCGATGGCTCTGCAGTGATCCTCAACGTAGAGCCAGTCTCTGACATTCAATCCCTCTCCGTAAACAGGCAGTTCCTTATCTGCTAATGCATTCGCGATCATCAGCGGAATCAGTTTCTCCGGGAACTGATAAGGTCCATAATTATTGGAACATCTGCTGATTGTAACCGGCAATCCATAGGTTCTGTGATATGCCATCACGAGAAGATCCGCGGATGCCTTGGAAGCCGAATATGGGCTTGATGCCGTAATCGGCGTGGTCTCGGTAAAGAACAGGTCCGGTCTGTCAAGCGGCAAATCACCGTAAACCTCATCGGTGCCCACCTGATGGAACCGATCGATTCCGTTCTTGTTGCAGGCGTCCATCAGAACCTGTGTCCCCAGAATATTCGTCTTAAGGAAGATGCCGGGGTCTTCGATGGATCGATCCACATGGGATTCCGCAGCAAAGTTGACAACTACGTTGAATCCTTCTTCTTCGAAGAGTTTGAATACTGCTTCGCGGTCCGCCACATCTCCTTTGACAAACTTAAACCTGTCGTTTTTCATGGCAGGCTCCAGAGTTTCCAGATTGCCTGCATAGGTAAGCGCATCCAGACATACAATGTCGTAATCCGGATGTTCCTTCAGCATATAGAATACGAAATTGGCTCCGATAAATCCGGCGCCGCCGGTAATAAGTATTTTCATCATGATCTCCTTATTTAATCAAGCAATGACAGAAGATATTGCCCGTAATCTGTGACTTTCAGCTCTTCACCGAGCCTTCTCAACTGTGCATCGTCGATAAACTCACGTCTCCATGCAATCTCCTCCAGGCATGCAATATAGAAACCTTGTCTTGACTGGACTGCTTCCACGAATTCGGCTGCTTTAAGCATGCCGTCTGGTGTCCCAGTATCCAGCCAGGCCATTCCTCTTCTCATCAGTGTAACCCTCAGCTTGCCTCTGCGCAGATATTCATTGTTGATTGATGTGATCTCAATTTCACCGCGCGCGGAAGGTTTCACATTTTTAGCGATTTCCACGACGCTGTTATCGTAAAAATAGAGTCCGGGAACAGCGTAATTCGACTTCGGTTTTTCTGGCTTTTCCTCGATTGAAATAACATTACCGTCATCATCGAATTCGACTACGCCGAAGGATCTGGCATCCTTGACCGGATATCCGAATACCGTCGCACCTTCATTCCTCTCAATCGTCCTCTTCAGCATTGTGGTCATATCAGGCCCGTAGAAAACATTGTCTCCCAGTACGAGGCATACATCATCATCGCCGATAAATTCTTCTCCTACGATAAACGCATCCGCCAGTCCTCTTGGTTTATCCTGAACCTTGTAGCAAAAGTTCATGCCCAGTTTCTTTCCATCTCCGAGAAGATCTTCATAATCGCCGATGTCTGCCGGTGTGGAAATGATCAGCACATCCCGGATCCCTGCCAGCATCAATACTGATATTGGATAGTAAACCAAAGGTTTGTCGTATATGGGAAGTATCTGTTTGGATACTGCCTTTGTAATTGGATACAGTCTTGTTCCCTTTCCCCCCGCCAGAACAATTCCTTTCATTTCGCTATCCTCCTTTGAACGTATCTTTTCTCCTAGCTACAGCAACCCGTCTTTCTTCGCCATAGTGACGAATCTTTCGGTATTCTTTCCATCGTGGAATTCAACGATCTGTCTGTAACGGTTGACGTACTCTTCACTCTGCGGCGCATCATAACTGCGTCTGATGGATTCTGCCAGTTGCTCGGAATTCATACACACATCTCCAAATGCGAGATCTTCCGTCAACATCAGTTTGCCGCCTCTTCCGTACTCTTTCATGCACATATCTTTCTCTTCCCAATCGAAAATGATATTCGTGCCGCGATAGAAGGCATCGTATGAAATGGACGAGTAGTCTGTAACCAAAAGCTTTGTTGTCCGCAGTATTTCATCGTATTTTTCAGTAGCGGTCATGTACTTACTAATTCCACTCGCTTCCATGGTTTCCATCTGTTTCGCGATTAATGGATGCGGCAGAATGATCAGTTTTTCTTTTAGCTCTTCCGGTACAGCTGCCCCTATACGCTCCAGCATCTTGAAGTAAGCCGTCTGTCGGATATCGTTAATGCCGGACACATACTCCCACGGTCTCCATGTTAGCATGACCGTGATTCTATCTGCATCATCATAGAGAATGCTCTTATCAAACTTCAGCAGCCCACATACATAGATATCTTCATCCCTATATCTCGTGTAATGTTTGAAGTGCTCCGCTTCGAGATCAGAGGAAACAACCACTCTCCTTTTTGCGTGCTCCACGTCTACATTGAAGAAGAAGCGCTTGTCCGCCCCTAACGAGACCATGTACATGACGCCGTGCTGAAGAAAGATGTAGTTCTTGGAACCTTTATCGATATAATTCTTAAACAGCTTGCTCGTCGTTTGCTTCTCCAACGCATGTCCTACTGCCTCTGAAGAAATCAGTGTCTTAGCTGCGAAGAGGTTGTAGTAATGGGAGAACGAGTACTTATCTATGATGTACTTGCGGCATTTTTCAGGAATGCCATCTCTATGCTCATAGTTTTTATCCAAAACAAATCTGGCACTTTTGTAATGGATATCCGCCAGATACTCCAGAAGTACAGATGCACTTTCCTCATATCGTGCACAGTTTTTCTCGTAGAGAAGTACAGGTTTATACCAAGGTGTAATCCTACTCAATGCAAAGGCAAGAGCAAGCTTGATTTTCTCTATCGTTTTATCTGTCACATTCTCTTCACGTACCACAATCCGAAAACTGAGGGATTCCGGTTTGAAGGAACAGACACTTCCAATCGATGGTATCTTGTGAATCTTCCTGGATTGCGTTTGCTTTTTCGTGCTGCGCACTCTCGCCCACAGTTCTTTACCCTCCGAAATCACACCGATTGCCATGCGGTTATTCACATTCCATACAACCAGCTCCTGCGGGTCGACGGTAAGCTCAATGTGCGCAGTCTTCTTATATACCCTATTGGCAAAACTCTCTGAGAGCATTTTCAGATTGATTTTGTATTCTTTGTTGTTGATTAGCAAACTGTCCTTGAGCTGAAAATCTTTCTCCAGAAACCGGACGTCCAAAGTGCCGCTCATGAACAGTTTCTCATCGTTTGCCGTGAATTGCTCACAATCAAAATCCGCAATGATGCCCCATGACATCGGCTCCTGCTCCTCCCACATCTCGATACAAAAATCAGGCGGATACTCTTTGATCTCATCAAAGCGTGAGATGAACTTCTCATAGGAAGCAGGGTTCTTCGCAAAGCCGTAGTTCAATGCGCTGCGAAGCTCAGACGGAATATTGTGATATACCTTTCTGCCTTTGTATCTCGATATCATTCTGGAGAGGCGCGCATTGCCGGACTGGAGAAACTCCATGCTGGCAGGCTCGATGCCGTACATCAGCCTCTTGCGTTCTTGTACCTCATAAACCTTCTTGGAAAACGGCCTGTAATCCGTAATGATATAACGCACGAAATGAAGATCTGGATCGATGGTGCCTAAATATGCCAGACTCTCTCCGTTCAGTCTGTTTTCAAAGGTGAGCACAGTCCGTTTCTTCTCTTCTTCCGGCAACTCTTCCATAAAGCGATTGAGAATGAACTGATCCTCCGGCCGCAGGATATTGCCCGCATGGATAACGCGGATGTCTTCCCCCGGCTGCCACTGCTCAACATTGATTCCCTCTTCTACACCGTTGCAGAGGAGATTCAGCATCTTTTCAGTTGCATGGCCAAAGTTCTCACCTACCAGCGAATCATCAAGCTTATATGCGCGAGGTCCCTCATGGATTGCTTCCATCAGTTCGTCTTCTGTCTCTGCCTGCTTGAAAGGCAGTGTTCTGACATCAAAGTAAAAGCCCTTTTCCCTGCAGTACTCTTCGTAATCATACATGTACATGATCACGTCTCTGCCCGTCTGTGCGAAGTCAATCATGACACTGGAGTAGTCGCTGATCAGCGCATCACAGGCCGCCAAAAATACATATGTTTCATACTCTGCCGGGAACTTCCGGATATTCTTATATTGCTTGAAATCGATTCCTTTTGTAACAAGAAAATGCAGATTTACAAAGAGAATCTCGTCTTCATGGAGCTGTCCATCGATGAAACGGAGTATCTGTTCAATATCTTCCACTTGCTTCTGAACATTGGCGTTTCGCCCTGTCCCACGCCAAGTAGGCATATATGCCAGAACCTTCTTGTCCTCTAACTCGTATTTCTCACGAATCTGTCTGCTTCGTTCCATATCAAAGAGCGCATCATTTCTCGGATAATCAATGAGTACAGACTTTCCTCTGTAGAGTCTGCTGACCATGTAGTCCTCCATCATGATGTCCCTTGTATAGGTGTTCGGGAAGAGCAGATAGTCTGAGAAGAGAAAGTTCTTCTGAACATTGCCGATGGATGTGGAATGCTCGATGTCCTGTCTGCCCAATCGCTTCAGCGGCGTTCCATGCCATGTATTGAGACAGACCTGCCCTTCTCTCTTCACATAATACGAAGGGAATGAATTGTCCGTGATGAGGTACTTAGCCGTAGCAAGCAGTCTAATGTACTCGTCGCTGTCGCGTATGACAAGCATTGCCTTCGAGAAGCCATTGTCGGCGAGCTTCTTTTCGGCGGCTTTTTTCGCGCTTGTCGTGACGACCACATACCATTTATATGCATGCCACTTACTGTCCGTTTCGAGCGATTGCACAAAGGCAAATACATTTCCGTTTATGTGAAGGCCCTGCCCTGCTTCCAGGAGAAACGTTTTCTCCTCCAACGGCAGTTTCTGGTACTTCGCGTATCCTGAAAACTTTCTTCTTTTTTTGTACTTTTTACTGATGTTGTCCAGCTTCATGGTTCAATAAATATCTTTTTCTCATGCGTCTGTGGAACAAACAAATGATCAATGCTGCCAGCAACCCGGCCAGGGAGACTGCAGCCGCCATTTTCATTACTCTGAAATTATATTTTAACACAATTTCATGTTGTCCGTGTGATAATTCCACCCCTGTGAAAGCAATATTGACATTATCAATCAGCTCTGCTTTCTTCCCATCCACATAGACATCCCAGTTATCGTAATCATAGATGGAGAAGTATAAAAGACCATCCTCCTGCATGTTTACCGTACCAGTGACTTTCTGATTGTCAAAGGAGGTAATATCGTAAACGTTCTTCATCCGTTCCGCAGCGTATTTGTCATATAGTTTCGCAGACATGGAAGAAAGATAGATATCGTCAAAATGGTAGACCCCAGCATATGCAATTCTGACAGTTATCGTATCGTCATATTCCTTGCTGTAGCCGAGATTGATATCATAATGATCGACACTTGCAAGCGACTGGTTGTTCTTCTTCCAGACATTACTCTTCTCGATCTTGCTGTCACTGATATAAATCTTGACGCTGTTGCCTTTGCTTCCATCGCTGTAAAGCCGCCCAAATCCATCAAAAGAGAGAATGAGCTGCCCCGCAGGGACATCCTTCGGATGGATCATAAATGTGGCGTCATCGGCCGTTGCAATGATCTGTCCATTGGAAATCTCAATATTGTTTCCCTTTTCTAAGGTGAATTCTGGTTTGGAAATCTTCGTTTCTATCTCTTCCGCCTTGACTTCTTTGCAGGAGTTCATGTTGCTGATTGTATTGTCCGGTATGACAGCAGTCTGCATCAGTGCCTGCTCCCGCTCCAATCTGTTCAGCTTATTGAACTCGGTTTCAGAAATACATGCGCCATATCCGAATCCTAGACTTGTATTGTATTTGTTTTTCCAAATTGTGACTCCATCGATCGCATTGGATTTCTCGAACCCATATCCGGCAAAATTATCAGGTGTGAAGTGCTGCCCTATTGTGTCATTACCCAAAAAGTACTTCACGCCAGTTAGGAAGTCCAGACCCATTCTATTGTCATTGGAGACCATGTAGACACGTTCCGCAAATCCGTAGTTGTTTCCAACAAGTCCGTTCAGTTTGATCATATCGGCTGGAATCTTCGAATCATAGATATATAGACTCTTTGATTTCCACCAGAGGTTTTCATTGGCAGGCTTACTCATAAACCGGTTGTTGACCAGGCCATTGACCTGATCGACTCTGTAAAATCCGTCATCGCCAATCTGTGTTGCGACGCGTTGTGTCGATTTTTCAAGTTGGTTGTTGATTTCACCGAATTTCAGGAACGTGTCGAGATTGCCTTTGAACGCAACGTTCCAGCATCCGATTGTTGTCAGCGCGCAGATGCCGACAATACATACACTCTTCCATCCCTCTCTGCCTTGTCTTGCGGAAATCAGAATAATCAGAACCGTAATGAGGCCAGAGAATAAGTTGAGCATCAGGAATAAGTTTTCATCACGCCCTGATGTGTTGATCCACCCAGCCTGTATGAAACCAACTGACCATATGAACAGTACCGCCAGAGAAACAATCATGAGAATAGTGTTCTTTGTTTCCGCAAGTTTGTGCAGATCAAATCCCTCGAGACCTGTCCAAAGCAGGAAAAACGCCGCCATGAAAAACCAACGGCTCGAGCAATATCCAAATCCGTTCAACGCGCTGCTAAAGAATGGGAATACAAACATGACAGCACATATAATAGTCATGATTGCCGGTGTGGATTTGATGGAGAACCTCCGGAACGCAACCGGTATCGTCATCAAAACGATTGCTGAAAGACCGAAGTAAGAATACCCGTTTGAGAACCCACTGGTCACAGTCTGTGAAAGAAGATATTTCCCAAAGTAAAGATAATAATCCGGATTATAGAATAAGCCGTAACCGTCTGCCGCACTTTCTGTTGTAGAACCCAGCAAAGAGTAAACATACGGAAGCGCTGTTACAGTAGAAATCACAAGTCCGATGATTCCATATATGACAAATTTGCCAATGGAAAGGAAGTATTCACTGGCTTTGAACCTCTCATTGTAATAGGCATATCGTATCAGGATATAAATAATGACGAATATCGCCGCCATATAAGCGAAGTAAACACCAGTGATAGCATAATACGCTACCGTCAGCATGAACAGCAGCGGAGATTTACCTTTGTAGACTCTGTCCACAGAGAGAACCAGAATCGGGAAGAGCATCAGTTTCAGTACGAAACTGTATTGTACAAGCGCTGAGTCAATGCCCCATCCGCAGAACGCATAACAAATCGCGCCAAGTATGCACTGGAGATTCCTCATTCCCACCTCTGCTGCAAAAGCAAGAAAAGCTAGGCCGCAGAGATACAACTCAACGACCAGTGCCACCGTATAGCCCAGCTCTAAATGTCCTGCACCAAAAGCAGAAGCAATAACCGTGAATGGATCTGTGACCAACGATGTTTCCATCCCAAGACCTTTGCTCCAGGACCATCCTGTGACTCCATCCCCAGAGAGGAACGTATCCAGATTGTTCTTGTTTTCGACAAGCCAAAAGAAACCCTGCCGGTAGCCGTCCCCGTATTGCACGAAAGACTTGTGCAACAAGACAAACTGCACGAAAACAATCGCTGCCAGGATACCGAATATCAGTGTATAGATTGTAATCAGCTTAAGCGCTCTCTTCATATCTTTCTTCTGCGTCTTTGGATTATACAAATTAACACCGCCAACAAGACACCAATGAGCGAAACGGTTGCTGCGTATTTCATCATGCTGCGGCTGTATTTCAGAACCACTTCATGCTCTCCTGCCGGAACTTCTGCTCCCATAAAAGCAATGTTTACATTGTCGATTCTTTCTTGCTTGACACCGTCAACATAGACATCCCAATTCCGATAGGATGGAATCGAAAAGTAGACGATGCTGTCTTTTTTAAGATTGACCGTTCCCTCTACTGTTTCTGCATCGTACGATGTAACATGATACAGATTCTTCTGTCTGACTTTCGCATATTGATCGAACAAATCTGCCGACATCGCTGAGAGATACAGTTTATCAAAGGTATACTCACCAGAATATGCAAACGTTAGACGAATCGTTCCGCTGTAGTCATCATAATAACCCATATTAATATCATAATCACATCTGTTCGGAATTGTCTGATTGCTGTCATCATTGAGAATCATCTGTGACAGTTTTTCGTTTGTCGCTGTAATTTTAATATCTGCAGATCCCGTCCGCTGCAGATTGTCAAATGACAGAATAAGCTGACTGTTCTTAACGTCTTGCACGTTCAAATCGATATATGCATCTTCTACTTCTGTCGTTATAGTATTACCTTTCACAACAGCACCGGATTTGCCGGCTACGTTGTAAGTAATATCCCGTATATTCGTTTCAATATCCGAATGACTGATTTGCACGGTATCCGTCTTCGTTCCATCTGGAACTACTGCAGCCTGCATGAGCGCCTGCTCCCGTTCCAGTCTCGAGAGCTTCATATATTCGCTTTCAGGAATGCATCTGTCATATGCATACCCAAGACTCGTATCATATCTGCTTTTGTAAATACTGACATCATCGATTGTATTGAAATATTCAAATCCGTATCCTGCATACTCATCCGAACCTGTCCAGCCGTTCTTATGGTCATCTCCCAGGAAATAACGTACGCCTGCAAGATAATCCAGACCCATTCTGTTGTCGTTTGACAGCACATATACTCTCTTAAAGTAACCATAGTCGTTGCCGACGGACTTGTTGTAGTCAAACAGTCTGGCAGGCAGTTTCGAATCATAGGTGTAAAGGACTTTGTTTTGCCACCATGCGTTTTCATTCGCCGGGAACTTCATTTCATGATGTAGTGTAATGCCGTCTACTTGATCGATTCTGTAGAATTCTGCATCGCTGATCTGGCTGCCAACTCTCTGTGTGGATGTTTTAAGGTGTTCATCAATTCGTCCATTGCTCATAAAGTCATCAATGTTCTTGTAGAAAGACCAGTTCCAGCCAATAAGAAGAGCTCCCAACGTAAAGAAAACAACGAGATATTTTCTTCCTAAACCGACACACAGCAAAATGACTATGCCGGCAAACAGATTCCATGGCACAAAGAATGATGTAGGTGTTTCGAAGCTGAGTCCATGTATCAATATTGGCCACATGGACCAGATTGCAATAACAACAAGAGAAACTGTCATCAGCAGAAGATTGTTCCGTTTCCGCAGTTCCTGCAGGTCTAAAACGTTTACTGCCGCCCAGACTGCAAAGAAGATAAACGTATAAGACCATCTGAGCGTCGGATAACCAAACGCATTGAACATGCTGCAGAAAAATGGCAGAAGCATCATCGGAAACAGAATGATCGTCATGATCGTTCCTGTTTCGCTCTTAGAAATCTTCTTCACTGCGATCGGCAGAAGCAACAAAATGATGACCGGGACGCCGATGTCAAGATAATCGTCGGTCATGCCCTGACCGAGAAGTCGCTTTCCGAACTCGATATAATAGCTGAGTCCAAACAGTATTGAAGAGGTATCTGTCGAACTGTCTGTTGAAGCATCATATATCTCACTGACATATGGAAGCATTGTGATGAATGATATAAGACATCCGCATATCCCGTAGCAGATGAATTTTACTGCATTGATTATGTACTCCTTTACGTTGAACTCACTGTATGCGAAATAGCGAAGCAAAATGTAAAGGATGATGACGATGGCAGACATGTATGAGAAGTAGAATGTCCTCATCATGTAGTATGCAACCACGAGAATAAAGAAAACGGGACTTCTTTTTCTGTACACCCATTCCACGGACAGTACGAGGAGCGGGAACAGATAAGCGTTCATCAGCAGGGAACTCTGGCAGAGAGCCACTTCGATGAACCATGCGGAGAACGCATAGCAAAGAGAGCCTACAACACACTTATACCCGTCCAGATTCACATAGTTGCAAAAAATAAGAAAAACAAGTCCGCCAAAGTATAACTTCAACAGATTTGAAACCGTATATCCCAGCTCAATGGCACCCGGAGGAAAAAGGGCGGCTATAATCATGAATGGATCAATGATATATCCCAGAGGGGCGTTCATACCCAAGCCATTGCTCCATGACCAAAAATGAAAGCCCTTTCCTGCTGCCAGATCCTGTAGTTGCTGTCGCACTTCAATGACCCAGAAGTACCCCTGCTTATACCCGTCTCCGTATTGAATGAAGGATTTGTGGGCGAGAATAAACAGAACAAAAATACCTGCGGCAAGAACCCCAAATAAAACTGAATATATTAAGATAAGCTTTATGGTTTCCTTCATTTTTTGAGATCTTTTTTAATCTGCGTCGTTGAAATTTCCGGTGTCCTTGGTAGATACACTACATCACAATACTCCTTGAGAAAGTCGAATTTCCCTTCCCAATCATCGCCAATGACGAAAGTATCTACCTTGAATTCCTTGACGTCGTTGACTTTCTGCTCCCAACTCTCTTCTGGTATGACAAGATCTACATATCTGATGGCTTCAACAAGACGTTTCCTTTCCTCATAAGAAAAATAGCACTTCTTGTTTTTCATATTCCAATTGAACTCATCTGTTGAAATCGCAACAATGAGATAATCTCCTAATTCTTTCGCTCTTTGCAGAAGGTTCACATGTCCATAATGAAGCAAATCGAATGTTCCATATGTTATTACCTTTTTCATGAGCTACCTCCGAATGTTATTTATAAAAACCTATGATTGTCTTCGCTATCTTCTCAACTTCTTCTCCCTTTAGTGCATAAAACATAGGGAGTCGCAATAGCCGTTCGCTTTCTTTCGTTGTATATTTGTCTTCGCCGTGGAATCTTCCGTACTTCTGTCCTGCTTTTGATGAGTGCAGCGGCACATAATGGAATACTGCCGAAATTTCATTTTCTTTAAGATGTGCGATCAGCTTTGTGCGTTCCTCAATATCTTTAACCTTGATATAGAACATGTGCGCGTTATGCTTGCACTCGCCAGGAATGTATGGGAGTTCAATCAGTTCTCTGTCCTTAAGCGGTTCAAGTAATTCATAGTATAGTTTCCAGCTTGCTAGTCTGTTCTCATTGATTTCTTCCGCAATTTCAAGTTGCGGCATGAGATATGCCGCGTTGAGTTCACTAGGTAGATAGGAAGAACCTTTTTCAACCCACGAATACTTGTCGACCTGACCGCGCAGGAATCGACTTCTGTCTGTTCCTTTCTCACGTACGATCTCCGCCATTTCAACATAATCAGGGTTGTTGATGAGAATCGCGCCGCCTTCACCCATGCTGTAGTTTTTAGTCTCGTGAAAGCTAAAACAGCCGAAATCACCGATGCTGCCGAGTGCTCTGCCCTTGTATGATGCCATCACACCCTGCGCCGCATCCTCCACTACACTGAGATTGTGTGCATCCGCAATTCTGAGGATTTCATCCATTTCACAGCCGACACCTGCGTAATGAACGGGAACGATTGCTTTTGTTTTATCTGTAATTGCATCTTCAATCAATTTCTCATCAATATTCTGAGTGTCCGGTCTGATATCGACAAATACGATTTCAGCGCCTCGCATAACAAAAGCGTTTGCTGTCGACACAAACGTGTAGGAAGGCATGATAACTTCATCCCCTGGGCGGATATCCAACAAAAGCGCTGCCATCTCCAAAGCAGTGCTGCAGGACGTGGTCAAAAGTGCTTTCTCTGTTCCTGTATTCTCTTCAATCCACGCGTCACAGCGTTTGGTAAAGATTCCATCACCGCTCAGCTTGTTATCGTCAATGGCTTCTTTGATATAATCAACTTGTTTGTTCCAAAAAAACGATTTATTAAACGGTATCATTTTCTCTCCATAAAATGAAACCTTCTGACAATACTGTCAGAAGGTTTATTCACTCAATATTGCTACTGAATAACAACTACAGTTGTTCCCTTTTTGCAGTTCTTATAAACCCAGGCAGCATTTGCTTTATGCAGTCTGATGCAGCCGTGTGAAGCATTTATTCCCATTGCTGCCCCACCAGGGATGAAGCTTGATTTTGACTTATACTTATACAGCTGTGAGTGGAAGAAAATAGAACCCTTGAATCTAGTACAGTACCATACAGAATAGCGGTTCTTCTTCTTTTCAGGAATTCCATATCCGCTGAAGGTCATCTTTCTTGATTTAACCTTATACGTTCCTAATGGCGTTGGATGATAATCACCCTTCTTCATTCTTCCTGTTACGCAGCTCCAATACTTGTATGGATACCACTTATTCTTGCCGCCCTTGTAAACGCAGACAACGTTGTTTGTTCTGTCAACGCAAATCAGATACGTCTTGCTTGACAGTCCCTTGATTCTGCTGTACATATAGTCTCTGCGACCCTTGAAAACGCCGTTGCAATCGAAATAATGATACAGCTGGGAACTATCGGCACTCAGTTTAACCTCTTTTTCTCTCTGCTTTACGCCCTTAATATAATAATACTTATTTGTACCCTCAGTATACCACCCGCTATACTTCTTAGCAGCTGTTGTTATGGATCCCGTATAGGTTTCAGCACTTCCGCCGTTTGGAGTGGCTGTAATGATGTAGTTATATACGGTTCCATCACTCAACCCTGAGAAAGTGTATGCGTTGGTAATTTTTTGATTATAAGAATATGAACTAGTTCTGTCTTTTATGGCACTTCTATATAATTGAATAACCACTGTTCCTGTGCCATTCGTCCAGGACCAGTTGAAAGTGGCTGCTGTCTGATTAACCGAAACCGAACCCAGATTGAATGTTGGAACAATCGCAGTTTGAGTCCATTTTGCTTTAAGTGTAATATTGCGCGTTACTAGCGTATCAAAATCATATGGTGTTGCAGACTCCCCTTCATACCAGTTTTCAAAAGTATATGTGTAATTTGCATCTGCTGGTTTTGTAGGATCTGCAGGCCTTGTGGCTTTCCCATTATCAACTACATTCTGTGGATCAATTGCAGTTCCGCCATCAGAATCAAATGTAACAGTCCACCCATCTTCATCAGCCTGTGCCTCAACGACGGCTTCGCTATCTCCTTCGTTCTCAGTAGCAAATACACTCTGTCCTGGAATCCAGAAGACTGTAATTGCCATAATCAATGCAACTAATACCGATAATTTCTTCATAATGTGAACTCCCTCTAAAACCTCTTTCACTATCGTTTTAACTAGCTTTATTATTATACCTTATTTTTCCCATAAAATAAAGTGTTTTATCTGATTTCCGTCCATGGTTCGAACGCTTCTTTGTCGACCTGCACAATACCTGTTCCAAGCTTGACAGACTTGAGTTTTTTGCACTCTTTGAAGGCACCGGATCGAATGTATTTCACGGAATCCGGAATGATGACTTCCTGCAGTTTCTTGCAGCCGCGGAATGCGCCGATACCGATGTGCTGAACGGAGCTGCCCAAATCCACTTTTTCCACATCCGAATAGGCAAACAAGCCTTTTTTAAGTGCGAAGATCGGATACCCATCAAACTCGTCAGGGATTTTGACGAATTTCGATGTGAGCAGCTTATCGCTGACATCCGTAATATACGCTTCGTTCATATCCTTGAGCACGATACCTGTAAATCCGTCTATTGTCTTGCTTTTGCGCCCTCTGCGGGATTCCTTCTGGCCGAGGCAGTATCCGGTGCCGAACACCTTATCGATTGCTGCCGCCATATTCAGATAGACGATGCATTTGAACAAGACTGCGTCGTTCGGCTCGATTTCTTTCTCCATGTACTCGACGAGATTGTCAAAGCCTAATACAAGATCTGTATTCTCAAAGCCATTGGCAATTAGTGTTTCATAGAGTTTTGGGGCGTCACCGAAACGGTTCAGAGCACTTTCCTCCATATTGTCGCTGCCGAAACATACGATTCTGTCTACTTTGGACTTGGCAAGTTCCATGCCCAGTTCCTCTGTCTTTTCGACTCTCATATCGCCCAGCTTATTTTCGCCACCGACGATAGCGATTCTTCTGCCGCCTTCCGGGACTTCCATTTCCTCTAGAATCTCCACCGACTTGATGATGGTTTCATTGCAGACGTTATAGCAGTCCATGAACAAAGCGTTGCCACCATACTGCACTACGTTCTGCCGTGTGCCGGAAGCGCTGTACTCGCGAATCCCCTCGATAATATCCTCTTCTTTGATGTGCATGATCTTGCCCACTGCGAAAGCAGCCAGAATATTGTAGGCGTTGTGCTTTCCTGTGATAGTCGACTCCACAGTTGTCGCCTTACCTTCGTGAACAACATCCATCTTGAGAATGTTGCCAATCTGTTCAATATTCACTGCTCGGTAGTCAACATCACGCTCTGTTTCGATGCCGAAGGAGACGACATTGCATTCATAGGAATACTCTGCCAGTCTGTTATCATCGAAGTTGACAACCGCTGTGCCGCCCGGCGTCATATTTCTTACCAGATAGATTTTGTCATCGAAGACGTTCTCAATGGTCTTGTAATTATTCAGATGATGCGGTTTGACATTGGTGACGATGGCGATGTCCGGTTTCAGAATCTCTGATGAATTTTTCACCGCATTGATGCTTCCGCCCCCAATTTCCTGGATAAAAGCTTTATACCCTGGGGTCGCCTTGTTCAGAATATTTTCTGCTACATTATGGCTGGAATTGTAATTAAAACTGTTTGTGAATGTCGGATACTTCTGTCTTACGACAGCGCTGACATACCCTTTTGTTGTTGTCTTTCCAACGGAGCCGGTAATGCCGATGACTGTTCCCTTATAAGCTTTACGGTATGGCGCATAGTAATCCCGAAACTTCTGCATACCATCTTTCACGAAGATGATTGGATACGGCTCTGCATCTGCTTCTGATTTGGCGAAATACTCAGGATCGGCGAAGATGACGACGACACCTTTCGCTATAGCGCTCTTCAGAATACTCGGATAGAACTCCGTTCTCCTGTTAGAAAGGAACAGCGCTTCTCCTTCCTTAAGCAAAGATACTGCATAGCAGACTCTATTCACAGGTGTATTGGCGTCAGCCCACTTAAACTCTTTAGGAATATCGACTCCCAGTTTGCTGCATAGGCTTCCCACTGTCTCATCGACTTTATTCTGAGTGCTGCTTCCGCCTGTCAGCTTCTGTTTGACATATCCATTTGTCGATAGTTTCCGTTTCACGACATCTGTGAACGTTTCATCTATGTCGATGTTGCGCTTATAAATGGTTCTTAGTTTCTTTTTGACTGCGTTCATGGTTCTCTTCTAAATCTGTTCCAATTCTACAAAAGTTTTCGCATAAGCGTTGAAGATGTCTTCCGCCTTCTGCTTCTTCATCTTCTTCCAAAGCCTATATTTCTTATACCGTTTCTTGTTCTGTTTTGACAGTAACCCGCGCTGTTCTGCCTCTTTCACAAATGCTGTCTGCGTCACTGCATCGCTCCACAGGTTCGGCTTTTTCGCAGGCTTCCCGGTCATGAGAGCGTTGACCGTCGTCCGAAGCATCGTTGTGCTGGAAGAAGGCGTCTCTGTTTCCTCTACTTCGAAGATGCTGTCGATTGGCATGCCATCCTCAATCATCTCCTGGAGGACAAATCCGTTCTTTGGTTCTCCGAAGGCTTTCAAATACGCCTTGTATCCCGGCACGCCTTCCCCCTGCTCCAGCCAATATTGGACAGCTTGATAAGGGACTGTGCCTTGCAGTTCTTCCGCGGCTTCCAGCAGTTCTTTTGCCTCCGCGCGGTTTCCGTACCGGAATGCGGCTTCCATCATCGCTGCGCTGCGATCCGCTTTTGCCGTGATTCCTTTCGCAAAGGCATCATCTGCGCTGATTGCGCCTGCTGCGGTGCAAGTCCGGATAATGGATTTCGCATCATAGTATCTGCCGAGTTCGATTAATGTATTGAGCGCCGTATGCAGGATTTCATCTCCTGCGTCAACGCAGAGACCGAAAGTCTTGTTCAGGCCCTCCATCTGCGCATCAATATATCTGTCGAGCATCTCTGCCATCTGGTCGGCAGATAGCTCCGGATCACGTCTTGCGAAGCGCTCTTTTACATCCATCTCCACAACCAGATTCCGGATCTTTTGATTGTTGATCAGAACATCACGGTATTCTTCTCTTTCAAAGAGATTGTTTTCCTTTCGTTTGATGGAGGCTTCTTTCGCTTTCTTCGCATCGGCCTGATGGAAGAGCCGTTCCATATAGACCGGATATGGTTTGTCCAAATCGACGAACATCATATGCCGCGGTCTCTCCAGATGCGGCGGCAGATCCGGCCAGCTTTCAGCAATGTGCTGCGTGGTGAACAGATCATTGTATTTGGAAATCGGCAGCTGTGTATCTTCATAAGGTACGTAGACTGCTTCGTCAAAGATACAGCTGTCATAGGTCTTCGTGTTCGACATCATGCCGGAGAAGAGTAGACATTTCTCTGTTTCTCCATCCGCCCGATGCATCAGTTCATGAAGGTTGTCCTCGATATATTGCTTTCTGCCGGCCCTCTGCAGTTTTTTCTTCTCCCGTTCAAATACGCCGTAGAATCCCGTTGGACGATACATCCCCATTCTTCCTGTGGTACACAGAACCTCGGCGAATCCGAGCACATCCATCTTGTGCTTTTCACGAAGCGCTTCATCCGAAAACGTCGGCACTGCGCAGAAAATATCTACTTTCACGCCTGGTTTGCAGCCGCCAAAAACGGTGTGCCGCTGAAGGGCTGTGGAACTGGTGTCGATATATCTGGCATACGTAAACAAATACTCAGGATCCTCGGTCACCCAGTCGATGGCTCTGTCTTCCGGCAGCTCCTCTTTGATGATGCCCAGAAAACGTTCGTAGTTCTGCAAATCCATGATAATGTCCGTATCATCATCCCATGGAATGAAGCCTTTGTGCCTTGCTGCGCCTAGTGCAGTCCCGGCAAAAAGAAAGTATTTGATTTCATGTTTTCTGCAGATTTCATCGATCTCCTTGAGAAGGAGCAGCATTCTTTCCTGCAAATCAGTCATGTTATAAACCTCCAATTTAATTATACCATCACCACCCCAATCATGATATACTTTTTGTGTATCACCGATGCCATCCGCACAGAGAGGAATCAATATATGGGTAACACTTCAAGAAGATTTGAATACGTACGTTTAGTCTCAAAAGCATCAGGCGAAGGGTTGATTGCAACTGCCAAAAAGATGAACATGACCAAGAAGAAATTCGGCGTCACATTTAGGGAGTATTATCAGCGTGAGTTTTGGAAGATGTCTCTCACCCAACAGGCCCGTGAATCCAAGAAGACTGATGGCAACCACAACCGAAAGGAACGCGCCGTCAAACACATTATGGATGAAACTGGCATGACAAGAGAAGAAATCGCCGAAAAAATCCGTGCGCTTAACGATCTGGGACTGTATTACATCACATCCTTCGTATATGACAGGTTTGAGATGTTCCGGCTCAATGATGAAGAGGCAGAAGACTTCGTCCGCACGCTGACAAGACGGCAGGAGCTCATTGACAACTTACGCGAAAGCTTCAAGAAAATCGACAAAGAAGAGTTGTCCTATGACGATGTTGCAAGTGAACTGCAGGAATTTGAGCAAATCATGAACACAATCGTACCCGACAGCTTGATCGAAGCCAGCGCAGAAAAACTGGAACCTGCTTATCCGGGCATTACCGAAGATAAGCCTCGTCTCCGCAAGGTAGCCATTGATATGGAATCAGTGCGGTCTCTGCTGAAGTTCAACAATGTGGAATACATTATGTTTGATTTCATCAGCAAGACCCTCCCTGAGAGACGCGCATTTATCAACGAAGAGGAGCGTGCTGTTGTATTAAACTCTGTCAACGATATGTCCCAGGCAGACAATTTAGATAATAAATATATCACTTATCAATATCTCGCTCCTTATTACGGCCGGGATATGATCCACATCTCATCGGAAACAGACTTTGAGAAGTTCGAAAGCTTCTGTCATGAAAACCATGAATTCGTCCGCAAGCTGGACTTCGATTCTATGGGCAGAGGTGTTGTTCCATATAAAGCAGAAGGCGATTTGAAGCAATTGTTCAAAAGTCTTCTGGCGGAAAGTCCCGATGGATTTATCTGTGAGGGCCTGATTAAAGCGCATCCTGTCATCAGCGCTCTGAATCCGGACTCCGTTAATACCGTTCGACTGATCACTTACTTCGATGGAACAGAAACACATGTCCAGAAGTGTTTCATGAAAATCGGACAGAAGGGTTCCTTCGTCGACAACGGCGGCGCAGGCGGTATCTTCGCGGCTGTCAATGATGAAAAAGGATTTTTCGAAAGCAATGGTATCGACGAAAAAGGAAGAAGATACGACACCCACCCTTATACAGGTATCACCATTGAGGGCTACCAGCTGCCGGCATGGGAAGAAGCACTGGCGCTCGGCAGGATAATCTCCTCAAAGATCCCAGGCTTCTCGTATATTGGTTGGGATCTGACCTATACAGAAGACTGCAAATGGGTCATCGTGGAAGGCAATTCCATCACACAATTCCTGGGGCAGCAGAGCACTAGGAATCTGGGTGCAAAAAAAAGCCTGCTCGACCTCGTCGGTTTCACAGGCGATTTGTACTGATTCAGAAAGGGCTGCCTAGCAGCCCTTTTTATCAGCGTTTTGGAAGATGCACCAGCTTCCGGCAAGGTTTCTTGTCGTAGCCGCATCTGCGCTTTTTCTCATCAAGTTTTTTCAATAAGTAATGCATGGTTTCCGGACTCAGAGTTTCAATCTTTGGATAATCCGGAAATCTGTTTATCTCCGGCAATTTTACACCATCTTCAGTGACAGCTACGTCAAATCCGAAGTATTCCATTTCAGGAATACTTGCGGCAATCGCCAGGATTGTTTCTCTAACCTGTTGGTAGTGAGGAATATATCCTTCCATCAGTACCCCTGTATCCGGATGATTCGGGCAAGGCTCAATGGAGTTCCTTGTGATGATCTTCGCATCATGGTACCACCCCGTATCCTTATCCACCTGAACGAATATGCCGCCGGCGCCCATATTGTCTACAGCGCCGGTCGCTTTGGAACCGAAGCGCATGTAAACATTTCCAATCTGCGGCGTTACGCCGTCTTCTTTGAATACAATCATGCGAATCGTATTGACCGCGCCAGGATAGATGGCCTTAAACTGCTCGTTATTTTTGATGTATTCCGTAACGAGATACTGGTTTTCCGGATTTTTTAGGATTTCGATGATTTCCTGTTCCGATGCTTTATCGAAATTCAGATAGAACTGACCGTCCTCGTAGGAGAGCTTGAAGAACCCGTTACCATGTGACCCCTCGTCAGGCTTCATAGCGAGTACGCCCTTCTCTTTTGCCAAAGCGAGAATATCCTCGTAGGTGTTGCCATATTGTTCCGGACAGTCCATCATCGGGATGATGATATTCTCTCCGTTTTTCGTCTTGATGTGGTAATAATAATCCGGGAAGCACTCTTTGAACTGATTCACCACATATTTGATCGTGATTTTGTCTTCAAAAAGCACCCTGTAATCACCATTAATGTGACGCAGCCACTTGTACTCAAAATCAGAGATGTGCTCCGGGTAGTTTTCCTCTGTGATTCCGTACTGGCTGATTCTGTAGGACAGAAATCCGTGTCGGTACGCCCACATCTTCGTCTTAAAGCTTGCACTGCTTTTGCTGAAGAAATCCGTGACGACTTCCTTCACCCATCTCGGTCCCAGATAAGCCATCATATCCTTTGGGAAGAAGGCTGCCGTAAAAAGCTGTCTGGACTTCCACTTGATTCTCTGCTTGGCATTGCTGATACGCAGGCTCTTGTCTTTGGCCATGATGACCCTTTCCTGCACTTTACCCTTCAGGAATCGAACGGTATCTTCACTATAGAGAAAATCCTGTGGATAGACAGGAGCATTGGTAAAGTTTACGATCTTTCCATCCAACAAGTCAACGGCGAAGAACTCGATCTGCGGTGTAAAACGAGCCATTTTTATGATGGTTTTTTCCAAGTGATCCCAATCTGCAATGCTGCTTTTTTCCACAGCCTCACTAATGGTTCTTCCATCTTCTTTGCAAATATAATATGTCTCTGTGATTTCAGGATAATAACCTTTATCGTTGGTCACAATCAGACGAAGCAGCTTCTTTCCTTCCGTATCTGCTTCAGTATCTATCATATCTGTGAATGGATAATAAATCGTCTTTGCGATTTCATTACTCGAAAGCCACTTGCTATAGATGCCGTTGATCGGCTGCAGATAGGTGTATTCCCTCTCGGAGATTCTGTTTCTTTCATCTGAAATGCCAAACCGGTCCACATGTTCCGGCATATAACCGGCCTTATAGGCGCGTTTCTTCTGTGCCAGCGTATGCTTCTTGTCCTGTTTTTTATTCCTCTGCATTTTTTTATACCATGCCTTGGCGGACATGGTATTTACACCCTTTGCGGAAGGAATAAAAATATATATGTACATGTATATTTTGTTGAGAATGCCCATGGGTGTTCCTTATTTAATGACATTGTAATGGCGGAAGAAGTCGCCGAGCTCGCCCTGCTTCTGTCCTCCCCACAGCTGTATGATGTTGATGCCTGATGATGTATTGATTTCTATGACACAAGGTCCTTCTTCGGTGATGAGCAGATCCCAGGCCATGAAATCCATGTATGGAATCTTCTTGCATACGTCGAGTATTTCCTTCTTGATGCCGTCCCAGTTCGGAATGACCACGCCTTTGATTGGATTTCCGGAATCCGGGTGAATCTCCCATGATCCCAGTTCCTTGAGGCACTTGGCCTCGCTGAGCATGCCCGTCTCCAGATCAATGTTCGCCACAAGACCTCCCTTGCTTCCGTTATCTACCGGAATCGTCTCTTTGCGGCCGATTCTCTGCACGGCGCGGAATACCTTCATCTCATGGGTATCGATGTCACGCATGGTGATGAACCGGATGGTATTCGTCGTCTTATCATAGAGCTGATCTGAATATGGATGCTGATGGATATATTCACAGAAGACATACATATTGAGTTTCTTCAGATACATCTCCAGTTCCTCTCGCGACTTTTCCACCATATCCATGTAGTATTTCCCATCCTCGTAAGAGAGCAGATGGACGCCGTTGCCTTTGCCCATAGCAAAAGGCTTGATGACCAGTTTTCCTTCTTCTCTGATTTTATCGAACACGACATCATAACTGATCGGGCCGTTCTCGAAGTCATGGAGCACGCCCTTGTTGATGATGAAGTAATTCTGAGAGAAACGGATGTGGTGCTTGAGCATCTCTGCGCAAACCACCTTGTTGTTAAAAGCGAAATCAAAAGGTTCGTTGATGTATCTGGATCGGTACCAATCGAATTCCGACAGGTACTCGTTCTTATCCGTGTGTTTGAAATCGTAGAGGATGTACTGATCGCCCAGATATCCATTTAAGTTTGCTCTCACCTTTGTCAGGAATGGAACTTTGAAATTGTTGCGCACAAAGACAATCCGTGTCCAGTAGAGCACGAATAGTTTGATCTTTTTGAGCGCTTTTCTGCAGAAGTTCATCATATGTTTCTGTATTCCTCCGGTGTGTTGATATCTGTGGTGTGTTCATCGACCAGCACGAACTTATCTCCAATGACAGGCTTCTGTGTGAGATCCTGTCCGGTGACAGACTGGTAGACCTGCCAGCCTTTGCATTTTTCTATTGTCCCATCGACGAAGAGCGTTCTCACCCGGTCAAAGTGTTCCCGGAACAGCTCCGCATCCCCGATTCTCACTGCCACGACTGACTTGCTGTTGCCGTAGAAAAGGATATCATCTGGGTGCGATTCGGCGATGGCAGCCAGAACCTTCCGGTCATAAATCGTGTCTCCATAGAGGAAACACATGTCATCGCACACAAGCTCCTTTGTGAACCGGTCGATTTCATAGATGTTGTTCTCCGGCTCATGGCGAACCGCGCCTTCGAACTCATAGCGCGGATCGTGGGAGGTGATGATGATTTCCGGCTCCTCCGCAACCTCCTGCAGCAGACGCACAGTCCTGCCAATGACAGGTTCCCCGTCTACTAGAGCAAGGTGCTTTGGCACGCCCATATAGTTATTCCATCTTGTTCCCTGGCCGTCGGCCATGATCACAAATCTCATATCAGTTTCCTTTAACAGGTCTTCCTTCCATCGTATCCAGAATAAGCTGCGCGATTTTCTCTGCGGAATGTCCCAGGTTCTCCGGAAGATACTTCTCTCGGTAGGCGTCAAGGCGTTCCATTGGATAGTCACCATTGTCGATGAAAGCCATCATCTCAGACGCGTCTTTGAACGCCAGACCCGGCATACTCTCAAACATGTCTACATTGAGCCCGTTTTCTCTTGTGTATTCATCATAGTCATAGACCCAATACAGCGTCTTCTTCCTGAGGACCGCCGCTTCCAGGGCTATGGCTGAATAATCCGTAATGACGTAATCGCTCGCCGCAAGCAGATCCACCGCCGTCCATTCATCGAAGTATCTGACATGCTCCGCAGGCCGTTCTCCTTCGATTCTCTGAGATGGATGATTCTTAATTATCAGAGTGTACTTCTCCGAATCCACTGCACTGATGATGTCCTGCCACCTGGCCTCCATGCCTCTGCGGAAGGTCGGAGCGTACAGCAGAATCGTTCTCCCCGCGAGTTCCGGATTCTCTGCGAAAAACTTCTCTCTGTTAGCCTGTTCATTATCCAGCAGATAGTCGATTCGCGGCAGGCCGTAGTTCAGCAGCGTGTAATCGTAATCGCCGAAGGAATCCCTATAGAACTGATCAAAGGCTTTCGCACCGGCGATGATGTAATCGTTTTTCTCGTGCATATTAAAAAGAGCTGCTATCTTCGGGTCTCTGCCGGTCTTCGCCCCGGCTGTGATCATGCCCGATTTCTTAATCTTCCCTATGGCATGCCATATCTGTATGATAGTCAGTTCTTCTTTATGATGGAGCATGCTCGCGGCTGGCCAATATGCATCCAGTACACATACCCGCGCCGTCGCCATGTGCTTCATGCTCCTCAAGGTGTCTGCTGCGAAAGATGCGTATGCTCCGACTCCCTTCCCGATGCGGTTGCAGATGTTTGCAAAGCAAAGTCCCTCCTGCCTCTTCGCAAGCTCTTTCTGTATCAGGGCAAAATCAAGAGGTATATCGCTGCTCTGCCTGCTGCAGAAGACGATCTTGTTGTCCTTGACTGGGGAAAGCTTCATCACTGCGTAGATGAGTGCGAGCACTCCCTTCATCAGTTTTACCGCAAATTCCATAATCTATAACTTGCCTTCGTAAAAATCTATCGCTTCCTGAATTGGTCCGTCGAATTTCAGAGTCCCTTTCTCAAGCACAATGCCTCTTGTGCAGAACTCCTTGGCTGTCTCCAGAGAGTGGGTAACGAACAGCAGCGTAACATCCTCATGCTGCATGATGTCCCGCATCTTGTTCGTGCATTTTTTTCGAAATGCCTTATCGCCTACGCTCAATGCCTCATCGACAATCAGAATCTCAGGATCGATATTAACGTTGATTGCAAACCCAAGGCGCGCCTTCATACCGCTGGAATAAGTCCTAACCGGTTGGTCGATGTATTCCCCCAATTCTGCAAATTCCACGATGTCGTTTTCGATTGCATTGATCTCATCGTTGTCCATGCCCATGATGTTGCACTTCAGATAAATATTCTCTCTCCCCGTGAATTCACCATTGAATCCTGCGGAGAGCTCCAACAGAGCGCTGACTCTGCCGTTGACGGTGATTTCACCTGATGTCGGATAGCAAACACCGGTAATCATTTTTAGGATGGTGGATTTACCAGCGCCGTTTCTGCCCATGAAAGCAACGCCCTCACCTCTCTTGACCTCAAAGGACAGATCGTTGGTCGCAATCTTTTCCTTGTATCTCGCTTTCTTGGTGAAGAGACTGATGAAACGCTCTCTATCGTTTTTGAATAATTTGTAACGCTTGACCACATGATCAAACTTGATTACTGTTTCAGCCATTTGTCTTAATCCTTTTACAGAACATCAGGGATGTCTTGATAAGTTTTCTTATATGCCCAGATTGCCAACAAAATGACAACAATGAGACAAATAAGATAACACCGCAACATATACATATCTTCAAAAAACCATTGATGTTTGATGAATGTGTATCTAAAACCGGTGGCAATGATGGTGACCGGATTGTAACTCAAGATGGCTTTGATCCAGTGTACATCGATACCGTTTACGTCATAGATAATACCGGACATCCAGAAGATAGCCTGAGAGAGCGCTTTAATCAAGTTCAAAAAATCTCTGCTCATAGCCGAAAGCATGCCTGCGAAAAGACCCCAAATGGTAAACCAAACGAACATCATAATCATATATACTGGGATGTTCAGATAATAAATTATTGGTGGATAACCTGAAACCCAGAAAATAAGAATCATAATTATAACGAGAAGAGCACTTATGAACAGCTTCGATATGCTCACGAATGTAGGCACAACAGATGCAGGAAAGTGCATTTTAGTAACAAGTTGACTGTTCGCTCTTATACAAGCTGCTCCTCCTGTAATCATGCTGGACATGTAGAACCATGGAACAAATCCGGCGATCAACCATAGGAAAAATGGATACCCGTCAATTCCGTCCCCTCCCATTCGTAACCCAAACGAGAAGGCGAACCAGAATACGAAGATGGTGACAACTGGTTTGACCAGTGCCCATGCCCAGCCGAGCGCAGACCCTCGGTAAGTTTTGATAAGGTCCGCCTTGGCCAGCTTCAGAATCTGTTTCCCATATACTTTATGATCGTTGAATATTTCTCTTACGATACCCACTGCTAGTCCTCCGCCAGTTCGTTGATTCGATCCGCGCAATTCTTAAGTGATTCTTCATTTATGATACAGACATCAAGGGGTCTGAGGGGTCCCATACTCCATGTGCCTTTCTGATCCATTTTGCCTTTGACCTGCTGCCGCTTGATATCCCACTCATCGCCAGTATCCAGTTGGTTCCGAACCAAAGCTGAAATCATGCTCATTGGCATATCTGTCTGCATATCTTTCTCAACTGCTTTCAGTATTTCAGGATAATTCATCAGCAGCGCATCACTGGTTGTAATTTTTTTGAAGATGGCTTTGAGCACCTTCTGCTGGTTTTTGATTCTCTGCTGGTCTTTGCCTTTGAAGGCCTTTCTCTCACGTGCGAAGTACAAAGCCTTCTTTCCTGTGCAGTGATTCCAGCCTTTCACATAAGTCCAGTCTGTAACCGCTGACTTGAAGGCATAGTCCGAATATACGTCGATGCCGCCGATGGCGTTGACCAGATTGACCAGCATCTGAAAGTCGACTCTTGCATAGTAGTCGATATCGATACCCATCCAGTCCTCGACGGTTCCAATCGTTTCCTCTACTCCGTAGATGCCTGTATGCGTCAGCTTATCCAATTCCCCGTTCATGTGCAAATGCACATAGGCGTCTCTCGGGATGGACGTCAGCAGCACTTCTCTGTTATGAGGATTGACGGTAACAATCATGTTAACGTCGCTTCGCGATGTTTCCTCAATACCGTTTCTCGAGTCGATACCTGAAATATACAGGTTAAAGGGCTCACCCGGTGCCGGCGCCTTCGTCCCTGCGAAGATGCCGTCAAGTACACTGTACGTTCCAAACATGCCGGAACTGGCAAACCCGATGTTGAATATAAGCAGGAAAATCAAAACCATTCCGGTGCTTTTGATCAACCTGTCTCTTTTCCTTCCGGATACGAGGATTGCCACTACGAAATCCAGCGCCGCCAGTATCAGAACGATCAGCACCTCGTATTTCCCCGGCAGAATGTTCACCGCCATCAGTATGAACAGGAACAGTGCCTCCACAAACAGTAAAGCGATGAGCGCAGCCGCGTATCCATTCCCTTCAGGAACGATATGAATCTTTCTGCTTTTATTCGTCGACCTCTTCATTGGCTTCACTCGCCTCAGTACTGCTTTGGGTGTTGTCCACCGGATACATTATATCATGAATTGCCGATTTTGCCTTCTCCACTGATTCCTCAGAAGGAAAAACGACCGAAAGGTTCTCATTTCCCATGCTGTAGCAAGGCGCTCCGCCTGTACCGCCGTCAACGTTGACCTTCTTGACTTCCCACTTCTTGTTCATATTGCTGAGCTGCATCCTGGCAAGTTTTTTCAGATCTTTGTTGCTCAGGTCCGTCCACATCTCATCTTCCACGGAGTCAAGGATCTTCGTATATCTTGTCATGATGACTTTGCTGGACGTCACTTTCTTAAGAGTGGCTTCCAGAACCTTCTGCTGGTTCTTGTTCCTCTGCATGTCTCCGTCGGCGAAAGCCTTACGCTCTCTGGCGAAGTACAGCGCCTTCTTGCCCGTGCAGTGGTTCCAGCCTTCTTCATATGTCCAGTCGGTAATGGCCGATTCAAAGGCGTAATCCGAGTACACGTCAATGCCGTCGATTGCGTTGATCAAATCAACCAGCATGGAGAAGTTGACTCTGATCGTGTAGTTGATATCTATGCCCAGGAAGTCCTCAATCGTCTTCCTTGTCTCGTCGCTACCATAGATTCCGGAGTGGGTCAGCTTATCCTTTTCCCCGAAGGAATGGAGCGGAATGTAGCTGTCACGCGGGATGGATGTCAGAAGTACCTGCCTTGTCTGCGGATTGACGGTCATAACCATGTTGACATCGCTCAGACCTCCCTCATCGATCGTGCCCCAGGAATCTAGTCCGGATATCAGCACATTGAAGGAATCCTTCGTCACATCGACCGCTTTGCTGGTGTCATCTGCTCTCTTCTTGACTTTGATTTTGTATATGACTTCTGTGTTCTTCTTGAAGCCTTTGATGTTCGATTTGATGAGTTTGTAACCGGAATTGCTGACCAGTATGACATTGTCATTCAGCTCGACATTTGCAGCATCTTGATCGCTGCCGGCAGCTGCTGCGGTTTCCTCATCGCCATCAGCACTGCTCTCTTCGTCCTTTGCCTTCGCCTCTTCTTCTGCCAGTTTATCGGCAGCCTGAGCGATTTCTTCTTCTGTCGCAGACGCAAGCTCCGATACGTCTTTCTCACTGACATCGGATCCATCATCCACCAGCATCTGCCCAAGATTCAGTAATCCGCTTACTGTTTCGAAGTTCACTTCTTCCTTGGTGATAAGCCTCTCGCTTGCCTCCGTCAGCTGCTTCGACTCCATATCTACGGTGTAGACTGTCTTGCCTTTGACATCGCCTATCTTCTGATAGCTGCCGTCTTTCAGAGCCACTACCTTGTAATACTCCCAAGTGTCATGCCATGCGCTGATCTTCTTCAGCGTGTCATAGGTGCTGTAGACATAGACGTCGCCAATGAGCAGTACGTTAATCAGCAGCATTGCTATGACCATCGCAATCAGAGATTTCGTCCGCCTGAACTTCACACCGTTCATGAGCTGGAGAATAATCGCATCAATCAGAAGCAATACCAGAATGATAACTGCAACATACGTTGCAGGCAGCACGCCTAGCACGAGCAATAACACCAGAAACAGGACTTCAGCCAATCCTGTTGCCAGAATCAGAATTCTGAGTCCTGTTGATTTAGGAATATATTTTAGTTTTCGCCAATTGATTTTCCAGTCGATCTTCTTCATAGCAAGGCTTCCTCTGTACACTGCCCTTCGGGTGTCTTAAAGTGCCTTCGTTTCAATCTCTGCGAGCAGTTTATCCTTAAGCTCTTCAGGTTTCATTTCGATCTGATCGCCTGTTTTACCATTTCTCACGGTCAGGTTGCCGGCTTCGACTTCATTCTCACCGATGATGCACATATACGGAACACGCTCATTGCGCGCCTGACGGATTTTGTATCCAATCTTCTCGTTCCTGATATCGCATTCTACACGGATGCCTGCTTCCTCAAACAGCTTGCCGACTTCTTCAGCATATGGTGTAAACTTCTCTGTTACTGTCATGAGTCTGACTTGTACCGGAGCCAGCCAAAGCGGGAACTTGCCTGCAAAATGTTCAATGAGGATTCCGATGAATCTCTCAACAGAACCGAATGCAGCTCTGTGAATCATAAGCGGTCTGTGTTTCTCACCGTCCGCCCCTACATAGCTGATGTCGAATCTCTGCGGCATCTGCATATCCAGCTGGATCGTTCCACACTGCCATGTTCTGCCCAGTGAGTCCTCAAGATGGAAGTCAAGCTTCGGTCCATAGAATGCGCCGTCGCCTTCATTGATGACGTATCCAACGCCGACGGTCTCAATGGCTTCCTTGAGCGCTGTCTCTGCTGCATTCCACTCTTCCAGTGATCCCATATGGTCTTCCGGCATAGTGGACAACTCAATGTGATACGGCAGGTTGAACAGCTTGTACAGTTCGTCGAACAGCTGGATGACACCGATGACCTCATCCTTCGTCTGCTCCGGAAGCATGAAGATGTGGGCATCGTCCTGCACAAAGGTTCTAACTCTCATCAGACCGTGGAGTGCTCCGGACAGCTCATGTCTGTGCACCTGTCCCAGTTCTGCATATCTCAGAGGCAGATCTCTGTATGACCAGAGTCTTCTCTTGTAAGCCAGAATCGATCCCGGACAATTCATCGGCTTGATTGCGTAGTCCTCGTCATCGATTTTGGTGAAGTACATGTTGTCTTTGTAGTGATCCCAGTGTCCGGAAGTTCTCCAGAGCTGTTCGTTCAGAATCAACGGGGTTCTTATTTCCTCATACCCTCTCTTGCGGTGATCCTCTTTCCAATAGCTCTCCAGCTCGTTTCTGATGATCATTCCCTTCGGCATGAAGAACGGGAATCCCGGACCTTCATCGTAAAGGGCGAACAGATCCATTTCCTTACCGATTTTTCTGTGGTCTCTCTTCTTGGCCTCTTCCAGTTTCGCGATGTACTCATCCAACTCTGCCTGGCTTGGGAAGCATGTTCCGTAGATTCTCTGGAGCATCTTGCGGTCGGAATCACCTCTCCAGTATGCTCCCGCGATGCTCTGCAGCTTCACTGCCTTGATCTGTCCCGTCGACTCCATGTGCGGTCCCGCACACAGGTCTACGAAATCTCCCTGCTGATAGAATGAAATCGTTGCATCCTCCGGCAGATCTTCGATGAGCTCGACCTTGTAATCCTCGCCTTTGTCCGCCATAAATTTGATAGCTTCGCTGCGAGGCAGTTCAAATCTCTCCAGCGGATAGTTGGCCTGCATGATTTTTTTCATTTCCTTCTGGATTTTCAGCAGGTCATTCGGCTCCAGCTTGTGTTCCATATCGAAGTCATAATAGAATCCGTTTTCTATGGCAGGTCCGATTGCAAGTTTAGCGTCCGGCCACAGCTTCTTGACAGCTTGCGCCATGATATGGGACGTCGTATGTCTGTAATTTGATCTTACCTGTTCATCTTCGAAATTGATTTTTTCCTTTGCCATTTCTGTTTTATTCCTCCGCTAGTTCTATGAGTTTATCTATTAATTCTCCGTATCCGATTCCTGACTCTTCCCAGAGCTGAGGATACATGCTGATTTTCGTAAATCCCGGCATTGTATTGATCTCATTAAAAACGAGTTCGCCGTCGTCAAATCCTCCGGATGGGCCTTCTTTGAGGAAGAAATCCACCCTGGCAAGTCCTCTGCACCCCATAATTTCGTAAATGCTAACTGCAGTCTGCCGGATCTGTTCCTGCAGACTGTCAGGAAGGTCGGTAACGATTGATGTTACAGACCCTATATTATCATATTTTGCCACATAATCATAGAATTCATTGGCAGAAAGGATCTCTCCGATGCAGCTGGCCTGCGGATCTTCATTTCCAAGAACAGCGACTTCGATTTCTCTTCCGACGATGGCTTCCTCGATGACAGCCTTGTTATCTTCTGCAAAGGCAACATTCAGGGCTTCCGGCAGTCCTTCTATCTGCTTGACTTTGCTGATACCCACAGACGATCCTGCATTGGCAGGCTTTACGAACAGCGGGTATTTGCTGTCAAAGAACTGGTCAATGACACCGGCTGCTTCTTCCACATCACAGCCCTTATGCGCCACGCAGCACTTGGCCTGATCACACGCTTCCGCCTGATCGATGACAGCTTTTGTCACAGCCTTGTCCATGCAGGCGGCTGAAGCAGTCGAGTCGGAACCAACAAACGGAATCCCTGCGATCGCAAGGAAACCCTGCATTCTTCCATCCTCACCATTTCTTCCGTGCAGAAGCGGAAATACGATATCTACATCCAACCCTGCGAATCCTGCGCCCGGCATTAGATACACATCCTTATTCGATGGATGCTCTTCCCAGCTACCGTTTTCAATATCCACTGGCTCTGCTTCCGTCTGCATCCAGCGGCCTTCTTTCGTGATGCCGACTTTGATGACATCGTACTTATCCATATTCATGTGCGTTAGTACCGATGCCGCGGAAGTCCTGGAAACCTCATGCTCTGAAGAAACTCCTCCAAAGATGAGCATCACTTTTTTCTTGTTGATCTGTTCCATACTCTCTCCTTACCTGCACGCTGCTGGTTTAGTAGATTCCGGTCGTATTCGCTATATCATTGCTGATTTCCTGGACAGTTTCACTCGGTGTGTAACCATCCTGCCCAAAGAATTGGGCGTGCAGTTTACTTACATTGTTTGATAAATTGACGGGAGGTCCGTACCAGGCGTATCCTGCGCCGGCGTATCCGGTCCAGCTTCCTACATCATATGGGAATCCGGTCGTTGAATCAGTCATATCGAAGGACTTCACCTTGAGCATCAGCTTCATGATATCAATGGTTCCGATATTCGTTCTGACCTCAGGCATAGCTTGTCTTGCTACAGACAGCATCTTAAGCGGTCCCGCCCCCTTTACTGCCTTGAAGGTCTGGCTGAAGACGATCTTCATCCTCTCGTTTCTTCTGTAGTCGCCTGTGACGGCATCCTTTCTGATTCTCGCATAGGTAACAGCCTGAACACCGTTCAGTGTCTGTTTGCCTGCAGATTCTACTTTGTCTGCAGGTCCGTCAACGTTGATGGCTGTTTCGTGAATGTACTTATTGAGCTCATCCAGTTCAGATTCCTGGACATCGATTTCGATTCCTCCGACTGCGTCAATCGTATCTGCGACCGTCTTCCAGTTGATGACAACAACCTCGTCGATGTTGAGGTCCAGATTCCGATTGAGTGCGGTCAGAGACTGCTGCGGTCCTCCATAGGCATATGCATGTGTAATCTTGTCCAGTCCCTGATCCCCCACATCCAGCAGTGTATCTCTGAATACGGAGAACATCTTAACTTCATTGGTTTCTTCGTTGATACTCGCCACGATGATAGCGTCGCTTCTTACATTAGACTCATCGTCGCCAACTCTGGCGTCTGTTCCAAGAACCGCAATATTCCTGTATCCATCGATAGCGGCTGCAGCTGTCGGATCCATTCCCAAGTTGTTCTTATCAATTGGAATGTGCTGGGCACTGGCAACCGTCGACATGACGACAGCACCACCGCCTATTGCCGTAACGGCGGCAAGTATGAACACAATGAGAAAAGCCAAAACAGGCGCCGGCAGTCTTCTTCTGGCTGCGCCTGTTGCCTTTGCAGCATGCTTTGCTGCTTTTTTGGCTGCCTTTTTCGCAGCCTTCTCTGCTTCTTTGTGCGCTTTCCTGCTGGAAGCTCTGTTCGGCTTCACACTGCCGAACTCATCATAATCGGCATGCCTGATGCCTGACCGCACACCCCTGCTGTTCCTGTCCGCCTCTCTGGCAGCGAGATATTCCTGCATCTCCCTGTCGCGGCGGGCCTTTTCCTTCTGGGCGCGGCGCAGTTCGGATGCACCATAAGGAGTCTCAGTAACTGAGACCCTTCTGGTTTGCTTCTTATTCTCAGGAAAGAACTGCCCGTACTTCTCATCAGAGTGCTCATGCAGACTGTCTGAATGCAGCCTTTCTTCCTGCTGATAGTACTCTCTGTTTATTTCCTCTTCCTGCTCATGTTGTCTAAGAGACAGATACTCCCTGTACTGCCGCTCTCGTTCATCCATTCTGTGCCTGCTTCCTGTCTGAGCTCGTCCTTATTTCACATATTTCAAATAGATATAATACCCGTTGCTCATTTTGCCCCAACCGTTCTTGACTGATTTGATTGTGACTTTGACGCCTTTCTTATACTTTCCCTTGATCTTGTAATTTGTTCCCGGGCCGCTTCTGTAATTTACTACCGTTGTAGTCTTTACGCTGCGCGGGTACTTCACGCTAGTGCTGCTGGAGGATGAAACCTTGGTAATGTACTTGGAAGATACATAATATCCATTGCTCAGCTTCACCCAGCTGCCTGATTTTCCTACGACTTTGATGGTTGCACCCTTCTTGTAGATGCCCTTCACCTTATAGTTCGTTCCCGGACCGGTTCTGTACTTCAGCGCGGACTTGGTCTTCGCACTGTAGGATACAAAGGCTGAAGTTGCTGTCACTGGTGCCTTCGCAGCTGGCGTAGATACTGCCGGAGCCGCTGCCTTTGGTTCGAAGATGTAGTTGATATCGATATTACCCTTCAGTCCGTTGACTTTGCCGGAGGAACTGTACTGCCACATGTAATAGTCTCCAGCATAGGAAGTGGCAACACCGTTTGTCGTATAGTTGGCGAGCCAGATCTTGTACTTGCTCTGCAGCGTCCTGTAGTCGATGAAGTTGCTCAGCGTATTGTAATTCGCATAAACCATCGGTGTGTAACCCGCAGCTTTTATTGTATCACAATATGCAATGCAAGATGAAGTACCAACACTCTTCATAACTTTCGAAGTCAGTCTGCCGCCTGTCTCGTAGTCAAAGGCGACCGGAAGACTGATCATTCTCTTATACGGTGAAATAATCGATGCGGTGTACTGCGCTTCGGACTGAGCCTCCGCTGCGGAAACTGCTGTCGAGTAGTAGTAAACCCCAACCTTGATGCCCGCATTGTATGCGCCGTTAATATTGTTGGCAAATGTTGAATCAACGTTGTGTGTACCGTTGCTGAGCGTGCTGTATCCGCATCTGAGGATGACGTGGGTAACGCCCGCAGCCTTGATCTGCTGCCAGTTCGCTGCTGAAATCGATCCCTGCCACCAGGAGATATCGATGCAGTGATATCTATTGTGGGACGCATACTTGGCAGGTGTCTGGCCTTTACCAAGTCCTGATACACCGCCGCCCATAGCCGTCAGGTCCGGTTCAGTATCGATATTTGCCACATCGTCGATTCCTTCGGCATTCGCATCTGCCTCAGCAATGAATTTCTCGACCTCATCAAGTTCAACTTCTTTCTTGGTAATCAGGCCGTTTTCATCGACGTCATAATACCTGTAGAAAGTAGGATCATCCAGTACATAACAGAGTTCCGGGTCGTTTTCAATGTCGCTGATATAAAGCCCGTCCAGTCCTTCTAATGCCGACCCGTCAGAAACATCAATGTTGATATCCTTTGCCTCCGGCTCCTGCGATTCGGTTGTTTCCGTAACATCTTCGTCCACTGCTGCTGGTTCGGTTGCCTGTGCCGTCACATCCGTTTCCGCAGCCGTTGCAGCCTCCGGCGTCTGTGCTTCTTCTGCGACAGGCTGTGCGTCAACTGCCACCTCATTCTCCGCTGCCACGGCAGGCATGATCGTCATGGACATTCCTATGACGAATGTTAGCGTGATTGTAAGAAATTTTTTCATGATATTTCTCCTATCTCTTCAGTCTGCTTGACGGCAGCCACTGTCCGCTGCTTATCTTGGACCAGCTTCCGTACGTTCCGATAACTGTAACTTTCCTATTCTTTTTGAATGTCTTTTTCTTGATGTAACTGTTTGATGGGCCCGAGCGGCTTACCGTCTTCTTCTTGAGCTTCGCTTTGTAGCTGACTTTTACAGAAGGACTGATGTTCGGGTAGACAACCGTCTTCTTCGTCAGGCTTGTCTTGATCCAGTATCCGTTTGCCATCTGGCTCCACTTGCCGCTCGTCCGGAGCACGTAGAAGTTTGTACCTCTCTTCATTGTGCCCTTCTTGCCGCTTCCCGCCTTCGCGTAGTACGGCGCTTTTTTCTTTGTCTTTGATTTGTTTATGTATGCCCTTCCCTGGCTGTCCAGGATATATCCAGCGTTTCCGATCCAGTACGATTGACCTGCGATCATTGCGCCGTCCGGACCGAATGCGTATGTGTACGAACCGATTTTGAAGAACCTGTTCTTCACAACATCCCCGTTGGAGCCGATTGCATATAGTTTTCCATCAATGTTCTTCAGGCTGTATGTGACCGGCGGAATATACTTGATATTCATGAAGTAATCCAATGTGGCCCTTGTGCACATGAGCAGGTTGGCATCCACTCTGCCGCTGATTCCGCTGACGGAGGCTTCGCTGCTGCACTGCCAGATGCTGTAGCTCTTACCATAGGTGCACTTACTTGCCCACTGTGCGACCCACTTATCATAACCGTTAAATGCGGAAAGTTTGTTATTCCACCAGTTCAGATTCGCATAGACGCCCGATGCGTAGCCATTGCTGCTGAGCTTGCTGCAGAACACATTCGCCATTGCCACGATTGTCGCATTTGACGCTTTTGAGACCTGCGTATCCTCCAGATCGTAGTAGATCGGATATTGCAGCTTGCAGTTGTTGGCTTTGAGCAATCTCAGTGCGTGGTTTGCCTCACTGTTCGCCTCTGAAACCGTATTCGCATATGAGTAGAGATATACGCCGTATGGAATGCCATTCTGCACACATCCTCTGACATTAGCTGCAAATTTGCTGTCATCCCTTGATGTTGTGTTGGATCCATAGCCGCACCGGATGATTGCAAAGTCAACGCCTGCGTTCTTGACCTTCGCCCAGTCTATGTTCCCCTGCCAGTAGGATACGTCGATTCCCTTCAGGTATCCCGGGCCTCTCTTGGTCTGCCCGGAGTTCCATGACCAATACCGGTCGAGTGCCGTTGCTGACATTGCTGCAACTTCCGGTTCTTCTGCCGGTGCTTCTGCAGATTCTTCCGCCTGCACAGGTTCAGCAGGTGCCGCCACCTCTGGAGCCGCTGTTTCCGGCGCCTCCGCTGGTTCCTCCGCTATAATCGGTTCTCCTGCTTCTGCGGATGCCGCTTCAGTCTGTGGGTCTTCCCCTGTCAGCGCAGGTTCCGTTTCTGGCTCTGTTGCAGGTTCAGGATCTACCGCCGGGTCTGTTGCCTTTGCATCTGTGGCTTCAGCCGACTCTGCCTCAGCTTCTGTCGCTTCTCCCTCTGCGCTGCTGCCCATCTGGGCGTTGTAGTCTTCCATAAGAAGCGGGTCATCAGCCTCTAAGGCACTGACACTTTCTTCTTCAATGATTTCTCCGTCCTGATAGCGCCAGCTGCTGGCTTCCATCTCCACTTCCTGTCCGTCTGTGGCCGAAATTGGCGTAACGAACACGGGCGACAGTGCCAAGGCTGCCGTCAGGACTGCAGCAATGATCTTGCTGCTTGTTTTAAAGATCAATTTTCATTACCTCCGGGTGACACGAAATACCGTACTGCGGGCAGGTCAGGCATTCAAAAAAGTTTGGTGCCTCCTCCCGCGATATTGTTACAAATCCATTCTTGCGGAAGAATTCCGGCGCTCTCGCAACCAGATACATACTGCTTCCGCCTTGCTTCTTGGTCTCTTCTATTCCCAGTTCGAGCAGTTTCCTGCCGAGACCTGTTCCCCTTAATTCTTCCTCTATCGCAATGCCGTCACAAATGAACTCGCCTTCTCTCTTCGCCAGCACGAAGGCACCCACGAGAGTTCCCTCCAGATCCGCGATCTGCCAGCATTTGACCAGATCTGTCGGAACCTCCTCCATGTCTTCTTCTGTGAATTCCAGCTCGTTTTTGATGAAGAACGGCACCAGTCTTTCATAATTGTCTGTTTCGCTGATTATGTATTGTTTCATCTTTCCTGCGATTTCCTAATCGTAATTCCAAGTTTTCTCATCGACGAAAATGTCCAGTCTCTTCTTCAGAACGCCGAATTTCAGTGGCAGCTTCTCACCGTGCTCTCCATCGATATCTGTAGGGATATCTTCTTCGGATTCGATGGTCAGACTCGGTGTCTGGAAGTAGATGACGTGCTTGTTGTTAGGATGTCTTCCGCTGATGACTTCCATGAGCAGAGGCCCGAATTCCAGCAGCGGCATCTTGCGAAAGGCGAGAACATCCAGCTTGCCGTCGTTCATCTTTGACTGTGGCGATAATTTCCTGAATCCTCCTGCCGATTCCCCGTTGCACACGGTCATGAAGTAGATTTCCTCATCCATGACCTCATCGGGTGTCGTCATTCTGACTTTGATCGGATGCACCTGATTCAGTTCCGTAGCAGCTCTCAGGTAATATGCCAGCGGCCCAATGGCGTTCTTCACATATGGGTCCGTCTTCTGGCTGACATCCACCATTGCTCCCATGGCCGCGACATTAATAAAGTACTTGTCGTTTACCGTTCCTACGTCTGCCTTTGTCGTCCTGTCGCCCAGAGCGATTTTCAGGGCTTCGTTCATATCCGAAGGCAGCTCGTAGTAATAGGCGAAGTCGTTGGCCGTCCCCGCCGGGATTAGGCCGAGAGGCAGATGAATATCGTGCCGCAGCATGCTGTTGACACAGATGTTGAAGGTTCCGTCGCCGCCGCAGGCTATGATTCTGTCGTATTCGTTTTCGTCGATTTCCTGCAGGGTTTTGTCGATCCATATGCCTCTCTGGGCTCTGACCGCAGTGACCTGAAATCCCTTCGCCTGACATTCTTCAATGATGTGATCCAGGTTGCTCCTGAACAATCCGTTTCCTGAGTAAGCATTGTAGTAAAGCAAAACTTTGCTTTTATCTGTTGCTCCCATCTGTTGCCTCCGTTCCGTACTTCAGTGTACGATAATAGTCGTAGTCAGCTCTCCTGTGGAGAACACTTCTGACTGCCCCAATCAGATAGAGTGATCCTGTGAAGAGGACGACATCATAGTTGCCCTTCTCTGCCTCCTGGCGAGCAGTTTCCACCGCCTCCGCCGGGCTTCCACAAACTGCAAGTATATTGAGCGGTTTGCTCTCCGGATCTCTCGTTTCTCTTATATACTGCGCAAAGGTTTCCGCAGCCATGGCTCTTCCTTCATATTCAGGCTGTGTGGCAATGAAATCACTGCTGATGCCTGCGAAGTGAGCCAATACTTTCTCTGTTTCTTTTTTCTCGACCATGCCCGCTACGATGAGCGTCTTTTTGCCCGGAAATACATCCGCCATGGTCTTCTGCAAAGCCTCCGCTCCTGCGTCATTGTGGGCGCCGTCCAGCACTACATAAGTGTTCCAGTCTTTTGCCGGTCCATCTTCTTCCCTCTCCGGGCTGAAGATTACTTCAAACCTACCCGGCTGAACGGCTTCCCTGATGCCGTCGTAGAGCTGCTCTCTGCTGATCTGCACGTCTCTGTTCTGTCTCAAAACCTCTATGGTCGCCAGAGCTGTCTTCAGGTTCTCAGCCTGGTGGCGTCCGATCATCCTAGTGACGACTTCACTGTAATCCGTATGCCACAGTTCCATGCTCACCTGCTGTCCTTCCGGCGAGATCCAGTCTGTCGAAAACTTGATCTTTGAGATATCGTACAATCTGCTACCCATCTCATAGGCATGTCTTGCAACAACTGCCGCAGCATCATGATCTTTCACATTGGAGATGACAGGGCAGCCTTCCTTGATGATGCCTGCCTTATTCCATGCGATTTCTGCCAGGGTGTCACCCAGCACATGCATATGGTCAAAGGCAACACTGGTGATGACACTCGCCAGCGGCTTTTCGATCACATTGGTCGCGTCGCCGATTCCTCCCATGCCCACTTCCAGGACGACGTAGTCCGGATTCTTGCTTTTGAAGAACAGAAAGGCTGTGGCCATAACGACTTCAAATTCCGTCGGGGAATCAAGGCCGTCTTCCACCATCTCGGCAGCTTTTGCCAGCGCCTGGTCTCCGTACAGTTCCAGTTCCTCATCTGTGATCATCTCTCCGTCGTACTGGATGCGCTCATTGAACTTCTCAATATACGGCGAAATGTACAGCCCGACTTTGTAACCGCATCCTGCAAGTCCCTTCTCGATAAACTTGCACGTGGAGCCTTTGCCGTTGGTCCCTGCTACATGTATGTACTTCATCCCGTGGTGGGGATTTCCAAGTCTTTTCAAGAGTTCACTAATCCGCTGCAGACCCAGAACGCTTCCGAATCTGTCGAATTCGTGAAATTTATCTACTGCTGTTGTCATATCTAAATCTTAATTGTTGCTTTACTTCAGTTTCGCTTCGACGACTGCCAGTCTGTCTGCTACTTTGGCCAGCATCTCTTCGTACATGACCTTCTTAGCCTTTTCTTCTTCGACTACCTTTGCCGGTGCTTTGCTGATGAAGCCTTCGTTGGAAAGCTTGCCCGCCGCACGCTTGACTTCTCCTTCGAGACGTTTCTTCTCCTTGGTCAGTCTGTCGAGCTCGGCCTTGTAATCCATCAGCTCATCCAGTGGGATGTAAACTTCCGCACCATCCACTACGGCTGACATGGTCTCTTCCGGAACATCCTTCTTGTCATCGATAAAGGTGATCTCTGTGATGTTGGCCAGATTCTTGATGTAACGTTCGCCGGCCTTGACGACCTCTTCTCTGCCCTCTGCGCAGAGGATGACAGCCGACAGTTTCTTGCTCGGCGCAGCTTCCGCTTCCGCTCTGATATTTCTGATCGCCTTGATGACGGACATTGCCATTTCGAGCTTTTCTGTCTCCGCCGGGAATGTCAGCCTCTCATCGAACTGTGGCCAATCCGCTCTGATGATGAAGTTATGCGGATTATCTTCCTTGGCTTCGCCATGAGGTAGATAGCTCCAGATTTCTTCTGTGATGAACGGCATGAATGGGTGAAGCAGCGTAAGAACGCTCTTCAGTACTCTGACGAGTACATATCTTGCGACTTTCTTGTCCTCTTCATCATCGCCGTAGAGCCTGCCCTTGACGATTTCAATGTACCAGTCGCAGAACTCGTTCCAGATGAGATCGTATGCTCTCTGTCCCGCGAGTGCCAGATCGTATCTCTCCATCGTCTCCGTCATGTACTTGGACGCATCGTTGACTCTGGACAGAATCCATTTATCTTCATCCCTCAGATTGCCTGTCAGCGCAGCGTCGTTGCAGCATGCGTGTCCGCAGCAATCTTCGCAGCACTCAATCATCGGAAGGAAGTCCCCTTCTTCATCCTGAAGATTCATGATGACGAATCTTGACGCATTCCAGAGCTTGTTCGCAAAGTTTCTGGCTGCTTCCAGTCTATCTTCCTTGAATCTCATATCATTACCAGGCGTGATACCTGTTGTGAGCATAAACCGGAGCGCATCTGCGCCGTACTGATCTATGACTTCCAGTGGATCAATGCCGTTGCCCAGAGATTTACTCATCTTGCGTCCCTGTGCGTCACGGACCAGCCCATGGACATATACATCGCTGAACGGTACGCTGCCGGTCGTTTCCAAAGCGGAGAATACCATTCTGACAACCCAGAAGAAGATGATATCGTACCCTGTAACGAGTACATCTGTCGGATAGAAGTACTTAAAGTCCTCTGTTTCTTCCGGCCATCCCAATGTGGAGAACGGCCACAGTGCTGATGAGAACCAGGTATCCAGAACGTCTTCATCCTGCCTTAAGTTCTCGCTTCCGCACTTCGGGCACTTGGTTGGATCTTCTTCCGCAACGATCAGCTCGCCGCAGTCTTCGCAATACCATGCTGGGATTCTGTGCCCCCACCAAAGCTGTCTGGAAATACACCAGTCTCTGATCTCTTCCAGCCAGTGCATGTAGATTTTCTCGAATCTGTCAGGCACATGTCTGAGGTCGCCCTTTCTGGCCGCTTCCATCGCCGGTTTCGCCAGATCTTCCATCTTGACGAACCACTGGTCTGACAGCATCGGCTCGACAACAGTGTGGCATCTGTAGCAGGTACCTGCAGGGATGACCATCTCCTCGATCTTCTCCAGATAACCGGCCTCTTCCAGATCCTTAACCCACGCCTTACGGCATTCATAACGATCCATGCCTTCATACTTGCCGGCGACTTCATTCATGGTTGCATCTTCATTGATACAGCAAACGACAGGCAGATTGTTTCTTTGTCCTACCATGAAGTCGTTTTCATCATGAGCCGGTGTGATCTTAACGGCACCTGTTCCTTTCTCAGGATCAGGGTAAATATCTGTGATGACTGGTATTTCCTTACCTACCAGCGGCAAGATAACGTTCTTTCCTACCAGATCTTTATATCTCTCATCGCTTGGGTGTACGGCGATCGCTACGTCACCGAACATGGTCTCCGGTCTTGATGTGGCGACGACGATTCCCTCGCCTCCATCCGCGCCCGGATACCGGAAGTACCAGTAGGATCCTGTCTGATCCTCATGTTCTACTTCCGCGTCGCTCAGTGAAGTCCCGCACTGCGGACACCAGTTGATGAGTCTGTTTCCTCTGTAAATGAGACCTTTGTTGTACAACTGAACGAAGAAGTGTCTGACCGCCTTGTTGCAGCCTTCATCCATAGTGAATCTCTCACGTTCCCAGTCGCAGGAATCGCCAAGCTTACGGCACTGCTTCGTAATCTTACCGCCGTATACTCTCTTCCACTCCCATGCGCGCTTGAGGAACTCCTCACGCCCAAGGTCTTCCTTCTCTTTTCCTTCTTCTTCGCGGATTTTCTCTACGACCTTGACTTCTGTTGCGATACTCGCATGGTCACTTCCCGGGAGCCATAGAGCGCTGTACCCCTGCAGTCTCTTGAATCTCGTCAGAACATCCTGAAGTGTCTGGTCAAGGGCATGCCCCATGTGCAGCTGCCCCGTGATATTAGGAGGCGGCATCACGATCGTAAATGGTTTCTTGTCCGGATCTCTTTCCGCCCGGAAAGCTCCGCTCTTCTCCCATGCCTCATATATCCTGTCTTCAAAATCTTTAGGATCGTATGTCTTTGCTAAATTCTTCTCCATTGTTGGTCTCCTCACAATAATATGTACAAATATACGCAGTAATTATAGCAAAATAATGTTATGTAAAGGGGTTTCTAACAGTATTTTAAGAAACTGCCAAGGCCGTTTACAGCATTAAAAAACAGGAGATTCTTTCGAATCTCCTGCCCGTAACGTATCAGTTTGAACTTGTTTCTCACCATTTCTGGTGGGTCAGGCTGCGGATTACTCCTCTTCGTCATTCGGTCTTCTGAGGATGAGGTAAAGCAGTCCCAAAGCAATCAGGATACCTGCGATGACGATGCCGATGATTCCCATCTTAAAGCCGCTTATGCCGCCTCCGTTGCTCGTCGGTGTGTCTTCATTGTCAATGTTCGCCAATGGAGTTGCGTTGTCATCCAGATTTACAAAGTTTGCCGGGCCCTGCCCATTATTTCCGGCTGTATAGGTTCCAGGAGCGTTGCCGTTCGCCGCGTTTCCATTCGCTGCATTGCCATTTCCTGCGTTTGCATTGGCATTCTCCTGAATCACATACGTTGTTCCTACTCCTGCGTTCTTTGAATAGGTGAAGGTGAACACGTTTTGTCCCTTGTCAGCGACCAGGGTCTTTCCGATATTGATTGCATCCGGAATATAACCGTCTACATATTTACAGGATACAACCGGCTTATCTCCAGCCATGCCATAATAGGTCTGGGCAGGAAGGAGCGCATTACCGCTTTTGTCCACATACTGCACAGTGTAAGCTACCATACCGCCCTTCATACCGTACGCTACGGTAAAGGATTCGTCTTTTGTCACTGTGAACGTATACGACCTGTATGTCATGTGTGAGACTTCATCGTTATCGTGACCGGCGCGTTTCACACCTCTGGTATAGTATTTGTTTTCATCAATCACTGTAAGGCCGAGCTCGTCCATATCGATTGTACAAGGCGAGCCATATGACGCGCTCTTTATCAGTGTCTTGGTATGCTTGTTCTCATCTCCGTCGAAGTAACCTTCCTTGCCGGAATAGACCGTAATGGTATAAGTATAGCCATCATCATCTGCCGCATATGCCGTATCTGTTTGCGCACATGGCACTGCGCCGACTGCTCCCAGTACACCTGCAGTGCCTGCAGCGACGAACATCGCGAAAGCGATAATGGATATTCTGATCATTTTCTTCATACTTCTCATACCTTATCGCCTCCCTTCGCTTCATCATCTTTCCTGCGGCTTCCAAGCGCCAAAAGCAAAAGCAGCAGTCCTGCGATGAGCATGGCAATGACCCATGGCCAGAGATTCGCTGTATCTCCTGTGGCGACGCCCTTTCCGCTATAGGTTTTTCCTGCCCCTATTGGCGTCTTCTCCACTGCGAACTTCAGCATCACTTCTCCATAGGTATCCATATAGTCGTTGACCTCAGTCTCTCCTTCGAAGGCCACCTTCAGGGTCACAATGCCTGACTCCCCCTTATTCAGGGTCTGGATAAAGAACCATTCATCCAAAGCATTGGTTGCCTGCTCCAGTCCCTGCATTCCTGCAGGCTTCGCCTCGCCGCCGACCTTTGCATTGCTGAATAGGGTGGTCGTTTTACCATTCTTGTCCGTATGGTCCAGCGTGTAAGTGTAACCGCCGTTCTCCGGCGTTCCCGTGCCTTTGACTTTCTTGGCTGCATTTGCCTTCTCCAGGGTCTGAATCACTTTGTTGGACATATACCAATCCGTGGAGTCACTTGATCTGTTTGTATACTCCACAGTGAAAGTTACATCGTCTCCAGGCTGCAGGTTTGTGATTGCAGTCGATACCTTCCCAGAGTCGAAATCTGATATGATTTTATTGCCATCGTAGTAGCAGCTTCCATCGATCTTATTGCTGAGGGCACTTGCGTCAGCGCTCACCATCGCTGCCCCTGTGATCAGAGCGATGGCCAGGATGCTTATGTTCTTCAGTATCTTCATCTCGCCACCCCCTAGTTTTCTACGGACAATTGTCCGTCGCTTACTGTCACGTTATATACACCCCACTGGCTGTAGATTGCATCCTGTGCGTTATGGGTCTGAATCGCCTGCATATCCGCTTCAATGAAAAAGGCATATCCATCATAGTCATATTCATATGTATATACGGTGTACTCGCCGTCATCTGACTTTGTCGTTTTACCCTTTTTTACCAGATTGCCGTCTATCATGACTCTGTCGAAGAGCAACGCACTGTCTTCCCCACCGTCGAGCGCCTGCTTCAGATAGTAGGTCGTGCTCTCGGTCGTTGATTCCTCGCTGCTGATTGTCCAGGCTTCACTATTGTATTCGTCTCTGGCCTTTGCCCCCGAATTGTCTTTTCCGTAAGTTAGGCGAATCTGATCAGGTGAGAGCGCAGTCGTCTTCTTAGGGTTTCCTTCATCGTCCTTCAGGACATTCCCCTCACCGTCTGTCTCTACCCAGTACTTTCTCACTGTCACACGCACATACTGCGGAATGTCCTGACCGTTTCTCGCTGCGATTTCTTCCCGGTATACCTTTCCTGGTTCAACCTTTCCCAGAATTTCTCCGTCAGGCCCATTCGAGTAACCCAGACTCGTCGCCAATTCCCCAGTCACCTTTGTATCTCCGTCAAGGGTATTGTGCTCTTTGCACACATCCTCACCGTTCTCCAAAAGATGCACCTGCAGATGGTTCATATAAAATTCCGCCGTATAGTCCTCGCTGAATACGGCAAGACTGGCCTTTGTTCCCATAATGCCGCTTCCCGCAATCAGCAGGACCCCTGCTACGAGCAGGGCCATCGTCTTCTTTGACATTCTGTCCGTTATCTTCATGCCCTGCCTCCTTTAGTTCTTTTTCTTTATCTTTGCAACAGTTTTTGCATCCCAACCAGATGGCGCTACGAGACTAAGCGCTGTACCGTCCGCGCCCGGCTCTGACTGTCCGTCATAAACAGCCTGACTGGACTCATGCGCCACTAATATGTCAAAGTTCGCTACCGCATCAGGATCATCTGCCTTCACTGTGACATTGAGCTCGGTCGTGGAATCTCCGGACTTTCCGTCCTCGCTTCCTGCCAATACATACCTGTAGTAGTACCAACCGTCAGCGCCTTCCAACCAGTCGCCACTTGCTTCCACTTCTGTGCGTTCCTTGTCGCTAAAGACACCTACACGCACGATCATATCGGTCTGACCAGTGTTGACGATGGAGACGATTTTGTTGTTTTCGCTCACATTCTCTTTGATCTTCGTCTGCCCGCCTAACTCTATCACCGCTCCACCGCTTCCTCTCTCGTAGTCGGTGAAGTACGCAGTGGTGACTCCAATTGATGACAGACACAGGGCTAATACAGCCGCTAGAGCTAATGCTTTCTTTTTTACCGTCATATGCTCTTCGCCTCCTTAATTCTTCGGCTCTTCCACAGGAAGTCCCTGCTGTTCCTGGAATTGATTATCTACGTACTTATTAACGACACCGCTTCCTGTATGCGGCTGTTCCTTATGCTTGTTCTCAAAGGATACCGTCCACTTATTCGCCTTGCGGTCATAGCTGGCCGGTCTTGGATTGTCTCCGGAAACCGTATAGTTGCCGGAATAAACTTCCTCTACAGTGATATCCAGATTGATAGGTACTTCTTCTATTGTCACTGTCTTTGTCAGTTCTTCACCCTTCTTGAACGTCAGTCCGGCAAAATTCGTATAGACCGTTTCACCGACATCGTTTTTGCCTGTGATCTTGAATCCAAACGACAGATTGGAGTCTGCCCCGCCGTCGAAGTAGCTGTCGCATTTCTTTTCGATTACAAGGTCCGTTTTGCGATCCGTGAATTTATTGACAACACCTATTCTAAGCTTGATAGTGTTGTTGTAGGTGAGTCCGGTATTGTTCTTCCTATTGCCTGCAATCGACTGAACCTCATATCCTCTTTCATTTGGTGAAATCAGCTCAAGAACTGTATACTGCTGGCTATTTGTCCATGTCCATGGCGTCGATGTCTTGACCCATTCTGATGATTCTGCATCATAGTTATATACATAGCCGTTCTCAAGGAGTCCGGTATCATAGCTGCTGGTGCCTTTCTTCACAGTCAGTGGTACGTACAGAACATTTCGTTTGTTGCTTTTGAGGATGTTTGCGATATTTGCGGTATCCCTCTCACTTATGTCGTTCAATGCCTCAATTGGTGCTCCAGTGTAAATGATTGCTTCAAACTCGTAATCTCTCGCAACATTGGTGGAGTTATCATCTTTATCGACGACATCTTTTATGAGGCGTGGAATCGAAGGTATATGTACGCCTACCTTCTTCGGTTCCGCATTGAGCGTAATCTTGGAAAGTCCTACCGGCACAGTATAGCTGTATCCAAAGCTGTTCCATGCAAACTCTCCCGGATTGGCTTCTCCATCAATCTTCGCATTGAAGGATAGTTTGACTCTGCTGTTTGCCGGCATTGTAGCAACAGTATCATCATGGATAATTATCCTTATCGATCTCGCTTTCTCAATGAGTGCCTTTTCCTCATCTGACAGGCCATCGCTGATATCGATGGTCTTCCATCCGCTTCCTCTGCCTTTCCAGTCATCCTCGTCGAATTCAGTTTTTGTGTTGACCTCTATCGAGTATTGCGAGTCCTCCAGAACGGTAGTGCTTCCCTTGCCGGCGTTAGCAATGACGCGGGCCGTCAGTCCCAGATCGTCTGAAAGCATACTTACCTTAAACTCACTGTCTCTCTTGTCCCTGTCGACAAATGGAGAGTGGTCCCCCTCCTCCGGCAACGAATCGATAACGATCAGTTTGCTCATTGGATCATGTTCAGGACCGTTCACAATGAGATCATATCTGAACGCCTTCGTTTTATCATTCAGCGAAATGTAGTTTTTATCTGCCTCCGAATTTGCCGTATTCTTCTCATTTCCTATCTCGGTAATCGTTTTTGACGCTGTTGAAGCGAATCCGGTAGTTATCGTTACCGATGCGCCGCTCTGAATGCCTTCGTTTTCACCCGTTTGTTCATCGTAGAGCGGTTTGCCCTGAGATACCAACGAGCCGTCATATGGCTGCTCCGGCATGAGTACGGCACTATTGTACAAGGTGCTGCTGAGAGGAGTCTTGTCAGTATTATATTGCGTATGGACGCACAACTCCATTTTTCCGTCTGCCGGAATCACCATAGGGTATGCGTAATTTACCTTTGGCTTAGTAAATTTGATGATCAGAGTCTCGGAGCCCTGTTCGTCCCTCAAAAGCTGAACCGAAAAGTTGTTATACACCTTGGCCGGTCCATTAATAGTGATTGTGTCTTGATGATATTGATTAAAAACATTCTGCCCCTCTACGATTCGAACCTTTGTATCTCCTTCACTCCTGGCGCCAAGCGTAAATAATGGTGTGTATGCATTGTTATACGTTGTTGACGTGTTATTTGGTCCGGTGATTCGGTAGAAGACTTGTCCCGTAAACGCGTATGGTGCATCTACTTTGTCGGTAACCGTAAACTCCGACATGGAGTTTTCTCCGACATAAGGACTTTCGTTGTACACATCCAGCTTCCAGTTCACAATATCAGAGAAACTCGTCGTTCCAGAATAAGCATTCCCGTATTTAGCACCGTCGCTGCTTTTTGAGCCGAGAACAGTTGTATCTGTTATATTAAGATCCGACGCTACAGGAGAAACACCTCCTACAGTTTTCTTTATTCCAGGTGCGATTTTCTGTCTGAGCACGGTCACATCGGAGGACAGCCATTGTGTATTATCGGTCTTCCCGGTATGTCCGTATATGCTTACAGCCTCTGCATTGCTGATGATCTCGCAATCACCGTTGTTATCCGCCATCCCGAGTTTTTTTCTCGCCGTCAGGTTAGTGGTCTCATTCTTCCTGAGCCCGAGTCCGTATTTGTCATAAAACGGCATGGCAATGGCGTTAAGTGCAGTATCATCTGTTTTACGCCACGTGTCTACATAACAATTATAGCCAAACCTCAACGCCTCACCCGGGTTCAGATAATATTTTTTTGAATTCGGGTCCTGGTGAATCGTTGGACCTGCGCTTCCAGACCCTTTTGGGCTGATAACCTTAAATGTCAGATGCTCTATACCACCTGCATCTGATTTCTTTGAAGCAGTTACATTAGCGTTAACATATGTTATTTTATTCGTTCCATCCTTAGCAGTGACAAGCTTGTACGACGCGCGAGACCCGCTCCCGTTATTCGAATCCACATCACTCTCGGTATCAATTGAATTAACATCACTTTCATAAGCATTGCCGGAATACAGGACGCGATTATTCATGTGTTCGCCTGGTTCAAAGGTCCACCACGATCCGGTTTTTCCACTAGTGACATCCTGGTCGGCCATGCTACCATAATGGAAACCTTTCGGTAGCGTATCCTGCAGATCATCCAGGTATAAGCGCACATTCCCGCTATTATAAAGCAATGCATAATATGTTATGCAGGCTCCTGAAGAGTATCCCGCTCCGTTTTGATAATACCAACGTGATTCGTGAGAAGAGCACGTGTAGTCTTTTGCACCATACGAATTGACCCATCCAGTATCATAAACGCCCTTCTTCAAAACCGCTTCCGCCTGATCAGCCAGTTCATGTGTTACAGTGCTAGGGATACGATCAAAATAGAACGTATTATATATTGTTCCCCCGGCTACTTTCTTAATATAAGCATCCCAGTGATTGTCCGGCTCACCGTCTTCGCCTACGTCACTGCTTCCTGGGAATTTCAGTTTTACGACTATGTCTACCATGCCCTGCGGGGCGAATTTGATCTTAAAATCATTGCTCCAATGGATATAGTACTGACCCTGGGCTGCTGTGTCTGCACCAGTAACCGGCTGTGTGCTGTTCACTTCCCAGTATTCGGTTCCAGGTGTCAAACACTCAGAACCCCGTTCATCCGCTTCATAAGTAACGCTCGCCACATTGTCTTTACTCCATGCGAATACGCCGGCTGTCGACGGAAGATCATCATACATATGACTTCCATCGATAACCACTTCTGAATCGCTTGTGTTTTCCAGCGAAATCTTATAAGTGGCCTCATCTCCGTCCGCAATCATGCTGTGACGAACAGTGCTTCCATCATCATTTTGAATGTTCTTGGAGAACTTAATGAGGCGACCTCCTCCACTGACAGAGTCATACAGCCTGTGCGTCTGATGATCTCCCAGCCAACTCTCATTGGAGACATTTATCTTAGTGGCTGTTGTTCCATCATCACCCGTTGTCACCCCTCCGGCCAGCGTAACATCAACCAGAGCCTTGTACTTAACCGTTCTGGCAGCTTTCTGAGGAGTTACGTTTGTGAAGTACCATTTGATAAGTGTCTCAAAACCGGAAGATGTCTGTGCAACAGTTACCGTATCCGCTACAATTCCGTTGGTTTTTAGATTCTTGTATATTCCCGGTTTGTTTATGACATAATATGTCGTACCATTCTCTACATATGTCGGCAGATTAAGTCCTTCGACAGCAACTTTGACAGAATCACTGGTTTCCTGCCATGTCGCCCCAAGGATATCTGACTGTTTCACCAGAAGTACCTGTGAACCCTGGATTTTGTCTACCAGAGGTAAAACATCATAAGTGCCTCCGGTATAATGCTCGACCCACGAATTCCCTTCATCTTTATAGTTTGTAAAAGAAAGAGTGTAATCTACCGAAGTGTGGTTAACGATATCAATATTATCCTGTACCGTCTTGCCGTTATATGTAGCATATTTGTCAAAGGTCAACGATGGTGTTACATGGCTGCTGTTTATAGATGCTTTTTTAATCTCAGTCGTACCATTGTGTCCGTACGCATATGCAGTGTTATTCCAATATACGCTATTAGAATAGTATTTGCCCGGGTTGTCTCTTTCAAGCATCATTGTAGTTTGCTTGGCATTTGCAGGTATGTCAAATTGAACCGTCTGTCCGCCGTAGATCACAAAATCATCAGGAAGATCCCAGGTCACTTTATATCTTGGCCTGTATGTGACCACATAACCTATTGCGTCAAAAGCCTTTTGCAGTGTGCTGTAATTGCCGCCGTCGCCAATAGTGTATTCAGACACATTACTTCCATTGCCATGTTTGTCTACTTTTAGAACGAGTTTCCCATTCTCATTCCAACTTAGGGTCATCTTTGCATCAGAAGTAATCACGGAGCTGTCCGTGCTCTCACAACCATTATATGGAACATTCACACCTGTGTTCTGTGATACGAGGTGCGTTTCTTTGCCGTTAACATCTACGGCAGTCTCATCAACAACAGAGCACAACGTGGCCGGATTGATCTCTATTTTCAAATACTGACCAAACTGCTCATCATTGAACATGGTCATGATATTGTCAGGTTTAATGTAAAAGGCGTTGTGAAGTTCATCCTCAACTACTCCGATCTGACGGTTTGAGATGATTCCTGTGTTGGTGAAGGATATCCTGAACTTGCTGCTCCCGCCAAAATAATAACTGTCATCAGGTCTTGGTCTGCCTTTTGACATCGTAAGTCCGCTTGGCACACTGATTGTCATAACCGGAGCATCGGCACTGCCCTCTTTATCGCCGCTAAATGAATAGTGTCTGGTAGTATCAACATGATTGTTAATGACTGATGCCTGCTTGATATATTTGTCTGTCTCCGCTGTCAGCGGAACTTCACCTTTTAAAATCTTGAATAACTGGGACTGTCTGTCCACCATTAAATTGTTATTGGCAACAGTAAAGCTGACCGTCTGGTTAGCCAGTTGCGCAGACGGATAATTGTTTTCACTGTTATCACTGGAGTTCCATTTTGTATTCTCCTTACGCCAATGCACTGCAACCAGGGATTTACCGTTTTCATCCTCTTCAACAGTCAACTTGATATTTTTAATCCTCACTCCGCTATCAGATTCATGTTGCACAGATATCAACTGCCGGTCAACGCCGTCAATTGTAACGTAAATAGTGGCATACTCTGAACCGAAAGAATTTGACGTAGAGAACCTATACTTACCGTTCTGAATCGCCTCTATCACTTTAGGATCCCATATCAGATCATTCGGCAACTTGACTGTATCAGTAAAGTCCACATAACAAACATAATCTTTTCCCTCGTTCTTGTTGGTGTCACTTCCGCTGTTCATCGTGATCGACCAGGCAATATAGTCCTTCACGTAAATATTGCTGTCAGCAGTACCATCAGCTGAATAACTCGGTCGATTACTGTTGCTGCTGGTTGGCGTATACTTTATCGCCTTTCTGGTCGTGAAGTTAACCGGCTTCGTTCCCCAATGAAGTTTCAGGTATTCTTTTGGATCCGTAGTCTTTCCTGCGAGTCTTTCAGCTTCTTCTTTTTCCATAGACTCACTCCAGACATATAAATCGCCTCCGGCGCTCTGCGGTGAAAGATATTGCATAGCATTCCTGAACGCAACCGTATCACCCGGTCTCCACCCCTTAATATCATAGTAGAAAACACCCGGCTGATCCGTCTGTACTACTGACATAGGGAATTCAGCGCCCGTATCGTGATTTACAACAGTGTAGTTCTTTCCGATACTATAATCGCCAATGGCGTATTCATCACCGGTAAATGCGAAGTAAATCCTTACCACCCTGTCCTGAAGATCAATATTCGACATGTTGTCCACCGCGACAGTGAATGTAGCTGGTTGACCTGTAAGGTACTGATATACCCCGTTTTCCTTACCCAACGGACCCGCTGTAACATCCACGCTAAAATGGAACATGGCAGGATTCCCCTCAGCATCTGTTCCCTCAAGCGGCACGCTTGTCCGTAGTTGATCGACTAGTTTTCCCTCCTGGTACTCTTCAATCAGAGGAAAATCACACGCAGTTGAAACATACGCATAATCCTTCGGATCGATTTTATCTGCATTGTTAACCTCTGTAATTTTACTATCAGAAAATACACGCGCTCCGATCGACATTTGCTCCGGCTCTTCAATGATCAAAGACTTAAGATTGTCTGCTTTTGCGAATGCCATCTCGCCGATCTTCGTCACATTATAAGTCTCTCCTCCAACCGTCGTGATTTCAGCAGGTACTGTGTATGACGAGATTTCACCCGGTGAAGCATAAATCAGACTTGCAGTATTATCATCGTTCAACTTATATAGACAGCCGTAGGAATCAACATAGTATTTCCCTTCCAGATCCTTAAAAGGTGCGTATGATGATCCGCTTCCGCCTGCCTTTGTTATGGTCAGATCGTTTGGACCATTGAATGTGACATTGGAAACTTTTACAACTCTATCGAACCAGTCTCCGTCGAGCGTATCGACACTGTCTCCGAATGTATAGCTCGTATTCTTACTGAACGCCGGTGTGTTCTTTGATGGCAGATCGGTTTTGGAACGATTGACCGTGACCGTATTGATGCTGCTGCAGGAACTGAAGGCGTTTTCTTCAATTACAAGAGTCTTGCCATCCCCCGGGTCGTTGAATACAACTTCATTCAACTGCGGACTCCAATAGAACGCACCGTTTTTTATAGTTGTGCTGCCATTAATAACTGCTTTTTCGAGACCGTCGATGCTAGAAAAAGAACGGTATGGAATCTCTGCAACACCAGCCGGGATTACAACTTCTCTTACAGTTGTATCTTCAAAAGCATTGCGCCCAATCGATTTCAGACTATCCGGAAAAGTGACGTGCGAAAGATTATAGGCTTCCTTAAATGCACTGTCACCAATCGTCTCCAAAGATGTATTTTTTAGATCAATTGATTTCAGCCTGCTTCCCATGAAGGCTCCGCTGCCAATTGTTTTCAACTTACTTTTCCCGGACTCACCTGTCTGGATTTCGATCTCTGTGGCACTTTTCATTCCGATGGACTTATAATAATCGCAGAAAAAGGCATTATCGCCAATTGCCGTAATTCCCTCAGAGATCGTGATTTTATTGACTTGGGTTGCATATTGTGAAAAAGCAGCTCTTTTATAAAAGTTTGCAGGGATAGTGCCGGTACCCGTAAACTTAAGCTCGTATTTACCGTCTGTTTCAATGATTTCCCATGACAGGTTGTCATTGATTTTTTCTGAAGCAATCACAGTACCTTCTGATCTTGTACCCATGCCCTTCAGAACATTCTTCAGAAGCTTATTTATACCTTCTGCCTTGCCTGATGCTTCTTCTGCCACAGCAGCATCTGTACTGGTTTCTTCCGTTTCAGGAGCTTCCCACTGTACTTCTATTGCATTGATATCAGATTCATCATCTTCCTGGCCATCAACTACAGCCTCAACTATCATATGCAAAAGCTCCGCATACTCGGATGCGTCCTTCTGTACGTCTTCCTCGAGTACCAGCGGCACATTGAATTTATATTTGGAATTGGAAGGAATTGTGAATTCAAGATACCGAACCATTTCATCGGAGTTCGGCTTGACCTTTTCTGTTACTAATTCTGCCTTGACTTTGTCAGCGTCCTTCGTTTCATTATCCAGGGTGATGGTATCATCATCCTTCAGGTCTTTAACGGTGACACTGTCACAGATTTCTTTGACTTTATCTTTCTTGTCTTTGTCAAAGAAGTCTTTATCGTAGTTCCAGAAATAAAGGCGCACTACTGCATCGCCTTCTTCATTCGGATTAACAGCTGATACAGTTACTTCGTGTTCCTTATCCGCAGGGAGTTTCTTGCCTTCAGCCTTATCCTTCAGCGTGACGCTGATGTTCTGATATTCTGAATCACCGTCAACATCCTCCACGTCTGTCTTGTCTACGTCTGCATCGTCTGTCTCTGCACCATCTGTTCCAGTGTTATCCTGGTTCACCCCATCGCCAGGTTCATCTGATGCCTCTGCATCTTCATCCTTCACCTGTTCTCCGGCAGGTTCTGTCTCCGTTACTGCAGATCCATCCGGGGACTCTCCCTCAGCGGACTGCTGAGGCTCATCAATTGCCATAGCCTGTATGCTGCCTAAAGGCATCATGGTGAACACCATGCATACTGATAATGCGATGACAACTATCGTTTTGATTGCTTTCATGTCGTAACCTTCCAATCCTGTAGAACTACCTTCTCAAAAAAATACACCAATACATGCTGAATTAATTCAGCATGTATTGGTGTATTTGCCATCATCGGAATCCGTATAATCTGATGTAATGTTCGCACCGAAAGAATCCTGGTCAGCTTCGTTCGTAAACCAGATTCCGTCAATTAAAAAATAAGTCGTTAACGCCAGCGTTAACGACAGTAAAAAAACAACTAGTTTTTTACTCTTGTTCATTATACCAGCCTAATCCATTTATTCTAGCTAAAACTCAGATGTCAACATGGATATTCCCTAAGATGACTAGTACATTATAATACAAAAACCATTGTTTGACAAATAATTAACTTAATATATTACAAAGAACTCAGAACTCAGTCTTTCTCTCCCTGCCCATGAGCGATTCAAGCGCCTGCGGTGCTGTGATTTCGCCCTTTGTCACCTTATAGATTGCTTCGGTGATCGGCATCTCAACGCCTGCGATCTTCGACAGCTCGTAGGCTGCTTCTGCCGTAAACATGCCCTCTACAACCATGCCGACTTTCGCGATGGCTTCTTCCGGACTCATTCCTTCACCCATCAGAATGCCGCAGCGGCGGTTGCGGGAGTGCATACTGGTGCAGGTTACAATCAGGTCGCCTGTACCTGTAAGCCCTGCGAACGTTTCCGGCTTTGCGCCAAGCTTCAGCCCCAGGCGGGTGATCTCCGCGAGACCTCTAGTCATGAGGGCTGCCTTTGCATTGTCACCGAATCCCATGCCGTCTGAAATGCCGGCGCCGAGTGCGATGATGTTCTTCAGCGCGCCGCCCAGTTCAACACCAACCACGTCACCGGTAGTATAGACGCGGAAACGGTCGGTCATGAACAGGTCCTGTATTGCCTTTGCCGCATCATGGTTATCAGAAGCCGTTGCTACCGTTGTCGGAAGTCTTCTGCCGACCTCTTCTGCATGAGACGGTCCCGAGAGGACTACGTATCTGTCGAGGAATTCCTTCCCCATCACTTCCTCTGCGATTTCTGACATTCTCTTGTGCGTGCCTTTCTCAATGCCCTTCGCTACGTCGATAACCAAAACATCGTCTTTAATAAAATCTTTCGCAGACGTGAGTGCGCTTCTGAAATGCTGCGCCGGTGCAGAAAACAGAACGACATCCGCATCCTTGAGCGCTTCCTCGCTGGAATATGCCATCTGAATATTATCGCTGAGCGGAACACCCGGAAGATAATCGACATTTTCCCTGTGTTCTTCCATGGATCTCAGATGCTTTTCATCAACATCGAAGATTTTCACGTTATTGCCTTTGCCTGCAACGACTGTTGCAAGGGCTGTTCCCCAGCTGCCTGCGCCTATTACGCCGATATTACTCATCTTCCTGTCCTCCTTCGTCAGTTTCCGTCTTATCTTTCTTCTCGAATATTCCCATAATCGGCTCTTCGCCGTGAATCAGTCTTACGATGTTCGCCCTATGCTTGATCAGCATGATGATCGCCATCACACATGCGAAAACAAAGAATCCCGGTTCCATAAAGGCAGATAATACTGCAAAGGCAACCGCACCTATGATGGATCCCAATGACATTCTCTTCGATGTGAAGACGACGATGGCAACGATGACCAGTGCGATCAGCGCAAGCAGCGGATTCACCGCCAGCACTGCACCAAAAGCAGTCGCCACGCCTTTGCCGCCCTGGAACTTGTAGATGATCGGCCATACGTGACCGAGGAACACGCAGAGCGCGCCGATGTAGGCACCCGGGTTGCCTGCGATCAGAAGCCCGATCAGTACAGCGACCACGCCTTTGAGTATGTCGACGATGCATGTGATGGCGCCTGCCTTCTTGCCCATAACGCGCAGTGCATTGGTGGTCCCGGCATTGCCGCTGCCTTCTTTTTTGATATCCAGACCCTGTTTCTTCGCCATGATCGTCGATGGTGAGATGTTGCCGATGAAATAAGCAATCAGACCAACAACGCCCAGCAGAATCCATGAAGTGGTGGTCATTTAAATCTCCTCCTCTTTCTCGCCCTTCTCGCGGAAGACGAACTTGAGCGATGTTCCTTCAAACCCGAAGGCCTTCCTGATCTGATTCTCCAGATATCTGGAATAGGAGAAATGCATGAGCGGTCTCGAGTTTATCTTGAATGAGAACAGAGGCGGCTTAACACCGACCTGAGTCACATAGTATATCTTGAGTCTCTTTCCCTTGTCGGAAGGAGGCTGTTTCATCATGGTTGCGTCCGTAATGATCGTATTCAGCTGACCCGTCGGAACACGCATGGCGCGGTTTTCAGCAACGACCTTTGCCAGCCCCATAACCTGATTGACTCTCTGCCCGGTCAGGGCGGAGATGAACAGGCTCGGCGCATAGGACATGAATCCCAGTTCTGCATCAATATCTTCGCGGAACTTCTTCATGGTATTGGTCTCTTTTTCGACCAGATCCCACTTGTTCACGAGGATGATGATGCCTTTGCCTGCTTCGTGGGCGATACCGGCGATCTTCTTATCCTGTTCTGTGACGCCTTCCTGGGCGTCAATCATGAGCATGCAGACATCACAACGCTCGATTGCCGCGACGGCGCGGATGACACTGAACTTCTCGATGTCTTCGTTGACTTTGCTCTTGCGGCGGATGCCCGCGGTGTCGATCAGAGTGTACTGATCACCATCGAATTCAAACGGCGTATCGATGGAGTCTCGTGTCGTTCCCGCAATCGGTGAAACGATGACGCGGTTCTCTCCCAGAATCTTGTTAATCAGGGAAGACTTGCCCACATTCGGCTTGCCGATCATGGCGATTTTGATGGAATCGTCCTCTTCTGTTCCGGCTCCCTCCGGAAAACTGGAAATGATTTCGTCCAAAAGATCCCCCAGATTCAGCATGTTCGCGGAAGAAATCGGAATCGGCTCACCGAGACCAAGCTCATAGAAGTCATAGAAATCGTCCGGCAGATCAGGTCTGTCGATCTTGTTGACCGCCAGAATGACCTTCTTGCCCGTCTTCATGAGCATCTCGCCCACTTCACGGTCCGCAGCCGTAAGACCTTCCTTGCCGTCCACCATGAAAAGGATGACGTCGGAAGTATCGATAGCCATCTCTGCCTGCTCACGCATCTGTGACAGGATCACGTCCTTGCTGTCCGGCTCGATGCCGCCCGTATCGATCAACGCGAAATGGATGCCGCACCATTCGGCTTCGGCATAGATTCTGTCGCGCGTAACACCAGGGGTGTCTTCCACAATGGATACCCGGCGTCCTACTACTTTATTAAAGAATGTCGACTTGCCTACATTAGGTCGTCCTACTACTGCAACTAATGGCAAACTCATTCAAATATCCCTTTCGCAAAATCCTGAGGATCAAATTCTTCCAAATCTTCTATTCCCTCACCCAGTCCAACGAACTTGACCGGCATATCATATTCATCGGCGATGGTGAGCACGATTCCGCCTTTGGCTGTACCATCCAGCTTGGTCAGTACAATTCCTGTAATGCCGGCAGCTTCTCCAAACTCCTCTACCTGTGACACAGCGTTCTTGCCGGTCGTTGCATCGAGAACGAGAAGGTTTTCACGGGCAGCTTCCGGCCATTCACGGCCGATGACCTTGTTCATCTTGGCCAGCTCATCCATCAGATTCTTTTTATTCTGCAATCTTCCTGCTGTATCGCAGATGAGCACGTCCATATTCTTCGCCTTCGCAGACTGAATTGCGTCGTAAATGACCGCGGAAGGATCCGCGCCTTCTGCGTGTCTGATAACGTTGACGCCTACGCGTTCGCCCCAGATGACAAGCTGCTCACTTGCCGCTGCACGGAACGTATCCGCAGCGGCCAGCATAACGGTCCTGCCTTCTTTCTTGAGCTTGTAGGCCAGCTTTCCTATGGAAGTGGTCTTGCCGCCTCCGTTGATTCCGATCATGAGGATAACGAGCGGGCTCTCCTCGGAAAGTTTCTGGGCTTCGCCTTTGTTGATCGTATCAGCGATAATCTTGCCCAGTCTGATTTTGATGACACTCGGTTTGGTCATGTTGTTGGCTTTGACTTCGCTGCGGAGCGTCTCGACGACCTTCATGGTCGTCTCCATCCCGATGTCGGATGTGATCAGAATCTCTTCCAGCTCTTCAAAGAAATCTTCATCTATTGTCGGGTTCATCATCAGCGCATCGTTGATGCGTTCTGACATTCTCCCGAAAAAACCTTTTTTCTCTCCTAACATGTATCTCTCCTGTATTGCTTTTGCAGCAAAAGGTTGCTCTAGTTACTGTATTTGCTCAGGTCGTCTTCCAGCGACAGGGAAAGCACCTTGGAGACGCCCTTCTCCGGCATGGTGACGCCGTAGAGAACATCTGCCTGTTCCATGGTCGCCTTCTGGTGGGTTACCAGTGTAAACTGAATGCCGTCGAACTGCCGCAGGCACTTGATGAACCGATCGATGTTGGCGTCGTCCAGAGCCGCCTCGACCTCGTCCAGAATGCAGAACGGCGTCGGCTTCGCCTGCAGAACTGCAAACATCAGTGCAATGGCTGTCAGTGTTTTCTCTCCGCCGGAGAGCAGATTGATATTCTGCAGTTTCTTTCCAGGCGGCTGCGCGATGATATCGATATTCGATTCCAAAGGATCGTTTTCGTCGGACAGTCTGAGTTCCGCGTGTCCTCCTCCAAAGAGATCCTGGAACTGTTTCTCAAAATTGATGACGATCTGATCAAAACTCTCCTTAAACTTCTTGCGGATGGTTTTGTCCATCTCGTTGATGATGCCATTGAGATCATCCATGGCTTTCTGAACATCGGCGCGTTCATTTGTGAGGAACTCGTAACGCTCGCTCACCTGCTTGTATTCTTCAATGGCGCCTACGTTTACCTCACCCAGTTCTCTGATGCGGTTCTTGATCTGTCTGTTTTCCTTGACCGCCCTGGACATGACGAAGTCTTCGGACTTGAATTCCATGGCCTGGATGTAGGACACTTCGAAGTCCTCCCAAAGCTTCTCTTTGTATGTCTCAAGCTGGGTGTCATTCTTCGCCTTGCGCACATCCAGATCGTACTTCTGATCCTGGAATCCCTGAATCTTACCGGTCAGTTCCTCCCTTTCATTGTTCAGTGACGCGAGGCTGGCTGTCAGAGCCGCCTTCTCATCGGTCACAGTCTGCAGACGTTCTTCCGCCGTTGCTTTAGCATCCTCCAGTCCGCGGATCATCTCATCGATGTCCACGTGTCCTTCCGTAATCTGACTCTTCTCTTCTTCCAGAATGGCCATCTGGCGTTTTCTGGTTTCTATATCTGTGGTGATTTCAGCAATGGAAGCCTTGATCCTGTCGGCAAGATCATCAGCATGAGTTTTTTTCTCATTGCATGTGGTAACGAGGATTCTCGCTGCGATGATTTCTTCATTGATTTCGTTTGCTTCAGTCTTTTTGGTCTCGTACAGACTGAGCTTCTCTTCACAAGTCTTCTCCGCTTCCGCGACCGCATCCTGCTTTGCTTTCAGATCTGCTTTGACCTTTTCGATGATCCCGTTGGAATTTTCCTGCTCCTGCTGAATGCTCTCCAGCTCTCTATCGACCCTGTCGGCGCTGCTGACCATATCATCGAGAACGCTCTTGGCAACGCTGATGGCGCTTTCTTTGAGCATCAGGGAACTCTCAAGTCCTCTCTGCTTCTCATCGAGTTCAACGATGTCGTCAGCCAGACTCTTGATTTCATCCTTCAGGCCTTCCAGCTTGCTGCTGTAGAATTCCTGCTTCTCTGAGCCCTCTTTGATGCTCTTTTCGAGGTTGGCCATCTCTGTCCTTCTGTCGAGGATGTTCGCTGATTTATGTTTGAACCTTCCTCCTGTGATGGCGCCTCTGGCATTGATGATCTCGCCGTCCATCGTAACAGTCAGAAGATCAAAGTCCAGTTTGGAAATCCGCAGTGCATGCTCCAGATCTCTTACGACGACGACTCTGCCCAGAAGATAGCTGATGATATTTTCAAACTTCTTATCATAAGTGATGCAGTCAGGTGCAAAACCAACAAAGCCCGGTTCTTCCGCAATTTTTTTGTTCGGTCTTTCTCTGCCTCTGATGGATTTGATCGGCAGGAATGTCATTCTTCCGGCCTTGTTTTCCTTCAGTGACTCAATGGCTCTGCGTGCGCTCTTGTCATCGTCGCAGACGATGTTCTGCAGGGACTGACCCAGAGCTGTTTCAATGGCTGTCTCATATCCGGCAGGCACCGTGATGAGCTCTGCGATAACGCCGTGTATTCCCGGCATCTTGGATCTCATGACGTGCTTTACTGCGCTGGTATATCCTTCGTAATTGCTCTCCATCTCTTCGATGGTCTTGAAGCGCGCTGTCATTCTCTCCAGGGAGAGCTTCAGCTCTTCCTCCGCCTGCGACAGCTGGCGCTCTTCTTTCAGAGCCGCTTCATGAGCTTCCTCAGAGTCGATTTTTTCTTCCTTCACGCGTTCGATTTCCGCTGCGATTTGATCCCTTTCTTTCTGTGCTTCTTCAAGATCTTTTCGCGTGCTGTTCTCCGTGTCCTCTCCTGCATTACGCTCATTCAGCAGCGCAGCTTTTCTCTTCTCCAGCGTTTCGATGATGAGCTCCATGCTGCTGATTTCTGAGTTGCATGCTGAAATCTCTGAGGAAAGGCTGTAGATGCTGTTCCTGCAGGCATCCGCTTCCTCTCCCAGCTGACTCAATGCATCTGCAACCGCATTGTATTTTTCAACTTTTTCTTCGAGCTGCGTTTCTGCTTCCTCCGCCTGCTTGTCGGCTTCTTCCTTCTGCTGCAAAAAGCTTCCCGCGTTGGATTCTTCTCTCTCTTTCTTCTCTTCGAGTGTCTTCAGCTCTTCACTGATTCTGGCGGTGTTATCCTCGATGGCGGTCATTCTCTCTTTGTCGACTTCGCTCTTGTTAACAGCCAGATTCAATCTGTCGATGGACTTGATGAGCGTCTCACGCGCATCAACAGAAAGAGCTTCCAACCGTTCATTTCTGCTGTTGCTCTCGTTGATCGATTCTTCCAGTTTTTCTTTTTCCGCTTTGAGTCTCTCCAGATTATAGACGACATTGCGCAGATCTTCTTCCGCGAACTCATTCTTTCTTTCGAGTCCTTCGACATTCTTGAGAATAATGTTGATCTCAAGGGATTTATGTTTGTCCCTCAGCTCCAGATACTCTGTCGCCTTTTCGCTGTCTTCCCGCAGACCGTCGATTCTTCCTTCGATCTCACCGATGATGTCCTGCACCCTGTTCATGTTGATCGTGGTGGATGCCAGCTTTCTCTCCGCCTCCGCTTTCTTCGTTCTGTAGGCCACGATACCTGCAGCCTCTTCAAAGATCTCTCTGCGTGACTCGGTCTTATTGCTGATGATATCGGCAATCTTGCCCTGTCCGATCAGGGAATATCCGTCAACGCCGATTCCCGTATCCATGATGAGCTCACGGATATCTCTCAGCCTGCACTGGTTGCCATTGATGTGGTACTCGCTCTCACCGGAGCGGAACATCCTTCTTGTAATGGCAACTTCTTTGTAATCGATCGGCAGACTGCCGTCGCTGTTATCGATAAAAAGGGTGACCTCGGCCATGCCGCGTGCTTTCCTGCTGTCAGTTCCGTTGAAGATGACTTCTTCCATCTTGCCGCCGCGCAGCATCTTCGGGCTCTGTTCGCCCAGAACCCATCTGACAGCGTCACTGATGTTGCTTTTGCCGCTGCCGTTCGGTCCGACAATTCCGGTGATTCCCTCGTTGAATTCAATTGTGATGGGTTCCGCAAATGACTTGAACCCGTGCATTTCTATTCTCTTAAATAGCATGTCTTCTCCTTGAAAGTGCTTTCCCAGCCGCATCCTGCTGAGCTTGTTTTTTACTCTTTCCTACCCCTTCGGCTTCTTCTATGCCTTTTATGTTCAGTCTGACGGTAAATACTTTGTCGTGATCAGGGCCGCTCTGCCCCGCATCCACATACTGTATGTCCGCCGCCGCGATTCCTTCTGCCTGCAGCAGTTCCTGCAGTGCTGTCTTGTAATCCGTGATGATCGTCCGGCCTTCCCTGACTTCCCGGAAACCGTCTTTGAGCAGTTCCAGAACGACACTTCTGGCCGCTTCATATCCGCCGTCCAGAAAAACGGCTCCGATGATAGCCTCCACAGCGTCTGCCAGGATGGAAGGTCTCTCTCTTCCTCCCGTTTTCTTCTCTCCTGCACCCAGCCTTAAGTAGTTTCCCAGTTCCAACTGCTGCGCTACTTCAAAAAGGAATCTCTCGCAGACAAGGCTCGCCCTTGTTCGTGAGAGAAATCCTTCTTCTCTGTCAGAGAATACCTTGTACAGTTCTTCCGCCGCAATGGCGTCCAGCATCGCGTCGCCAAGAAACTCCAGGCGTTCATTGTAATCGCCCAGCCCGTTTCTGTCTCTCGCATAGGAACTGTGTGTGAGGGCTGTTTGCAGCAGCCCTTTGTCCCTGAAACTGTATCCGATTTTCTCTTCTATGGTTTTCATATTTCAAGCATCTCCTGCTTGATGATATCCACAACGTTCTCTCTGGCGTAAGGAAGTCCTCTGATGATTGCGCTCTTAACCGCGCGCGCTGTTGAAGATCCGTGCATCTTGATGACCGGTCCGTTGACACCAAGGACCGGAGCTCCGCCATACTCTTCGTAATCAAACTCATCTTTGAGCGCTGTCAGTTTGGATTTGACAAGAGCACCGCCCAGCATGGCTTTCGCGCCGCTCTTCAGCGTATCCTTGATCAGTTTGAAGATGCTCAGTGAGACGCCTTCCGTCAGTTTCAGAATGACATTTCCCGTAAATCCGTCGCAGACGATGATGTCGCAGACGCCGGTCGGCACTTCTCTTCCTTCTACGTTTCCGATGAAGTTCAGATTGGAGTTGTCCAGCAGCTTGAATGCATCCTTGGTGACGCTGGAGCCTTTGCTCTCTTCCGCACCCAGATTCACCAGACCGACGGTCGGGTTGTCTCTTCCCCATACGTTCTCAAGGTAAATGCTTCCCATGAGTCCGTATTCCAAAAGATTTCTTGCCTTTGATTCAGAGCTTGCTCCTGCGTCGACCAGCAAAACAGGTTCTCCGCCTGTCATATCCGGATAGATGCTGGCGAGAGCAGGTCTGTCAACGCCTTTGATCCTGCCGAGCAGAAGTCTGGATCCGACGATCAACGCTCCTGTGTTTCCGGCGGAGACGAACATGTCGCCTTCTCCGCTCTTGAGCATGTTGAGTCCCACGACAAGGGAGGAATCCTTCTTGCTTCTGATGGCTTTGACCGGACTATCTTCCATCGTAATGACTTCACTGGCCGGAACGATGTGAATCCGACTGCCTTCATATTTGCATTTTTTGAGATGCATATTGATGGCGTCAGGTTTTCCGACAATATAGATTTCGTCATCGATCTGCTGTGCTGCGCTTACTGCGCCCTTCACGATTTCTGCAGGCGCGTTATCGCCGCCCATTCCGTCAAGTATGATTCTCATTTAGACGCTCCTTATCTTACTGATGAACTGCTTCGTGGTTTCCTCGATATCCGGCGTTTTGAAAACGGCGGATCCTGCAACGACTATATCTGTTCCGGCGGATACGATTTCCTGAACGTTATCCAGATTTGCTCCACCGTCGATCTCTATTTCAAAATCAAGTTCTTCCGCACGCCTGATCTCAGCGAGCTCCCTGATTTTCTCCAGAGCGGAAGGAATGAACTTCTGTCCGCCAAATCCCGGATTCACAGACATGATCAGCACCATGTCCACATCTTCGAGAATGTAGTCCAGGGTGGACAGTGATGTTGCCGGATTCAGCGATACGCCTGCCTTGACGCCCAGCGACTTGATGTGCTGGATCGTTCTGTTCAGATGTGTGCAGGCTTCCTGATGCACGGTGATGAACGCGGTGTTCGGTGTTACGAAATCCTCCAGATACTGATCCGGATTCTCGATCATGAGATGTACATCAAATGGAAGATCTGTCTTACCCAAGAGGCTCTTCATAACAACCGGACCATAGGTGATGTTCGGAACGAAATGGCCGTCCATAACATCAACGTGAATGTAGTCCGCTCCGCCTGCTTCGATCTTCGCCACGTCTTCCGCCAGCTTCGAAAAATCCGCTGACAGTATTGATGGTGCAAGTTTTTTCATTTCAGTAGTTCCTCCATCTGCTCTTTGTATGATCTGTATCTGCTTGCGCTGATCCGCCCCTCTTCCAGAGCCTGCTTCACAGCGCATTCCGGTTCCGCCAGATGTCTGCAGTTATCGTATCTGCACTTCCCTGCAAAAGCACCGATCTCTGGATATAGGAACTGGAGTTCATCCACTTCTGCAGTCAGAATATCGAAGGACGTGAAACCCGGTGTGTCGAATATCATGGTTCCTTCTTCATCGAGGGTAAATAGCTCGCTGTGCCTTGTCGTATGCTTACCTCGCTGGGACTTCCTGCTGATATTGCCGGTCTCCATCTGCGCCTCCGGATGCAGTCTGTTCAGGATGGTCGATTTGCCGACGCCGGAAGCGCCCGCAAGCGCTGCCTTCTTCCCTTTGATCAGCTGCTTGAGTTCTTCGAGTCCTTCTTCCATCCCCTGCCCGATGCAGACAGTTGGATAAAGAGGTTCATAGATCTCCTTCAGCTCATCCTGCTTTCCTTTGAGGTCGCACTTGTTGATGCAAAAGACGATGTCTGTCTGTGCCTTCTCCGCCATCACCAGAAACCGGTCTATGGTCTGCAGAATCGGCGCAGGTTTCTTCGCTGCCGCCACGATGACGAAGCAATCCACATTTGACACAAATGGTCTGATGAAAACGTTTTTTCGAGGCAGGATCTCCGTAACAAGAGTGTTGTCCTCCTCTGTTCCTACCTGAAAACGGACTTCATCTCCGACTGCAGGCTTGATTCCTTTCTCTTTGAAGGTGCCTTTCGCCCTGCATCTGTATACTGTTTCGCCGGATTTCACATAATAAAATCCGGCGATTCCTTTGATAATTGTTCCTCTCATATTGCTAGTCTGCAGGTCCGTCCAGCTCAGGTTCTGTCGGCGCAGGCGCAGCAGTTGTTGTTGTAGTCGTTGTCGGTTCCGGCCCTTTGCTGACTCTCAGTTTCACAGAAGAGCCCTTGTCGATGGATGCACCGGCATCGTACTGCTGCCACATTACTTCACCTTCCGCATAGGAAGAGCTGAAGTCGTAACCGACGTTGCCTGTCTTAAGACCTGCTTCTGCCAGTTCGCTCTGCGCTTCTGAAAGTGACTTGCCGACCAGATAAGGGACGGTTGCTTTTGCCTTGGAACCATCACTGACGACGACGTCGATGGCGGTTCCTTTCTCAACTTCTGAACCGGCCTTCGGGTTCTGGCTCAGAACCGTTCCTTCCGGCTCATCGCTGGCTTTTGTTGTAACAGCGCCCAGCTTGAATCCGGCCGCTTCCAGATAATCCGAAAGTTCATCCTTCATCTTGCCCGTCAGATCCGGAACACTGCCGTCTCCCAGGCCCTTGCTGATATTGACTGTAATCGTGCTTCCCGTCTTGATGGTCTGACCTGCTTCCGGAGTCTGGGATACGATGAGGCCCTTGTCCACTTCATCGCTGATGACTTCGTCGCCTTCCTTGACCTTGATGTCCATCTTCTCCGCCAGATCCTGTGCCTGCTGCATGGTCATGCCCTTGAAGTCAGGCGCCTCGATCTCTTCACCGCCGGTGAGCGCCAGCACGCCGATGAGCACCGCAATCACAGCTGCAGCAATGGCTGCAATGAGGATGATTCTCTTGTTGTTCTTCTTTTTCTTTTCTTTATGTTTTCTGCCTTCCGGCTCTTCAAATTCCTCTTCTCCGTCGTCGTAATCAGTCTTGGCGATCGGTCCCTTCCCCTTATGAGGGCGAATCACTGTCGTGTCTCTGCCTGCGGTTCCCATGAGCACGGAATCGCCGACGACGCTGCCCACGAACTCCAGATTGTTCAGCGCTTCAATCAGATCGTCCGCGGATGCGTATCTGTTGACCGGATATTTGTCACAGCACTTCATGATGATGTGCTCCAGTGCAGGCGGCACACCGTCCACCAACTGTGACGGCGGCGTCATCTCACTGTTGATGTGCTGCAGCGCAATATTGACAGGATTGTCTCCATCGAACGGAACCTGTCCCGTAAGCATCTCGTACATCACGATACCCAGTGAATAGATATCGGACTTCTCATCCACGTATCCGCCTCTCGCCTGTTCCGGTGAGAAGTAGTGAACGGATCCGACGATGCCGTCTGTATTGTCTACGATTGTCGCCGCATTGACTGCCTTTGCAATACCGAAGTCTGTGATCTTCGCCGTACCGTTCGGCGTGATCATGACATTGTGCGGCTTCACATCCCTATGGATGATATGGTTCTTGTGCGCAAAGGCAAGAGCGGATGCGATCTGTTTCGACAAGGCAATCACCTTCGGGTAGGCCATCGGTCCCTGTTCCCTGATGTAGTCACTGAGCGCTCTTCCTTCGATCAGCTCCATGACGATGTAATGGATGTTGCCTTCCCTTCCTACATCGTAGATGTTTACGATGTTCGGATGGCTCATGCTTGCAGCGTTCTGCGATTCTCTTCTGAAACTCTCGATGAACTTCTGGTCCCCTATGAATTCAGGCTTGAGGATTTTGATCGCTACAAATCTATTGAGAAGTCTGTCCTTGGCCTTGTAGACCACGGACATTCCGCCTTCCCCTACTCTCTCGAACAGTTCATATCTGTTTGCGAGTACTTTGCTCATTTCTTCCTCCTAGAATAATCAAACCTTGATACAGATCACTGTGATGTTGTCACGTCCGCCGGCGAGGATCGCCTCGTCGACGAAATCAGCGCATAGATCGTTCATCTTGGTATCACTATCGACTGCGCTTCTGAGGAGCTCCGTCATTCTGTCCTCCCCGACTTCACCATACAATCCGTCGGAACAGAGCACCATGATGTCTCCTCTCTCCAGAGCCACCTTGTAGAAGTCCGGTTCTGCCTGCGGCTCTGCTCCCAGAGCCTTTGTAATCACGTTCTTCTGACTATGACTCTCCGCTTCTTTCTCAGTGATGATACCCTTGTCAATCAGTTCATTGACATAGGTGTGATCCTTCGTGATTCGTTTAAGCCTGTTGCTTCTGAAAAGATACGCCCGGCTGTCTCCAATATTTGTGATGTATGCATTTCCGTCACGTATATACGTCAGAACGACCGTCGTAGCCATCCCTCTGTAGTTCAGGTTTTCCTGATTCATGACATAGACGTCATTGTTCGCAACGTCAATCGCTTCCGTGAAGAAACCGAAGATCTCTTCAGGTGTTTTGCAGTTCTTCAAATCGCCCGCCTTCACAAAGGAAGCCAGTGATTCTACTGCTGTACTGCTGGCGATCTCGCCGGAGTTATTGCCGCCGACGCCGTCCGCCACAATGTACACATCCTGATTCGGAATCAGAAAGCATGCATCTTCGTTGTTCTTTCTTACAACACCTCTGTTGCATTTGAATCCTATTTGCAGCATTCGTTTCTTGTTCTCCCTGACTGTTATAACTGTTTTATTCCATCAGCTCGTTTCTCTTCATCACGCAGATGAAGAAACCGTCTGTGCCGTTCACGTTCGGAAGGAGCAGTGTTCTCTCGACCTTCTCAAAGTCTCTGTTCCTCTTGAGGAACTGATCGATGATTTTCTCGTTCTCTTCCGGATTGATCGTGCATGTGCTGTACACCAGCGTTCCGCCAGGTTTTACATAGGATGATGATGCTGACAGGATATCCGCCTGCTTCTTCGGCATCATCATGATGTCTTCTGACAGTTCTCTGTATTTGATCTCCGGTTTTCTTCTGACGACGCCGAGTCCTGAACAAGGTGCATCGACGAGAACCTTATCTGCCTTCTTGACCATTGTGGAATCGACTCTCGTCGCATCCCAAGATCTTGTTTCAATATTTGTGATGCCAAGTCTCTTGGCTTCTTTATCGACCAGATCCAGCTTTCTGCGGTAGATGTCCGAAGCGATGATCTTGCCTGTATTGTTCATTCTCTCTGCAATGGCTGTTGTTTTGCCGCCCGGTGCTGCGCAGACGTCCATGACCAGATCGCCCTGCTTTACACCGATCTTCTCAGAAACGAGCATGGAACTCTCATCCTGCGGTGTGAACAGTCCGTACCTGTAGAGCTCGCTGTCCAGCACTTTGCTCCCTTTCACGTTGAGCGCGTTCTGTGCAAGCTTGCCGTCCTCAACTTCAAATCCTCTCTCTCTGAATGCCTTCTTCAGATCTTCCTTTCTGATCTTCAGCCAGTTGGCTCTGACTGTCAGCGGCGGAGTCTGATTTCCCGCTTCCAGAAGCTGCTCAACAAAGCTCATGCTGTAGTACTTGAGCCAGAGTTCAATGATCCATGGTGCATAGGAATACTTGATGGACAGATATTTAATCTCATCTTCATCTCTTGCGGGAAGCGTGAGGTAAATTTTCTTGTTCTGATATTCTCTGAGAACGCCATTGATCAGGCCTGCTCTGCCCTTGCAGTACTTCTTGGCCAAATCCACGCATTCGCTAACAGCCGCATATTCAGGAACTTTTTCCATGTATCCGAGCTGATAGATGCCCATACGCAGGATCGTAATTTCCGGCGTCTTCAGGCTATCGATGCCCTCTGTCAGAAGCTGGTCGATGTAATAATCCAGCGTCAGTTTTCTCTCCAGGACTCCATAGACGAGTTCTCTTACAAAAGCAGGAGTGCTCGGTTTATTCACTGCGATTTTGTGATTGAGCGCAATGTTTGAATAAGCTTTCTTTGATTCCACATCCAGTAATGTCTGGTATGCTGTCTTGCGATTATTGTCCATTAGTTTCTGCTCCCCCTTATCATCAGGATTCTTATGAAGGTCACTAGAGATACAGCCAGCGCGGCGACATATGTCATCGCTGCTGCGGACAGCACTTTCTGAGCTCCCTTAACTTCAGTTTCGTCTACTATATTAAGCGCAACAAGCTGCTTGAGAGCGCGCTTGCTAGCATCAAATTCAACCGGCAATGTAACGGTATGAAACAGAACCACGACTGCGAACATCAATACGCCCACATTGAATATGGTTGCGCCCATCGCCTGCCCTGCAGCGACCATGCCGATGCCGACCATGATCACAGGCAGGGAAATCGCTGATACCATGTTGACAAACGGCACCATTGAGATCCTCAGTTTCAGGAATCTGTAATTCGCTCCATCCTGCATCGCATGCCCCGATTCGTGGGCTGCAATGGCAACGGAAGCGATGGACGAACTGTTGTACGTTCCCTCTGAGATGTGCATCTCATCCTTCGTCGGATCATAGTTGTCCGTGAGCTGACCGGATATCATTTCAATCGGCACATGGCCCATCCCGTTATTATCCAGAATCATTCTGGCGACCTGGCTTCCGGGAATCTGTCCTTTTGTAGGCACACGAGAATACGTAGCGTAGGCACTCTGTACCTTGCGCTGCGCATACACGGTGAATAAGATCGCCGGAATCAGCACTATGAATGTCGGGTCGAATCCGTAAAACATCATATCACCTCAAACTACATTTTATCGTAAAACGGTACCGATTTCAATGACATTGCCCCTTAAATAGTCGCCTGTTTCCATTCGTTTCTTGCCAGGCGCCTGTATCTGTGTCACTTTGAGGATGCGGCCGCCTGCAGAAATATCCAGACCGTCTTTCCCCGCAGCAACGACAGTACCTGCCGCAGCGTCCGTCTTCTGGTCCAACGCAACCGCTTTCCAGAGTTTGTATGTCTTCCCGTTCATCTCTGTGTAACTTCCCGGCCACGGATCAAAAGCTCTGATCCTGCGCTCGATTTCCTCCGGGGACAGACTGAAATCGATGTGTCCATCCGCCTTTGACAGCATCGGCGCATAGGTGGACAGCGCATCATCCTGTTTCTCTGCTCTTCGGAGCGCGCCTTCGATGTCTTCCAGTGTCTCCGTGATGAGCTTCGCGCCCATCTCTGCCAGTTCATCATGGAGCTCCTCACAGGTCTTGCTGCCGATCGGCGTCGCTGCCTTTGCAACCATATCGCCTGTGTCGAGACCCTCATCCATGTGCATGATCGTAACGCCGGTTTCTTCATCTCCCGCGATGATCGCCGCCTGAATCGGCGCTGCGCCTCTGAAACGAGGCAACAGGGACCCGTGTATATTCAGACAGCCGTACTTCGGAATGTTTAGAATGCCGGCAGGAAGAATCTTGCCGTAAGCCGATACGATTGCCGCATCCGGTGCAGCCTCACGCAAAAGCTGCGCAAACTCTTCGTTCTTCCTGATCTTCGAAGGTTGCAGTACAGGAATGCCGAGTTCGATGGCTTTCTCCTTGACCGGAGAAAACTTGACCTTCTTGCCTCTGTCCCTTACCGCATCTGGCTGGGTTACCGCATATATGATTTCATGTCCTGCCTGTGCCAGCATCTCCATTGGAGGCACAGCGAAGTCAGGTGTTCCCATGTAGATTAGTCTCATGCCTGTTCTTCTTCCTCAAGTTCCTCGATCGGACGGATGTTTGTCGCCTTGTCCGTGTAGATGATGCCTTCCAGATGATCGAATTCGTGGCACATCACGATTGCGTCAAACCCTTCGAAGGTGAATTCCTTTTCTTTACCGTATCTGTCTTTTCCCTTGATGACGATCTTCTCAGGACGCTTCACAGTTCCGACCATTCCCGGTACGGACAGACATCCTTCGTCGCTCTCCTGCTCGCCTTCCAGTGTGACCATCTCAGGATCTACGAAGTAGTAGACTCTCTCCGGTTCCGGTTCTGCCACGAACATTCTTCTCATGATGCCGACCTGCGGCGCCGCCAGACCTACCCCGTTGGCGTCTCTCATGGTCTCCACCATGTCGTCGAGGATCATCTGTATGCGCGGTGTCACCTCGCCTACCGGCCTGCATACTTTCCTCAGAATCGGGTCTTCATCTGTTACGATATTTCTCAGTGCCATAGTTCTCTGCCTTTCAATTGATTATCTATTGATTTTGTATGATTTGTTTATGAGAAGCTGTATGGATTGATGTCCACCACAGCATTGTAATCCTGTTTCTTCTTTCGGGCTTCCTCGATTTCCTCAGCCCTGACCTTGTACACGATACCCGCGTACTGATGCCGTTTACCTCTCGGGCACTTGAGGACCAGTGAATACCGGTAGGTGTCGCGAATCTTGCTCATATAAGCTTCCTGCGGCTGGAAAAGGTTGCTTTTGTCCTCTGCCGGGAGCAGTTCCTCCAGTCGCTTGTGCCACTTCTGTGCTCCCGCGAGAGCAGTTTCCTGCGCATCGGATGTAAAGACGAGCTGGAAAATGTCGCTGTACGGCGGGTACATCATGAACTTCCTGAACTTATCTTCCGCTTCATAGAAGCTCTTATAATCGTGCTCCGCCGCCATCACCACCGCATAATGCTCCGGGCTGTACGTCTGGATGATCACCTTGCCCTCGTCAGCTCCTCTGCCTGCTCTGCCGGCAGCCTGTGTAATCAGCTGGAATGCTCTCTCCGGCGACCTGAAATCCGGTATATTCAGGGATACATCTGCTGACACGATGCCGACCAGTCCGACGTTCTTGAAGTCCAGTCCCTTCGCGATGAGCTGGGTCCCGATGAGGATATCCGTACGGCCCTTTTCGAAATCCTTGAGCTTCTTTTTGAGTTCGCCTTTTTTCTTGATCGAGTCGAGATCCAGTCTGTCCGATGTGTGCTCCGGAAAAAGTTTCCGGATAGTCTCTTCAATTTTTTCCGTTCCGCTGCCGAAGTATCTGACATAGCTGCTCCCGCATTCCGGACAGACCTCAGGCGGCGCTTCCTCATGTCCGCAGTAATGGCAAACCAGTTTGCCGCTGCCGCCCCTGCCGCCTCTGTGATAAGTCAGGGACAGACCGCAGGTCGGACACTTGGCCACATAACCGCACTCTCTGCAGGAAACAAAGGTCGAATAGCCTCTCCTGTTCAGGAAGAGCATGACCTGTCTGCCGCAATCCAGCTGTCTGTGCATCTCTTCCACTAATCTGCGGCTCAGCATAGACCGATTCCCGTCTTTCATCTCTGCCCGCATATCTACGATTTCAGTCTTTGGAAGTTCTGCTTCGTTGTATCGCTTCGTCAGCTCTATGAGCTTGTAGATTCCTTCTTTCGCACGGCTGTATGTGACTACTGAAGGCGTCGCGCTGCCGAGGATCAGAACGCCCTGGCTGTCCTGATCCTGCAGCCGCTTCACAGCAACTTCTATGGTGTCGTACTTCGGCGTAAAATCCGATTTGTAAGTTGACTCGTGTTCTTCATCAACCACGATCAACCCCAGATTTTCAACCGGTGCAAAGACAGCAGACCTGGCGCCGATCACGATTCTGGTCTTTCCATCCCGCACTCTTTTCCACTGGTCATACCGTTCACCTGCGGAAAGTCTGGAATGGAGCACGGCCACAGAATCCTCACCGAAATTCCCGAGGAAGCGCTCGATGATCTGTCCTGTCAGAGAGATTTCCGGCACCAGGATAATGACGCCTCTTCCCTCATCCAGCGCTTTCTTCGCCGCTCTGATATATACTTCCGTTTTGCCGCTTCCGGTCACGCCGTGAATCAGAAAGCGTTCATTCTTTCGCGCCTCTATCGCTCCGATGATCTGGCTCAGGGCGTCTTCCTGCTCTCCTGTGAGCTGGTCGACCTGCTCTGCGAAGCCACGCTCGCCTGCCAGAGAGTTCTGTTTTTCCCTTCTGACCGCCGCGCTGCCTGCCGGCGTGAAGCAGCGGATCGCATCGATGTATCTGCAGAGATATCTGCCGCGCATCCACATGGCGCTTCTGACCATTTCTTCAGTCAATGAAACGTCTTCGTCCACGCGTTCCACCGCGCGCAGCTTCGGCAGGACCGCTTCCTCGATCTGCGAAGCATCGTCGCTGACAGATACCACATATCCCTCGCGGGGCTTTCTGCTTTTTGCAAAAGGCACATATACTTTGCTCCCCACGCTGATGGCATCATCTTCGCACTTGTATGTGAAGAGTGCATCTGTGCTGTTGCTTTTGTTGTCGATTACTACATCTATGTATTTCATCGGCCGCAATGTTCTGAGTTATGATTCCTTTACAGAAGGAAAATGTCGTTTTCTTCGCATTCTTTGACCATGTCTTCCGGCCAGATGGCAGCCTGCACTTCGCCGATGTGTGCTTTTCTCAGGAAGTACATGCAGAGTCTGGACTGTCCGATGCCGCCTCCGATGGAGTACGGGAGCTCACAGTTCAAGATCTTCTTGTGGAAGTCCATCTCGGCTCTTTCCATTGCACCGGCGATCTCCAGCTGACGGGCCATAGCCTCTTCGTCAACTCTGATGCCCATGGATGAAATCTCGAAAGAGCACTCCAGGATTTCGTTCCAGAGGAGAATATCTCCGTTCAGTTCCCAGTCATCGTAGTCCGGCGCTCTGCCGTCATGCGGCTTGCCTGACTTCAGCGCTCCACCGATCTTTTCTACAAAGACAGCTCTCTTCTCCTTGCAGATTGCGTCTTCTCTTGCCTTTGCATCCAGATCCGGATACATGTCTTCCAGCTCCTGGGAGGTGATGAAGAAAATCTCGTTCGGAAGATCTGTCTTCAGCTCGTTGTAGTGTCTGTTTACGAAGTCGTTCAGATTCTTCAGCGCATTGTAGAGCTTCACGACGACTTCGTGGAGGTACTCTGTATTTCTGTCTTCTTTCGTGATCGCCTTCTCCCAGTCCCACTGGTCAACGTAAATGGAATGGAGATTATCCAGCTCCTCATCTCTTCTGATCGCATTCATGTCAGTGTAGAGACCTGTGCCAGGTTTGAAGTGATATCTTCCCAGAGCCATTCTCTTCCACTTGGCCAGGGACTGTACGATTTCAACTTCCTTCTCGCCCATATCCTTGACTGTGAAGCTTACCGTTCTCTCGACACCGTTCAGGTTGTCGTTGAGTCCCGTCTCAGGCGCGACAAAAAGCGGCGCGGAAACTCTCCTGAGTTTCAAACCGTAAGCCAGTTCCTGCTGGAAGAAGTCCTTGATCTTCTTGATCGCTCTCTGGCTCTCCATGTAATCGATTTCCGGCGTGTAGCCTTTTGGAATAATAAGCTTTGACATTTCGTCCTCCTCTTTTATATGAATTTCTGTATTTACTGTTATTTGTCCCGCCAGTTGCTGTAGACGCAGCCGCAGTAGTTCTGCCTGTACAGATTGTACTTTTTGGACAGTTCGATGGAGCGCTTGAACCCATCCTGTTTCTTGAAGTCTCTGTCCAGGAAGCTCACTCCGTAACGGGCTGCGATGTCTTTGCCGATGGCTGATATGATTTCGTAATTCTTGTGCGGGCTCACGGTCAATGTCGTACCGAAGATATCGAAGCCCATGAACGCCGCTGTTTCCGCAGCTTTTTCCAGCCTTTGACGGAAGCAGATGCTGCAGCGCTGTCCGCCCTCCGGATCCTCTTCATGACCTTTCGTTGCCTCAAAGAACGCGCCCGGTTCGTAAGGGCCTTCGATGAAGTTGATATCCGGCAGATCGATCCGCTCGGCGTTGAACTTCTCGATGAACTGGATCTGCGCCGCTCTTCTCTTCTTGTACTCTTCCTCATCCGTGATGCACGGATTGTAGTAGAGCACGGTAATGTTGAACTCTCCGGCCAGCCGCTCGATTACGCTGCTGCTGCATGGACCGCAGCAGCTATGGAGAATCAGACTTAGTCTGTCGACCTTCTTCTCGAGAGAATCAGCCGGCATAATACCCAGATTTTCACTTGTAAATGCGCGTGTGATCAGAGGCGCTGATTCCTTTTTCTCTTTCATCACTATGACCGTCCACAGTTTTCCCCATTATAACGATTCATTATACCACAATCAGCGGTTGTTTACTTACATAAATATCGCGATTATAATACTATCAAAGTGGCACGAAGAGGTTATGACTGCAGGAGAAACGCATGATAGAACAGCCAATCATATTCGATACATCCGACGGGCAGCAGCTCAGGATCAACATGATCAATTCCTGGTTTAAGAATCACTACGAGGAGCTCGGTCTCGATGCCCCCGCCAAAATCGTCAAGCTCTCCCTTGACGGTGGTTTCACATGCCCAAACCGGGATGGAAGCAAAGGCACCGGCGGCTGTCTGTTCTGCTCGGAAAGCGGTTCCGGAGACATGGCGAGCCGGGCTGCCGATGACATCGAACATGCCCTCTCAAAGCAGATTCGTCTGCTCTCCGAGAAATGGCCTGCTGACAAATACGATGTAAAGTATCTCGCCTACTTTCAGAGTCACACCAACACCTACGCGCCGGTCGAAGAACTGCGCGTGAAGTTCGAAGCAGCTCTTGCGGCGCCTGACGTGGTGGGGCTTGCCATCGCCACGCGTCCGGACTGTCTGCCGGACGATGTTCTGGATCTGCTGTCGGAGTTGAATAAGAAGACGTTCCTATGGGTGGAGCTGGGTCTGCAGACCATTCACGATGAGACAGCCCGTGCCATGAATCTCTGCCACACCCTTGCTGATTATGACAACACCGTCCGCCGGCTCACCGCACACGGCATCCGCGTTGTCACCCACCTCATCCTGGGCCTTCCTGGCGAGAGCCGGGAGATGATGTTGGAATCCGTGCGCTACGCGTGCCGACCAATCGGCGATGCATCTGAAAGCTTTATTTTCGGCTTGAAACTCCACATGCTCAACGTGGTCCGCGGCAGCGGCATGGCGCAGTCTATGCCGGATTACATTCCGTTCGATTCCATGGAAGAATATATCGATCTGCTCATCGCAGCGCTTGAAATCGTCCCGCCGGAAATCACACTGCACCGCATCTCAGGAGATGCGCCGCGTTCCACGCTTATTGCACCCGAATGGAGCTACAAGAAGCGGACCATTCTCAACAACATCCATCGCGAGATGCGTCAGCGCAACACCTGGCAAGGGAGACGAGTATAAGAGAAAACAAGAAATCTGAGAGAACGCAAAAGACCCTGAGAAATCAAGGTCTTCTTTGTTTAAAATAAATGGTGCCCAGACTCGGAATCGAACCAAGGACACGAGGATTTTCAGTCCTCTGCTCTACCAACTGAGCTATCTGGGCACATCATCGCAGGCTACATGCCTTCGCGAATTTACTATGAAATTGATTGGTGGGCCATCGGGGACTTGAACCCAGGACCTGCCGGTTATGAGCCGGATGCTCTAACCAACTGAGCTAATGGCCCACATTTATGAAAGATGGTCGGGGTGGCAGGATTTGAACCCGCGGCCCACTGGTCCCAAACCAGTTGCGCTACCAAACTGCGCTACACCCCGATATTAAATTAATTGGCAGGGGCAGTAGGAATCGAACCCACGGCACGCGGTTTTGGAGACCGCTGCTCTACCAGCTGAGCTATACCCCTATATGTGGCGGAGAAGATGGGATTCGAACCCATGCGGCCCTTGCGAACCCTAACGATTTAGCAAACCGTCCTCTTTAGCCTCTTGAGTACTTCTCCATGAGTAACTATTTTGTGGCGGAGAGGGTGGGATTCGAACCCACGGAAGTTTTACCTTCACTGGTTTTCAAGACCAGCACCATAAACCGCTCGGACACCTCTCCTCATGCTGACAGCGATACTGCGGATCTTGGTTCTTATGATACCCCAGCCCTTATCATTATTTGGTGACCCATCGGAGATTCGAACTCCGGACACCTTGATTAAAAGTCAAGTGCTCTGCCGACTGAGCTAATGGGTCATATTGGCTGGGGTAGCAGGACTCGAACCTACGCATGACGGAGTCAAAGTCCGTTGCCTTACCGCTTGGCTATACCCCATCGTCTATATTCTGATCGCATGTGTTGTGATCTTATTTGTCAAAAAAAATTGGCGAGCCCACAGGGATTCGAACCCCGGACACACGGCTTAGAAGGCCGTTGCTCTATCCAGCTGAGCTATGAGCCCGCATCTTTGGAGCGGATGATGAGAATCGAACTCACGCCATCAGCTTGGAAGGCTGAGGTTCTACCATTGAACTACATCCGCATATTTTCGGACTTGAGAGCGGACTCTCAAGCCCTACTTTTTTAATTGGAGCGGAAGACGAGATTCGAACTCGCGACCCTCGCCTTGGCAAGGCGATGCTCTACCCCTGAGCCACTTCCGCATATTTAGTTGGTCGAGGGAGATGGATTCGAACCATCGAAAGCTCAGCTAACGGATTTACAGTCCGCCCCCTTTGGCCACTCGGGAATCCCTCGACGCCTTTCGCGCACTAAACATTATAACACATATCTTCTGAATGTCCAATGCATTTTTTGGAGCTGGCGGAGGGAATCGAACCCCCAACCTGCTGATTACAAATCAGCTGCTCTACCGTTGAGCCACGCCAGCATGTCGCATTTCTGGTGGGCGCTACAGGGCTCGAACCTGTGACCCCCTGCTTGTAAGGCAGGTGCTCTCCCAGCTGAGCTAAGCGCCCTCGGCCTCAGGCTGATTTACCCGACGCACTTATGTACTATACCGTAACCCCATATAGCTTGTCAAGAATTTTTTTAGACTTTTTCAGGCCCTGATGAAACGGAAAGAATCTGTGCGCTGCCTGACGTAATATTCGCAACAAGTCCCCTCACCGCTTCTTCGTTTTCCGCAAGGGTGATGAGTTCCAACTGAACCTTCTCCCCGTACGCAATATTACCCAATACAAAAGCAACACTTCCGGATGCACTGTCTGCTGATGAATCCTCAGCCAGCGTCTCGGCCGCCATCTTCTGGAACCGCGCCAAATAGCTGTAATCGATCTCACAGGTGAGTTTAAGGACATCCTGTACACTGCACACGCCTGCCGCCTCCAGCGCAAGCTTGGCGCTGCTCGTGTAAGCACGAACGAGTCCGCCCGTACCGAGTTTGATGCCGCCGAAGTATCTGGTGACGACAATCACCAGATTAGTCAGACCCTCACTGACGAGCATCTGGACAATAGGTGCACCGGATGTTCCTTGTGGTTCCCCATCGTCGCTGGCCCACTGGATCTGACTTTTATCTCCTAAGACCATGGCTGGAACATTGTGCGTCGCATCCTTGTACTGTGACTTTATGGAAGCAATAAAAGCATCCGCTTCCTCTCTTGAGGAAACGGGCATTGCGTGCGCTATGAATCTGGATCGTTCAATGATCTGTTCCGCAGACGCCTGCTGCTTTATCGTCTTATACAGTTCCATTTTCTTTATGCTATTGCCGTTGTCTATCTATCCTTATGCACTAGCTATTCTCTTTTTCCGCAATGCTGTACTGCTGGTATCTTCCGAAGTCTGCCGCTTTGAACTGTCCCTTCAGAAGGGTTCCCTCCGGGCGGTAATCCATGGTGTCGACCTGTCCGTTTTCACACAGATAGGATACGATGCTACCCTTATCGTAAGGGATGAGCAGCGATGCATCCACCATATCCGCAAACAACGCTTTTTTGAGCGCCGCAGCGAGATCGTCCATTCCGTCTCCCGTCAGCGCTGAAATGAAAACAGCCTGATCTCCTTCTGTAAATTCCGGTTCTTCCGGTGCGATGTCCATCTTGTTGTACGCCATGATCACCGGCGTCGCTCCAGCGCCCAGCTGCTTGATGACACCCGTGGTGACCTCCGTCTGAAACTCCTTGTCCTCCCGCGCATTGTCCACCACATGAATCAGAACATCTGCATCCCTGACCTCTTCCAGTGTGGACTTAAATGCATCGACCAGGTCGTGCGGAAGTCCGCTGACAAATCCGACCGTATCGATGAGAATGAAGTCCATCCCTTTGCCGATGCTCAGTTTCCTATGGGCAGTATCCAGAGTTGCAAAGAGCATGTCCTTCGAGCCCACTTTTCTGTCTTCCGCCGTTCCCGGCGTTTCCTCTTCGAACATTTCAAGAAGGCGGTTCATGATGGCCGACTTTCCGGAGTTTGTATATCCCACGAGAGCAGCGACAGGCAGACCCGACTTGGATCTCCCTGACTTTTGGGTCTGGCGGCTTTTTCCTGCCTTTGCAAGTTCTTCTTTGATGTCATCGATTCTCCTGGCGATGTGTCGCCGATCGGTCTCCAGTTTCTTCTCACCGGGACCTCTCGTTCCGATTCCGCCGCCGAGTCTCGAAAGAGATCTGCCGAAACCCGTCAAACGCGGCATTCTGTACTTCAATTGAGCGAGCTCAACCTGGAGCTTGCCTTCCTTTGAGACAGCTCTGTCTGCGAAAATGTCAAGTATCAGGATGGTTCTGTCGATGACGCGAACGCCGAGGGCTTCCTCCAGATTTCTGATCTGTATCCCGGAGAGTTCTTCGTTGAAAACGACGGTGTCGACCTCCATGTTCTCACACAACTCACGGAGTTCTTCCACCTTGCCCTTGCCGATCAGTGTGGCAGAATTCGGCCTTTCAAGAGACTGCTCGATGCGGCCGACAACTTCAATGCCGTCGGCTTCGCAAAGGCCTTCCAGCTCATCCATAGAGCTTTCAATATCCCCTCTCCACTGGACGCCGCAAACAATGCCGCGATAATTGTCCTCTCTGAGTATTTCGTTGTCTTCTGTGAATCTAAGCATCGCAAAAGATATAATCGTTTATTTCATTTTTTCAAGTTCCGATTTGAGCTTCGGATTCAGTATCTTGATTCTCGTTCCCTTCATGCCAAGGGATCTCGTTTCAATAACACTGGCGCTTTCCAGCTTGCGCAATGCATTGACGATGACGGAACGTGTAATGCCTGATCTGTCAGCAATTTTGCTGGCGACGAGGACTCCTTCCTCTCCTTCCAGCTCAGAGAAAATGTGCTGGACCGCTTCCGCTTCAGAATAGGAAAGGGTTCCGATCGCCATCTGAACAAGAGAAGTATCTCTTGCTTCACGTTTTTCCTCTTCCAATTTATCATGGCGGAGGGTCAACGCCACGATGGTAGCCCCATACTCTCCAAGAACCAGATCTTCATCGTTGAATTCCGGCTCTTCTCTGCTCATGACCAGAGTTCCCCATCTGTTGCCCCCTCCTACAATCGGAATGACAGTGTAATATCTATTGTCATTGCTCATGTCAAATTGAACCAATTTGAAAACATCTTTTCTTCTGAGATTAGCTGCTGTATCGCTTACACCACAAAGCTTGAGATTGAATTCTTCTGGCAGAACATATTTGCCTGATTTTTCATCTTTAATCAGGTTTGTTGTCCCTTCGATCTTTTCAGATGCCCCAACTACTATTCCGTCAAATTCCACAATATATACATTTGCCTCCATGAGATCGCTGAGAATCTCACAGAGATCATCAAACGAAAATACTCCCGTCGGGCTCTCCTGAAGCGTCCAATTTAACTTTCTCACTTTGTTCAATATGTTACTCATGCTAGTCCTCCTTCAGTTGTTAAAACTTGAACAATTTCATTTATTATATACCTAATTTGTCTAAATTGTGCTAAAAAAATATACATTTTGAACAGTATATGGGCAGTATCATAAATCAGTCGCAAAAGCAGCGCAACCTAGTACAAAACCCCCTGCATCATGTTCCTTTTTTGAAACACAAATTGGGGGGGTTATTGACTTTGTTGCTATGATACCTATTGCCTTTGCAACTGCGATTATAGAATGTATCTGTCCAGATCGTCCGGACGGATCTTCTCTTCAAACTTCTCCTTTACGTACTCGCGGTCAATGGTAATCTTCTCTTCTTCCATCTCAGCGATGTTGAAGGAGATATCTTCGAGCAGCTTCTCCAGAATCGTGTGCAGTCTTCTGGCTCCGATGTTCTCCGTCTGCTCGTTCATCAGGAATGCCATCTCTGCGATTTCGTCGATGGCTTCCTCGGTGAATTCGATCTCGATTCCTTCTGTCTCCAAAAGCGCTTTGTGCTGCTTGAGCAGCGCGTTTTCAGGAACGGTCAGGATCTTTACGAAGGTATCCTTGTCCAGATTCTCAAGTTCGACTCTGATTGGGAAACGTCCCTGCAATTCCGGAATGAGATCTGTCGGTTTCGCAGTGTGGAATGCGCCGGCGCCGATGAACAGGATGTGGTCTGTCTTCAGCGGACCATGCTTGGTGTTGACAACACTTCCCTCTACGATTGGCAGGATGTCTCTCTGCACGCCTTCCCTGGAAACGTCCGCACCGCTTCTGTAGCCTGAACCGGATGCAATCTTGTCGATTTCATCGATGAAGATGATGCCGTTCTGTTCCGCATTCTCCATCGCATCGTCTTCGACCTGATCCATGTCGATGAGGTTCTGGGCTTCTTCTTCGCGAAGAATCTTTCTGGCTTCCTTGACCTTCACCTTCTTGGTCTTCTTTTTCTTCGGAGCCATGTCGCCGAAGATGTTTCCGAGCTGAATCATGCCGCCGTCGCCGACATCAAGATTGTTCTGCTTCGGTGCTTCGGTTACCTGAATCTCAATGTACTGCTCTTCCAGCAGTCCGTCTCTGAGCTGCTGACGAACCTGCTCTCTCGCAAGCCCTGTATCTTCATTGGCATCTTCTGCTGCCGCGGCTTGCTGCTGTTGCTGTTCATACTGTTCTTTCTGACTTACATATCCGGCGTTGCCGAGAATGAAGTCAAATGGTCCTCTGTTCTGAGAAGCACTCACCTTACCTTTTTTACCAGGGATGATCGCCTCGATGATCCTCTCCTCAACGAGTTCATCCGCAATGGAGTACTTCTCTTCGAGCATATTCTGCTTGGTGATTCTAATGGATGCTTCCGCCAGATCCCTGATCATAGAATCCACGTCGCGACCTACATATCCGACTTCTGTGAACTTCGTCGCCTCAACCTTTACGAAAGGCGCGTCCATGAGCTTGGCGAGACGTCTTGCGATTTCCGTCTTACCACAGCCTGTCGGTCCCATCATGAGAATATTCTTCGGTGTGATTTCTTCTCTCATCTCATCAGAGAGGAGGCTTCTTCTGTATCTGTTTCTCAGAGCTATGGCGACTGACTTCTTCGCCTCATCCTGACCGATGATGTATTTGTCCAGCTCACCTACGATTTCCTTCGGTGTCATCTGATATAATTTGCTTGCCATATTCCCCTCCCCTTATAACTTCTCAATGGAGATGTGATCGTTCGTGTAGACGCAGATCGATGCTGCGATCTCCAGTGATTTACGTACGATCTCCTCCGCGCTGAGGTCTGTATTGTTATAGAGTGCGTTTGCCGCTGCATATGCGTAGTTTCCGCCGGAGCCAATTGCTACGAAAGGCTGATCCGGCACGATGACTTCACCAGTACCCGAAATGACCAGCAGATCGTCCTTATCTGCAACAATCATGAGGGCTTCCAGATTTCTCGCTGCCTTGTCTGATCTCCAGAGGTTTGCCAACGCAACAGCTGCTCTCTTCAGATTGCCGCCGTGTTCGTCCAGCTTGCTCTCGAACTTCTCGGTCAGTGAAAAAGCATCCGCAACTGATCCGGCAAAACCGGACAGAACGGTATTCTTATAAATCTTCTTCACTTTCTTGGCGCCGTTCTTCATGATTGCGGTTTCGCCCATTGTAACCTGGCCGTCTCCGCCGATGCAGACGTCATCACCCTTCTTGACTGCGCATATTGTTGTTGCATGAAATTGTCCCATATTATAACCTCCTTGCTCCCATTATATACGCTATTCTTTGTAATTGCATTCCTTATTTGAACATGCGAGCTTCGTGTTTCTGCCCTTCTTTTCAACGAGCATGCTTCCGCATTCCGGACACATTTTGCCCGATGGTTTATCCCAGTACACCTGGTTGCACTTCGGATAATTCGAGCATCCGTAGAACATCTTGCCCTTCTTGCCGCGCTTGATGACGATATCGCCGCCGCAGGATGGACACTTCACATCGATCTTCTTGACAATCGGCTTGGTGTACTTGCATTCAGGATAGCCGGTGCAGGCGATAAAGGATCCAAAACGCCCATGTTTGATGGCCAGATCCCTGCCGCACTCAGGGCACTTCTCCCCTGTCAGTTCCACTTTCTGCTCCATCTTCGGAATCGCCTCATTGGCGAGATCGAGCTCTTTACGGAGTGTCCCGTAGTAATCTTCGATAATCTTCTTCCACTCGGTTCCCTTGACTTCGATATCGTCGAGCCCTTCTTCCATCCTCGCCGTGAAGCCTACATCGACGATCTCACTGAAGTGCTCCGCCAGCATATCCGTTACGGTAAATCCCAGTTTCGTAGGTACCAGATTCTTCTTTTCCTTCTTAATATATTTACGGTCGATGAGCGTGGCGACGATCGGAGCGTACGTACTTGGACGTCCGATTTCCTTCTCTTCCAGATCTCTGACGAGACTTGCTTCTGTAAATCTTGCCGGAGGCTGTGTGAAGTTCTGGTCGCTTCTTGTATCCAGTGGTTCCAGCACCTCGCCTACATTCAGCTCCGGCAGCCACTTGTCATCGCTGTCTCCCTTTCCTGTCTGAGCCACCTTCAGGAAACCATCAAACAGAATCTTGGAGCCTGCAGCCTTGAAGCCGTAATCTCCGTTGTCGATGGAAGCGCTGACTGCTTTCAGTTTCGCAGCAGCCATCTGACTGGATACGAATCTCTGCCAAATCAGTCGATAGAGATTGTACTGATCCTTCGTGAGCTGATCCTTGATGTTGTCCGGTGTCAGCGTCACATTAGAAGGACGGATGGCCTCGTGGGCATCCTGAACATCTTTTTTCTTATTTGCAAAGACAGTACCGCCGTAGTATTCTTCCCCGTAGTTTTCAAGTATGAACTCTCTGGCTGCGCCGCGGGCTTCCGCTGAGATTCTGACGGAGTCCGTTCTGATATATGACACGAGACCTACGGTACCCATGCCTTTGATTTCGATACCCTCGTAGAGCTGCTGGGCAACCATCATGGTCTTCCTCGTTGAGAAGTTCAGTTTGTTGGCTGCATCCTGCTGCATGCTGCTCGTCGTGAACGGCGGAACAGGTCTTCTGAGTTTGTCTTTTTCTTCTACATTAGAAACTGTATACTGACTTTCTTTCAGTGCGGCGAGAACCTGATCGCTCTCCTCCTTGTTGGCCAGAGTGATCTTCTTGCCTTTGCATGTGGTCAGCTTGGCTGTGAATTTTCTTCCCTTCCGGAAATCTGTTTCAATGGTCCAGAACTCCTCCGGTACAAACGCCTGGATTTCCTTCTCTCTGTCACAGATGATTCTGAGTGCTGCTGACTGTACACGTCCTGCGCTGAGGCCTCTTGAAATTTTTCTCCAGAGAAGCGGGCTGATCAGATAACCGACCAGTCTGTCCAACACTCTTCTCGCCTGCTGCGCATCGACCAGACTCAGGTCGATCGGGCGCGGATTTTTGACAGCCTCTTTGACTGCCTTTGATGTTATTTCATTGAATACGATACGGCACGGCGTCTTCTCATCGATACCGAGCAGATATGCCAGATGCCAGGAAATCGCTTCTCCCTCGCGGTCCGGGTCGGTTGCGAGATAGATCTTTGACGCTTTCTTCGCTTCTTTTTTCAGTTCCTTGATGAGATCGCCTTTGCCTCTGATGTTGATGTACTGAGGGTCAAAAGCTTCGGCTCCGTTGTTGTTATCAACCTTTTCTAGATCTTCCGGAAGCACGATGCCCAACTTGCTCTTCGGCAGGTCTCTTACGTGTCCTACTGACGCCGTCACCTTGTAGCGGCTTCCCAGAAATTTGCCGATCGTCTTAGCTTTTGAAGGCGATTCTACGATTACCAGTGTTTTCGCTGCAGTTGCCATTTATGTTCCTTTCTTCGTCCGGCGCGCCGGACGCTTTCATCTTTTTCGTTATTACAGTAACCGATTATATTTCCATTGCCGTCTATTTGCAAGGTGTAATTTTCACAAAAAATTTTCCCATCTCTGAATTGATGAATCCTTTCATCTCCATGACGGAGAGAATCGGGGTCACATAAGCCGGTGAAAAACCTGTCTTCAAACATACCTCATCGACCGTCATCTCTCCTTCCTGATTCAGTATTTCAAAGACCTGGAATTCCCTGTCGCTGAGTCTGCTTCTCGCATCTTCTTCGCTCACGCCCGAGATACCGAGATGCTCCAAAATATCTTCCACGCAGACGAGCGGCGCAGCGCCCTCTTTGATCAGCTTGTTGTTTCCCAGATTGTACTGACTATCGATATTCCCCGGAACTGCAAAAACATCCCTGCCCTGTTCCGCAGCAAGTTCTGCGGTAATCAGAGCGCCGCTCCTATTTCTGGCCTGCACCACCACGGTCGCCTCACATAGACCGCTTATGATTCTGTTCCTATTTGGAAAGTTGTACCTGCTCGCCGGCGTCCCCGGCGGATACTCTGTTACGATCAGTCCCTTTCTCTGGATATCTGCCATGAGCAGTTTATTTTCCGCAGGATAACACACGTCCGGTCCGCACCCCAGTACTGCTGCCGTCATCCCGCCTGCTTCCAGTGCGCCTTCATGAGCGCATGTATCGATTCCGATGGCCATCCCGCTGACCACCGTAATCCCGGCTGCTGCCAAGCACCGTCCAATGGACTTAGCTGTATTCCTGCCGTAGACCGTCGACGTCCTCGACCCAATGACCGCAACACTTCTGCTGCTCAGCAGTTTCAAATTGCCGCAGCAATACAGCTGTTTCGGCGGATTCTTTATTTCAAGAAGCCGGTCAGGATAGGCCGGCTCACCTTTTCTTACTATTATAATCTCCATCTCATCACCTCTTTTATCCCTATCTCGTTCCATCTATCATCCCGTCACTTGGTTTCCAGATCAATTCTGTACATAAGCGCTTCTGCTACGTGCTCCGTTTCGATCCTGTCGCTTTCACTTAGATCGGCGATGGTCCGCGCCATCCTAAGAATCTTGCTGTAGCCCCTCATGCTGAGCCCAAGTCTCTCGTAAGACGCCATCATCAGTTCTTTGCTCTCTCTGCCAAGGCTGCAATAGTTCCGAATTCCCTTCTCGTCCAGCTGTCCATTGCAGCAGAAGGCTTCTCCCCTGTACCGCTCCGCCTGCAGCGCTCTGGTTCGGCAGACGATCTCTCTCATCTCTGCTGTGCTCATCCACTTCGTCAGCTGTGTTTCCCCGTACTGCATCAGATTGTCTTTTTCGACCGGATTCACCTTGATATGAATATCCACTCTGTCTGCGAAGGGACCCATGAGTTTCCGTCGGTACCCTTCCAGCTGATGGGCCGAACAGGTACATATTTTTCTGCTGTCCCACAGATTGCCGCACTTGCACGGATTCGCCGCGATCACCATCATCACCTTCGAGGGAAAAATCACTTCCTCCAGATTCCTGTTGATGCGTATGATGCCCTCCTCAACGGGCTGCCGCATGGCGTCTATGACACGGGCATCGAACTCTCCCAACTCATCCAGGAACAGCACCCCTCTGTGCGCCAGGGAAAGCTCTCCCGGTCGCGGTCTAACACCACCGCCAATCAATCCTGTCTGGGTGATGTTGTGATGGGGACTTCGAAAGGGCCGCTGATTCACGATAGGATGCTCGGGCGACAACAGCCCCGCAACACTGTAGATACCCGTGATCTCCACTTTCTCCTCATAAGTCAGTTCCGGCAGGATTCCCGGTATCCGCTTCGCCATCATAGTCTTCCCGCATCCCGGACTTCCCATCATGAGGATCCCATGATTTCCGGCGGCGCCCACAAGAATCGCCCGCTTCACACTCTCCTGCCCTACGACCTGTGCAAAATCAACACCGCTCTCCTCGTTCTCTCTTTCGATTTCTTTCCTTATATATAGTGGCAGCTTCCGGATACCTAAGACATACTCCGCCGCGTCTCTGAGATGCGCAACCGGCAGGAGATTGATATCCTCCAGAATCGATACCTCCGCAGCATTTTCCAAAGGCAGCACAAGATTCCTGATTCCCGCCTGCCTGAGACAGATGGCCAAAGGCAGTGCACCCCGAACGCCGTTGATGGTTCCATCCAGAGAGACTTCCCCTATAAACGCCGTATCCTCCAGTTCAATGACTTCGCTGCCCAGCATTATGATACCCAGCGCAATGGGTAAGTCGAAGTGGCTTCCTTCCTTTGGTCGCCCCGCCGGAACCAGATTAACTGTCACCTTTTCTCCCGGGAACGTTCCCCCGCAGTTCTGAATGGCAGGCTTGATCCGCTTGCTCGCTTCTTTTATGGTCGTATCTGCTAGCCCGACGATGTGAAACCCCGGCAAGCCGCTGTGCAGATCCGTCTCCACTGTGACAGGATACCCCTCAATTCCCGACAGTGTTGCTGTTCTGACTTTTGTCAGCATCTCCAATCCCTCCTTTTATATGAATCATCCTATTAATTCATCCTTAACGAATCGTCTAATTTAATGCATCATCTTAAAATGCGTTATCGACCTGATTCACGACGATTTCTATGATTTTGAAGCCGTACTTTCTCGGCACGTATCCCTTTCCCTTCATCTCATCCAAATAACAATGCGCCGCTTTTCGCAGGTGCTTTTTCTTCTCTTCTGTCACCGCTTCAGCAGGTCTGCCGTAGTGAAAGCTCTGCCTCGTCTTCACTTCGACAAAACTCATGTCTCCGTATTTTTCCGCAATGATGTCGATTTCTCCATACTTACAGCGGTAATTCTGTCTGAGGATTCTGTACCCCTTGGCGCGCAGCACATCCGCCGCCGTGTTTTCCCCAATCTGTCCAAACACCCTTTTATCCATAATATCCTCCTTCGTTGTTGATTCATTTCGTTCATCATACCGCAACGATATGGTAATATCAAGCATAATTGTTAATTATATCCATTTCACGTTTAAAATAATACCATGGGGATGTGTTGTCCCCATGGATGATCTCACATTGCTCTCTTGGCCGATTATGAATTGATCACATACTTCTCAACCGCTGCTGCCACACCATCCTGGTCGTGATCCGGAGCGATGAAGTCGGCAATGGCTTTCACTTCCGGTTTCGCATTTCCGACTGCAACGGCGACGCCCGCCGCCTTCATCATCGCCATATCGTTCGGACTGTCTCCTGCGGCCATCATCTCCGACCGGTCAATCCCAAGCAGATTTCCCATCTGCCTGAGCGCTTCGGCCTTGCTAGTCGTTGCCCCACCGATTTCCAGATTGTGGTCAAAGGAACTCGTGATCGTAACGTCAGGTAGCGTTTCCAGCTTGACTTTCATCGCAGGCTTTTCGGACAAATCTGTGAAGTTCACATTGATATTCTCCAGCTTATCCTTGTGATCCAACATAAACTGATAAAAATCATCAACAGGTTTCCTGGTGTTTAAGATGTAATCCACGCCGCGGAAGCTCTCTCTTGTCTCATCCACCTGACGATAATACCAACCTTCGATATAAGCTTGTCCTTCTATGAAGGTCTCCAGAATGTAATCCAACGGCTCAAGCATTTCCACAGCTGCCTCCACCGCATGAGGCGCGATGCAGTTTTCATAAAATGCCTTGCCCTCATGCAGATCCGTGATCATAGCTCCATTCGAGGTCAGCACATATCTGACCGGATCAAACTCCAGAATCTCCTGCGGCAAAGCGCAGAACGGCCGTCCTGTCGCGATGACGATATTCACGCCCCTGTCAGCAGCTTCCTGCAGGGCTCTTCTGTTTCCCTCGCTGAGTTTCCCTTCCTTATTTAATGTTGTTCCATCTAAGTCTAAAGCGATAAGTTTAATTGTCATTTACGATCTCCCGAAATTCCAGGTTGATTTTTCTTACTTTTTTCATCGTAGCAGGGTCACCATGTCCGGGATAAATGGTGATGTCGTTTTCCCATTTATCTATGACATTCATGATGCTGCTTACCATCTCCTCATAACTGCCGTCGTCCAAATCCGTTCTTCCCAGGTCCACATTGAATATAGTATCCCCTGTGAAACAGATTCTGTCTCTGGCCGCCATCAGGCAGATTCCGCCTTTGGTATGCCCGGGAGTATGCAGCACCGTCAGTTTCACCGTGCCGCGGTCACTACCTTTGGCGCAGCTGTCGCCGCTGCCTTTGCAGTCTTTGCTGCCTTTGCACAAAGTCAGTACGTCGCCGTCCTCCAGAAAGATGTCTGCGCCTTCTTCGTACCTGTCCGCGTCTTCCCTGTGAATCATGATCGGACAGTCAAGCTCTTTGCGAACCCGGTCCGCATACCCGCTGTGGTCCACATGATGGTGTGTGAGGATGATGCCCTTCGGTGAAAGGTTTTCACTCTTTATGTATTTGATGATCTTCCCCGGGTCGTATCCCGGATCGATGATAAAACAAGGTGTCTTTTCCTTCGTTGCTGCTTTTGCATCACCTCTTAGGGATGGGCTGATGATATAACAGTTCGCCTGGAGTATTCCGCCTATGATTCGCTTGATTTCCACTAATTTGCTCTCCTTCTGTAACCTATTTATTGTACCATGCACAAAATGCTATATTCAACTTGAATTCCCGGGGAATCGTTGTATAATATGGTGTGTTTTTAGATAAAGGAGAATTCGCAATGAAAGTAGCAATTGTTGGCGCCGGCAAACTCGGGATGGCTGTTACAAATACGCTTCTCGGCGGCGACCACGCTGTAACAATTATAGATACGGATGACAGCCTTCTGCAAAAGGTCAGTTCGCACATTGACGTGCTTACGGTCACTGCCAATGCGAAGGAAGTCAGAGCCCTCAGAAACATCGGGATTTCTTCCTATGACTTTTTGATTGCGACAACGGATAATGATGAGACCAATCTCGTCATCTGTTCCTTCGCGAAGAAACTCGGCTGCGGCAAAGTCATCGCCAGAGTCAGGGATCCAGAACACATGCGGCAGCTCCAGTTCATCAAGGATCTGATGAATGTTGATTACATCATCAACCCTGACCTTGAAATCACCAACGAAATCTACAAGTATCTGGTCGAGAAGTACACACTGAGCAACGGCATTTTCTCCTCGGGCAAAATCTCTCTGCTCGAGTTCAATGCCAATAGATACAAGGCTCTGATCGACCTCCCGATTACGGAGTTCGCAAATGTGCTCCCGGGTATGCTTGCAGTAGGTATTTCCAGAAACGGCAAGGTCATCATCCCGCACGGCGGAGATGTCATCAAGAAGGATGACGGTCTCTATGTCGTCGGCGAGAGAGAGCCGATTCAGGCCCTCAGTAAAAAAGTGCATGAGAGAGGGAAATACACCGACCTCCAGAAAGTCATGATCATGGGCGGCGGAAAGACCGGCTTCTATCTGGCGGAAAAGCTTTCCGACTACGGTGCTTCCGTCAAGATCATTGAGCGCGATAAAAACAGATGCTTCTATCTTTCTACGCATCTGGATGACGTTATGGTGCTCAATGGCGACGCAACGGACCTGCAGCTTCTCGAGGAAGAGAATCTGGACGGAATGGATGCCGTCGTAACATGCACTGGTTTCGACGAAGACAATCTGCTTCTGGCGCTCACCGCCAAGCAGCATGGGATTGAGGATGTTATCGCCAAAGTAAGCCGTAGAAGTTATGCGGAAATCATCTCTGCCATGGGCATTGATATGGCGCTCAATCCTATCGATATCGTAACAAGTATCATCCTGCGTCTGGTACAGGGCAACAAGAAGGTTCTCTCTTCCCAGCTCATACAGGGCCAGGCTGAAATCATGGAAGTATACGCCACTCCGCACATGGATATTCTCGGTGTGCCGCTCAAGGATCTCGAATTGCCGAAGAGCGTCATCATCGCGGCGATCCACAGAGGAAACCAGGTTATTATACCGAACGGCGATACAGTAATAGAAGAAGATGACAGGCTTCTCATGCTGAGTCTTATTAGTGATATTGCAAGCACAGAAAAGCTTCTTAAGGATTCCAGCAAGCTTGGATTCTTCAAAGGTCTTTAACTGACCTGAAGGACTTAATATGCGCTGCACATTTGGAGCTTTATTTAAATCACTGGGAATCATTACGGTGGTACTTAGCGTTGCTATGTTGCCACCTGTTTTCGTGTGTGTATTTTATGGCGAAAACCATGCTGCAGCCGGGCTGTTCCACGCAATCTGGGTCGGCTTCATCGTCGGCATGGCTTTGTTCCTGCTTTTGCGGCACATACGCAAAGAGCCGACCGTCCGCGATGGATATCTCTTGCTGGCAGCAATTTGGATTGCAGCCTCCGTTTTCGGCGCATTTCCTTATTATTTCGCCGATGTCATCACCAATCCAATCGACGCTTTCTTTGAATCTGCCTCTGGATTCTCGACGACAGGCGCCACGGTCATTGACAATGTAGAATCCGTTCCACATGGTATTCTCTTATGGCGGTCCCTGACTTCCTGGATGGGAGGCCTCGGCATCCTTCTCTTCGCAATTGCGTTGATGCCAAGTCTCGGAATCAATGGAACAAGCGTTGCGGAACCAGACAGCCCTTCCGTAAGAATCAACAGTATCACACCGAAGATTAGACGAATCATTCTTGGTCTGTTCCTCGGTTATTCCCTCATGACACTCATTGAAGTCGTACTCCTCATGATCGGCGGTATGGGTGCCTTTGATGCCGTCATTCATGCACTTGGCACGGTAAGTACGGGCGGTTTTTCCAATTATAACGACGGTTTGATGCACTTTGAAGGAATCTTTATCCGTATCGTCATCGTGTTCTTCATGATCGTGGCAGGAACAAACTTCACCATGTTCTATTCTTTCTCCCGTAGAGGAATCAGGGCTTTCTCAGAGGATACTGAGTTTATGGCTTACTGGGGCATCATGCTGATTGCCTTTGTGCTTATATTTGCGGGCCTGTTCTTCATTGAAACCGGATGGTCACATCCTGGTGAGGCGGCGAATTCAGCGTTCATGGTGGTTTCCATGCTCACCACGACCGGATTTGTATCCGATAACTATACTCTGTGGCCTGCCTTTGCGCAGATGCTGCTTGTCATGCTCATGATCATCGGCGGCTGTTCTTCATCTACCAGCAGCGGCAACAAAGTTGTCCGTCTGGTTGTACTGGGAAAACTTGTTCTGCACGGCATTCAGACGAGACTGCACGCCAATGTTGTCAAGCCTGTAAAACTGAACCGCAAAGACGTTCCGAACGATACGGTATCGGCCGTCTCTAACCACATGTTCCTCTTCGTCATCATCGCCTTCATCGGTGCTTTTGTCATGGCGCTGGAGAACATTCCGATGGTGGACTGCTTCACAGCGACTTTCTCGCTGATGAACAATGTAGGTCCGTGCTTCGGTTGGATCGGTATAGATGGAAACTTCGGAGATTTCAGCATACTGACAAAAATCTTCATGTCATTTATTATGATTGCCGGCAGGCTTGAGTTCTATACGATTCTCGTCATGCTGACACCTGGATTCTGGAGGGCTCATTAGATGGAAACGAAAGTAACAAACTACAGAGCAATATTCCGGATCATCGGGTTCATCATGTTGATCATCGGCGCTGCTGAGGTTTTCCCTTGGATCTACGCAGAGGTTGTCCACGACGCAGATACTGCCTTTGCATTTAGAATCTGCGCGCCGTTTACTCTCGCTCTGGGCATTTTTATGACCACGTTCATCAGGACCGGCCGCTCACGGTTTGGAGCCAGAGAGGGCTACCTTGTTGTTGCTCTTTGCTGGATCATCGCTTCTATTGTGGGCGCCTTCCCATACTTACTGTCGGGATTCCTTGACAACTATGTCGACGCCTTCTTTGAATCGACATCCGGGTTTACGACAACTGGCTGTACGGTTGCCGTTCACGGAGTGACAAACCGCGCCCTTCTGCTATGGAAAGCCATTTCCCATTGGCTCGGCGGCATGGGAATTCTTGTATTTGTCATTTCACTCCTTCCGGCCCTCGGCATCAACGGACAGGTCATCGCTCGTGCAGAAATGCCTGGTCCTGTCATGCAGAAAACAACGGTGCGTATGAGCGATTCTGCAAAGGCACTATACCTGACTTACTTCTCGTTCACGGTCATAGAATTTGTGCTGCTCATGCTGTCTGGCAAGATGCCGCTTTATGATGGTGTTATTACAACCCTTGGAAGCATCAGCACCGGCGGACTCCTCGTCCACCCACAGGGCATCGCTTACTATGGGAGTGTCTACATCGAGATGGTCATCTGCGTATTCTGTTTGCTCGCGGCGGTCAACTTCGTTCTGTATCACTATGTGCTGACTGGCAAGCCTTCCTATCTGCTTCAGGATCTCGAGCTGCGCGCCTACGGCATTATCATTGCCGGTGCAACGATCATCTGCACCAGCGGATTGATTTACTACAAGCATGAAGCCTTTGGTCCTGCGCTTCGTGACTCCTTCTTCCAGGTAGTCAGCTTCGCGACGACAGCCGGTTACACCAGAACGCCGTACCTGACCTGGCCGACCATCTGCCAGCTGATACTGCTCATGATCATGTTCATCGGCGGCTGCTCCGCATCGACAGCGGGGTCTATTAAAGTCGTCCGTATTCTTGTCATGCTCAAAATGATCGCCCGCGGATGTGTGCGCAGAGTCCACCCGCGTTCCGTCGTTGCCGTCAAACTCGGCAAGAGCGCGATTTCTGCACCGGTCGTATCGAGCATCACAGTATTTCTGTTCACCTTCGCAGGTCTGTTCCTGTTCTCCGGTCTTGTCCTCTCACTGCAGGGCCTCGACATGGAGACCAGCTTCACCTCGACCATCTGCATGCTCTCCAACACCGGCGCGTCATTCGGTTACGGAGCCTCTATGGGTAACTTCTCCTTCTTCCACCCTGGCCTGAAGATCTACCTCAGCGCCCTCATGATCATCGGAAGACTGGAGCTATTCACCATCATCATTCTGTTCACACGCAACTTCTGGAGACGCGGCCACTAGGTTCATTCACATCAGAGCCAAAGGCGCGGAAGGATTTCTCGTTCAATGATTTCCTTCCTCTTTTCAGGTGAGTCGATATCGTGTTCATATGTTTCAAGAAAATGCTCTTTATCTACAACGCCCAGATACTTAAGTATCGATGCCCTCTCTGATGCATTGCATCTGTAATAAAAATTGTCCATCATTCCTTCGTGCTCTTGCAGAAATAGAGTGCCATCCGCAAATATGATTTTGATATCGTTAAACATTGTGATCGTCCCTTTTCGCGCATCATAAGTCTTCCAAATAGATCCGACTTCATTCATCCACTCAAGCCCTCGCGGAACATTCCAATATATTTGCCGATTATGATACGTATATAGATTTCCCCTCAAATCACCTCTTTTTATCAAACTGTCACGAAGCTTTTCCACCAAAGGCTTCACGAAGACGATCAGTTGCTCCTCATAATGCAGTGGGACAGCATAGTCATCGAGTGAGTTAATGATATCCTTTTCGGATTTTGATCTGACCGGCAGACCCTTCGCAGTCTTTAAGGCTTCTTGCTCATCTATTTCCTTCTGCCTGAACGCCCCACAGAACCATTTATATTGTTTTCTAGTGAGAATGATACGTGCAACTTCCAGATGACCTCGTTCACAGACACGGATGAACTGTTGCAACCTTTGTATTAGTTTTTTCCGTTTTATAACATCACTCTTTCGGTTCGATTTCAACAGCATAAGTATTTCAAGGAGCGTTGTCAGATACCTGCGTCGTGCAAGGGAATAAATCCTGTCATCCTTCTTAGAAAGATACCTTTGTTTCCCAGCAACAACAGAAAAGAAAGTGACCCTACTTCCCTGGTCTGATACAATCAAGCTGCCTTCAGGCAACCCTCTGATTGTTTTCCTGATTCTGGATATGCACTCTTCAAGGTCTATAGCTTCTTTAATTGCCATTTCTAGCGCTTTCTCAATGGAAGCACAAAACTCACCAGCTGATAGTGGCGTAACATGTAACATAATATCCCATCCCCTTATAAAATGATATAATTGTCATTATTGGAAGTATTTTACATTTATAATATATCCTCGCATTCTTTCAGTCAACTGTCTATTTTACTAGAAGGCACATAGTGCTAGCTTTGGGTCTATCTTTGTATCATATCTAACAGTTTTTGCCTTCCTAGGAGAACTTGCTTTTAGATATTATTATGTTTGATCTAGCTTTTGTTTCATATCTAGCACTTCGCATTGCCGTGAAGGCCAAAAACATAAAAAAGTGCTAGGTTTTCAACACATTGAGTGTGAAACCTAGCACTGTCTGCCTTATTGAATTGATCCGATCTAATTATCCAATCAGGCCGCCGATGGCTACGAACAGTGGTGCGAATACTACTGATACGATAGTCATGAGCTTGATCAGGATGTTGATGGAAGGACCGGAAGTATCTTTGAACGGGTCACCTACTGTGTCGCCTACTACGGTAGCCTTGTGAGTGTCTGAACCCTTGCCGCCATAAGCGCCGCCTTCAACGTACTTCTTAGCATTGTCCCATGCGCCGCCGGCGTTTGCCATCATCAGAGCGAGGAGTACGCCTGCTGCCAGAGCACCTGCCAGCATTCCGCCGAGAGCCTCAGGTCCGAGGATGATTCCAACTGCCAGTGGAGCGATGATTGCCATGAGACCAGGAATGATCATTTCCTTCAGAGCAGCCTGAGTTGAAATATCAACGCAGTGTGCATAGTCAGGCTTGGAGGTTCCAGCCAGGATGCCGGCATCTGATCTGAACTGTCTTCTAACTTCTTCGATCATCTGGTTTGCAGCTCTACCAACTGAATTCATTGTGAAAGCTGAGAACATGAACGGAAGCATAGCTCCGATGAACAGTCCGATGATTACGATTGGGTTGAGCAGTGAGATTGCTGACAGACCTGTTACTGCTGAGTATGATGCGAACAGAGCCAGAGCAGTCAGTGCTGCGGAACCGATTGCAAATCCCTTACCGATAGCTGCTGTCGTATTTCCAACAGCGTCGAGTTTGTCTGTGATGTTACGAACGCCCTCAGGAAGTTCTGACATTTCAGCGATACCGCCGGCATTGTCAGATACAGGACCATAAGCGTCAACTGCTACTGTCATTCCAGTTGTGGACAGCATACCTACTGCAGCAAGTGCGATTCCGTACATTCCCATGCCTGCTCCAACTGTCTCAGTTGCGAAGTAAGCAGCGAAGATACCAACGGAAATGCAGATGATAGGCCATACTGTTGACATCATGCCAACGCCCAGACCTGAAATGATTGTTGTTGCTGAACCAGTCTGTGACTGTTCCGCGATTTTCTTAACTGATTTGTAATCTTCTGAAGTGTAGATCTCAGTGATCTTACCGATTGCAACGCCGACAACCAGACCTGCGATGATTGCAATTGAGAATGCATAGCTACCAAGCATAGCCTTGGAGAGGATAATCGATACGATGACTACGATTCCACTTGCGATGTATGTTCCTGCGTTAAGAGCATTGGCAGGGTTTGAACCTTCCTTGCCTCTTACGAGAAGAATGCCGATTACTGATGCGATGATACCTACTGCTGCCATGATCAGCGGGAAGATAGCTGCGGTTGCCTCATTGAAGATTCCGCCGGAAGCTGATGATGCAACTGCTGCCAGTGTAATAGCTGAAATAATGGATCCACAGTATGACTCATAAAGGTCGGAACCCATACCTGCAACGTCACCTACGTTGTCACCTACGTTATCTGCGATAACAGCAGGGTTACGAGGGTCGTCTTCAGGGATGCCTGCTTCAACCTTACCTACCAGGTCAGCGCCTACGTCAGCAGCCTTCGTATAGATACCGCCTCCGACACGTCCGAACAGCGCCATTGAAGAAGCGCCGAATCCGAAACCTGTTACGCACTGTACGACAGTTGCCAGATCGAGGCAAACCATTACCATACCGAGTCCAAACAGTCCAAGACCTGCTACAGCCAGTCCCATGACTGCACCTGATCTGAATGCTACCTTGAGTGCCTTGTTCATGCCGCCGTCCTTAGCAGCATTTGCAGTTCTTACATTACCCCATGTAGCAACATTCATTCCGAAGAATCCGGCAAGCACTGAGAGAACAGCACCGCAGATGTACAGGATGCCTGTTGTCCAGTTGATGCAGAATCCGATGAGCAAGAACAGAACCAGGATAACGATGACCATGATCTTGTACTCTCTCTTCAGGAATGCGAAAGCACCTTCTCTGATAAATCCGGAGATTTCCTTCATTCTGTCAGTACCTTCGTCCTGCTTCTTGATCCATGTAGCAAGAACCACTGCTACGATCAGTCCTACGATCGCTGCGCAAACAGCAATCACAGCTATTCCTTTCATTTTTAGTAGTACCTCCTCCTCGCACCAGACAATTATTTCATCTGTCTTACACGATGTTTAAGAGGCGCCTTGTCTGACACCTCTTAAATTAAACCGCCTTATGCGAAACTATTTAGAAAAACAATAATATAAACTAATTTATTCTACAGCCACCAGCACGATTGACAGCAGGATAAACAGAACCGCTGTTACGGTTGCGATCTTGCTGAGCAGTGCATCATAACCGGAGCTTCTCTTCTTACCAAAGAGCTGCTCTGCACCACCGCCGATCGAACCTGATAAACCGGCACTTCTGCTCTCCTGAAGCAGGATGCTGATGATCAGTACAATACTTGCAACTAAAAGAATTATTTTAAGCGCTAAAGTCATTTCTTATCTCCTCCTACTCTAACTTGGTCATTTTACCATGCGAGATAGGCAAAAGCAACATATATTTAGCCTTATTTCTTTAAGTTGTAGAATGCGTTCATTCCGGCATACTGTGCGGCGTCTCCCAGAAGCTCTTCAATTCTAAGCAGCTGATTGTACTTAGCGATACGGTCTGTTCTGGAAGCGCTTCCTGTCTTGATCTGACCTGCGTTCACGCCGACAACCAGATCTGCGATAGTGGTGTCTTCTGTTTCGCCTGATCTGTGTGAAACGACTGCAGTGAATCCGGCTCTCTTAGCCATCTCAATGGCATCCAGTGTTTCTGTCAGTGTACCAATCTGATTTACTTTGATCAGAATTGCGTTTGCGGCGCCTTCTTCGATACCTCTCTTCAGTCTTTCGGTGTTTGTAACGAAGAGGTCGTCTCCTACGAGCTGGACTCTGTCGCCGATCTTTTCAACCAGCATCTTCCATCCATCCCAGTCGTCCTCAGCCATGCCGTCTTCGATGGAGATAACAGGATACTTGCCGCAGATATCTTCATAGAATGCGCAGAGCTCTTCTGCGTTCATCTTTCTGCCTTCACCCTGCCAGTCGTAGATGTTGTTCTCTGCATCATAGAATTCGCTTGCTGCGCAGTCCAGAGCGATGCAGATGTCCTTGCCAGGTTCATAACCAGCCTTCTTGATGGCTTCGATGATAACCTGAATAGCTTCTTCGTTTGTCTTCAGGTCAGGAGCATATCCGCCTTCATCACCGACGTTGGTGTTCAGACCCTTTTCCTTCAGGATCTTCTTCAGGTTGTGGAATGTCTCAGCGCCCATTCTCAGAGCTTCTCTGAAGCTAGTTGCTCCAACAGGCATTACCATGAACTCCTGGATATCAACAGAGTTGTCAGCGTGTGATCCGCCGTTCAGGATGTTCATCATAGGAACCGGCAGAACCTTTCCGTTTACTCCGCCGAGATACTGGAACAAAGGCAGTCCAACGGATTCAGCAGCAGCTCTTGCAACAGCCAGTGAAACGCCCAGAATTGCGTTTGCGCCCAGGTTGCCCTTATTAGGAGTGCCGTCCAGTTCGATGAGCAGCTTGTCGAGACCAGGCTGATCGAATGCTTCGAATCCGATGATCTCGTCTGCAATGATTTCATTTACGTTATTAACAGCAGTGAGCGTTCCTTTGCCGAGGTATCTGCTCTTGTCGCCGTCTCTGAGTTCAACCGCTTCATGAACACCTGTTGATGCACCTGATGGAACGATTGCTCTTCCTTCTGTTCCGTCGTCCAGCAGAACTTCTACCTCAACGGTAGGATTACCTCTTGAATCCAGAACTTCTCTTGCTAATACATCTTCAATAAAAGCCATTTTCTTTTTCCTCCTTCAGAAATCTATAATCAGAATACTTTTAATCAGAAATCTATAATCTGCATGAAATCAGCAGCCTTGAGGGATGCCCCTCCCACAAGCGCTCCATCGATTTCGTCCTGATTCATTATTTCGGAAGCATTCGTCGGTTTGACGCTTCCGCCGTACTGTATGATGATCTCATCAGCGGTCTCTTCATCATACATATCGATGAGGGTCTTTCTGATGAATGCACACATCTCTTCCGCCTGTTCCGGTGTCGCTGTGCGGCCGGTTCCGATGGCCCAGATCGGTTCATATGCGATGACGACTCTCTTCACATCGTCTGCGCTGATACCCGCAAGGCCTTCCTCCAGCTGCGTCTTGACAAAATCAAAGAGCACACCTGAGTCTCTCTGCTCCAGGCTTTCACCGCAGCACATGATCGGTCTGATCGAACCTGCGAGAAGCTTCTTGAGTTTGAGATTGACTGTCTCATTGGTTTCGGCAAAGTACTGTCTTCTTTCTGAATGTCCTACGATGCAGTAATCTACACCGATATCCTCCAGCATTCTTACTGACACCTCTCCGGTATATGCACCCTCTTCTTCAAAGTGCACATTCTGTGCGCCGACGCCGATGCCTGTGCCCTCAAAGAGTTTCACGAGGGTATCGAGATCGGTGAACGGTGCGCAGATAGCCGCTCTGATGTCCGTTCCCTGATAGAGGTCTTTGAACTCCAGAGCAAAGGCTTCCGCCTCTGCCCTGGTCTTAAACATTTTCCAGTTTCCTGCGATAAACGGTATTCTCATGTTACTTCTCCTCTATGCAAGCAATGCCCGGCAGTACGCGTCCTTCGAGGAATTCCATGGAAGCGCCGCCACCTGTTGAAACGTGCGTCATCTTATCTTTGAGTCCGAACTGTTCCACTGCTGCAGCGGAATCGCCGCCGCCGATGATTGTCATTGCATCTGACTCTGCCAATGCGAGGGCAACTGCCTTAGTGCCTGCTTCGAACTTCGGATTCTCAAATACGCCCATCGGTCCGTTCCAGACTACTGTCTTTGCCTTTGCGATGAGGTCTTCATACTTGGCAATTGTCTTCGGTCCGATATCCATTCCCATCAGATCAGCAGGAATCTTGTCCGAGTCATATGTTTCGATAACATTGTTTTCTGCAAAATCATCCGTGCAGACTGTGTCGACCGGAAGCACGATTTCTACACCGGCCTGTTCTGCTTTTGCAAGCAGTTCCTTGGAAAGTTCGATACTCTCTTCATCGAGAATCGACTTGCCGATTTCATATCCGAGGGCTTTGAAGAATGTGTAGGACATTCCGCCGCCGATCAGAATCTGATCAACCTTCTTGAGGAGATTCTCGATAACCGGAATCTTGTCACCGACCTTCGCGCCGCCCATGATGGCAACCAGCGGTCTCTCAGGTGATTCCAGAGCATCGCCCAGGAATTTGACTTCCTTTTCAATCAGGAATCCGGAAACCGTCGGCAGATATCTTGCGATGCCGGCTGTGGAGCTGTGGTCTCTGTGAGCTGTTCCGAAAGCATCGTTAACGAACAGTTCTCCGAGAGAAGCCAGTTCACCTGTGAACGGCTCTTCACTCTTGGTTTCTTCTTTTCTGTATCTGGTGTTCTCAAGAAGCATTACTTCGCCTGGCTGAAGACCATCTGCAACTTCTCTGATGTGATCACAGATGACGGTCGGACAGGATGAGAATTTAACTTCCTGACCGAGCAATTCTTCCAGTCTCTTAGCAACAGGTCCAAGAGAGAGCTCCGGCTTCGGCTCGCCCTTTGGCTTTCCCATGTGTGACATGAGAATGACGCGGGCTTTGTTCTCTATGAGGTATTTGATTGTCGGCAGCGCGGAGACGATTCTGAAATCGTCTGTAATTTCACCGTCCTTCATCGGAACATTGAAGTCGCATCTGCACAGAACTTTCACACCATTCAGTTCAACATCTCTTACTGTTTTTTTCATAATGCTGATCCTTTCACTTTCTGATTGATTACTCTTTGTGGTCTACACTGTACATGTGTCTGATGAGCTCAAGAACTTTTGTCGCATAACCATATTCGTTATCATAGTATGCAATCAGCTTGAAGAACTTGTCGTTCAGAGCGATGCCCATCGTTGAGTCGAAGATGGAAGTATTCGTATCACCGACGAAGTCGATTGTTACACATTTATCTTCAACATATTCCAGAATACCCTTCAGTTCGTTTTCGGAAGCTTTCTTGACAGCTGCATTGATTTCTTCCAGTGTTGTCGGTTTCTTCAGCATGACATTCAGGTCAACTACGGATACGTCGTTTGTAGGTACTCTGTAAGCAAAACCTGTCATTCTACCCTTCAGGGAAGGGATAACCTTAGCTACTGCCTTTGCAGCGCCTGTGGTTGTCGGAATGATGCTGTTGAATGCAGATCTTCCGATACGCCAGTCTTTCATGTTTCTCTTGTCTACTGTTACCTGCTTGGATGTCGCTGCGTGGATCGTAGCCATCAGTCCCATCTCAATGCCGAAGTTGTCTTCCAGAACTTTGCACAGAGGAGCGAGACAGTTTGTTGTACAGGAAGCATTTGATACGACGTTCATATCAGATGTGTATTTGTCGAGGTTTACACCGCATACGAATGTCGGGGAGTCATCCTTGGCAGGTGCTGTGATGATGACTTTCTTTGCGCCTGCATCCAGGTGATCTTGTGCTTTTTCTGCCGTGTTGTAAGCACCGGTTCCTTCTACGATATACTCTGCTCCGCATTCATCCCAAGGGATCATTTTCGCGTTTGGTTCACTGTATACAGGAACTTCTTTGCCGTTGATTACGATGCCGCCTTCATAAGTACCGAGTTCTCCCGGGAATCGCCCGAATACTGAGTCAAACTTCAGCATGTAAACGAGGTAATCGAGGTCCGCATTACGATAGTTGATTCCCGCAATTTCAATATCCGGCATGTCCAATGAAGCACGAATTGCAAGACGTGAAATACGTCCAAAACCACTGATTCCAACTTTGATAGCCATAAATCTTTCCTCCTGAAACAAATATCTTTAATTAAATTATGGATTGAATTAGTTATATATCAGCCTGCAAAGGCAACGCAGCCCGCAGGTTAATATCTCTTTCTTTTTGAGGATGAGAGTATGCCCAGTTCGTCTCTGTACTTGGCGACAGTCCTCCTGGAGATGTTGAAGCCTTTGCCTTTCAGAATGCTGACCATCGCCTGGTCGCTGTACGGCTTGTGCCTGTCCTCTCCCTCAACGATCTCCTTGATGAATTCCTTGATGCTGTTTGATGAAACGCCTTCTCCCACCTGGTCCGAAACGCCGGCTGAGAAGAAGTATTTGATTTCATATACGCCTCTTGGACACTGCAGGTATTTGCCGCTGATGGATCTTGAGACTGTCGATTCGTGAATGCCAAGCTCCTCCGCAATATCCTTGAGCGTCAGCGTCCTCAGGTGCTTACTGCCCAGATCGAAGAAATCCTTCTGGTATTTGACGACGGCAGACACCACGTTGTATATGGTCTGCTTTCTCTGTTCAATACTTTTGATGAGCCAGTTTGCGGAGCTCACTCTCTCCGAAAGGTAGTCCGCAAGCTGCTGGTCCTTCTCCGCTTTACCCAACAAGCCCTTGTAATAGGAACTTATGGTCAAATGAGGCGTACTGCTCTCGTTTATGATCACCACGTATTCGTTGTCGATCTTTTCCACTATGACGTCGGGGATGACATACTTTGTCTCCATTTGTGAAGCAAACTGTCTGCCCGGCTTCGGTTCCAGTGTTCTGATGACGTCAGCCGCCTCCTGAACCTGAAGCACTGTCATTCCCGTATCTCTTGCCACCGCCGAAAGTCTGTTGTTAGCGATATCCTCAAGATGGTGTGTGATGATTTCTTCCATCTGAGGCGTCAGCTCTTTCCTGGCGGCAAGCTGAAGCTGCAGGCACTCGCTCAAATCTCTGGCACCTACGCCTGCAGGATCAAATCCATGTATGATGTCAAGGGCTTCCCCGACCTTCTCTTCGCGCACTCCTGTCGCGCGTGAGATTTCCTCTACCGACGAGGTCATATACCCATTCTCATCCAGTGATTCTATGATGTATTTCCCTACGCGACGGCATCCTTTGTCCACAGTCGCGAATTGATACTGGAACATCAGATGCTCCGGCAAGGTCACTTCGTTGGTAACATACCGTTCGAATGAATCAGGCCGTTCTTCATCCTTGTCCCTGTATCCTCTATAGCTGATATCATCATAACTGCCGTTTCTGATGAATTCCTTCCAGTCCAGTTTTTCCCGTTCTTTTTCCGAAGTTTCCGCTTCAGGGTTCGCCGGTTCGCTCTGGTCCTGTTCCAGCACAGGATTTACCAGAAGCTGCTCCTGCACAAAAGCATCCAGCTCCTGAGTGTTGAACTGGAGAATCTGTATCGCCTGAATCAGTTCCGGCGTCATCACCAGCTTCTGAGACTGCTCAATTGTCAGGTCAAAGCCTAATTTAATGTCGTTCATAGCCTATAGTCTGCTGCGTCCTCTGACCACGTCCACTTCTCGGTGCAGTCTTCAGTCACAATCAATATCTGATACGGCTATCTGCCGCAGCAATGCTTATACTTTTTGCCGCTGCCGCAAGGACAAGGATCATTTCTTCCAATCTTAGGTGTGGCTCTTCTCACCGTCCTTGACTGCTTGTATTCCTTCGCGATCTGAACCATCTTCTCTTCACCGAGGATGTCTTCCCACTGCTCAAGGCTGTACAGATAATCTGCATCTGCCTTCAGCATATTGAAGAAGAGCTTCTCCGGAATGATCTCAACTTCAACTTCGGATGCTTCGTCCATGTCTTCCAGATCATTCGGTTTCGTGATGCTTTCATTGATGCCATCGAGAAAACCCATGAATATAACAGGTCTGACATCATATTTCTCTGCCAGTTCGCCGATGGTTCCTGTCATTTTCTCCTGTGGATGATCCAGGATATCGCTGTAAATCTTCGTTTCAGCGCCGCTGTACTCTTCCCAGAATTCGTTAAAGGTTTCTTTTGTCTGATTTCCTATAAGTGTCTGCCACTGTTTGAATAAAGTTGCCATTCTCTGTTCCTCCGCTATTCAGTCCTTAATCCTGCAGATCCATTGTCTTCGCGATTTCCATTACGTCTCCAAGCACCGCGCTGCCTGTCGGCAGAGGTCCTGCACCCGGTCCGTAGAACATGAGCTTTCCTACGAGATTACCTTTGACGTAAACAGCGTTGTACTCCTCAAGAACGCCTGCCAACGGATGGTAAGTCCTGATATATGTTGGACGTACTTCGTAATCAATATCTCCGTCCTCTTTGACTGTCGCATGGGCGATCAGTTTGATGACACAATCGTTTGCCTTCGCTTCTTCAATCTGTTCATGGGTGATGCTGCTGATGCCTGTCGTCGGGATGTCATCCGGATGAACATACTTGCCGAACATGAGCGCCATGAGGATACTCAGCTTGTTCGCCGCGTCAATTCCCTCTACGTCCGCCGTCGGATCTGCTTCTGCAAAGCCCTTCTCCTGGGCGTCTTTCAATGCATCTTCATAGCTCATTCCTTCTGTGCTCATCTTGTGAAGAATGTAGTTTGTCGTACCGTTTACGATACCGAGCACCTCTGTATAGTCGTTCGCTCTGGCTCCGCAATCCAGTGGATTCAGAACAGGAATGCCGCCGCCTACGCTGGCTTCGAACTTGAACTGCACATTGTTCTCCTCAGCCGCTTTCATCAGACGCGGATAATTAGCAGCCACTGCAGCTTTGTTTGCAGTGATCACATGCTTGCCGTTCTTCATGGCAGTTTCCATGAATGTGGCAGCTGGCTCAACGCCGCCCAGCAGCTCGATTACGATATCTATTTCCGGATCCTTGAAGATCTCATCAGGGTCGGAAACGAACTGATCTCTTGATACTGTGATATCACGTTCTCTATCTATATCCTTCTCGAGAATCTTGACGATATTGACTTTTGCGCCAACTCTTTTCTCGATGATTTCTCTGTTCATCTCCAGGGCTTTATATGTGCCTGTTCCAATGTTTCCAAGGCCCAGAAGACCGATTTTGATTTCTTTCATTTTTAACCTTTCCTCCATTAATTTCTGTTACTTTAATTATATCATAAATCCGCCCCTCAGGCAGTATGGATATATCCCTTTTTACTGCTTGTTTATCGGCTTTCTCACTGTCTCTTCTGTGCTTTCACCGGTGTTCTGCTCCACCGCTTCCTGTCCGCCTTTGAGGATGTCTTTGATCGTGGATATATTGACATCTTCCGGTGCCATATCGAACTTGCTGACATGTCCATACTCACGCTGCTTAAACCACCTGATTTCCTCCAGTTCCTCCGGGATCTCCCTCTTGCTGTACGGATGGCTGGTGTCTTCCACAACCTTGTTGCACATGAGTCCGAGAATCAGGACCCAGGAAAGCAGCAGGAACCAGATCATGAGGGCGACGACCGATGACAGCGCGCCGTACATGATGTCATAGTTGACAAGACTGCTGGTGTAGAAGGTGTAAGCCCAGCTCACGATCAACATTCCAATGGAGGCAAAAAGCGCTCCGGGAATAACTGTCCTGAACGGTTTCCTGACTGTTGGAAGTATATAGAAGTTGTATCCGATGATAAAAAAGTAGAGCACGAATGCCAACGGCCATCTCAGCCACAGCCAGAAGCTGTCGACAAAGGATGTATCATCAATGCGGAGCGCCGTCAGCGCACCGATCAGGATGATCTTGCCGTAACAGAGAATAACGATTGCCACAACGAGACTGATCATGGTCAGAAGCATTGTCACAATGGCGCGGGCTCTCTCGATGAAGTAATTCTTTCCCGTGTTTTTCCCCTCTGTCATCGTATAGTTCGCGATACGGGATATGGCAAAGGATGCCCTGGATCCCGCCCACAGGGCGATGATGAGGAAGATGATGTTTCCGAAACCGATGGAGCTGAACTCAAAGATGATGCTCAGTACATTGGAAATACGGTTTCCCGTATACTGTTCCACCACGTTAAGCGCCGTCTCCATGCTGATGCCGATGAGACCCAGCAGCTGAATGATCAGGATGAGGATCGGAACTACGGACAGCATCAGATAAAAAGAGATCTGCGCCGCGAACCCGTGGTAATAAGGATCTTGAATCTGCTGGAATCCTACTATGAACATTCTTTTGAATCTGTTGATGAGATTACTCAATATTATTCTCCAGTTTATCGTACAGCGCCTTCAGGGCGTTTGCCCTGTGGCTGATTGAATTCTTAATCTGCTGACTAAGCTCACCAAAGGTCTTGTCATATCCTTCCGGCACGAAGAGCGGATCATATCCGAATCCTCCGTCTCCCCGCTCTTCCAGAACCAGGTGACCTTCAACCGTTCCCCTTGCAACGATCGTCTTCCCATCCGGATACACCATAGTGATCACGGACACGAATCTGGCTGTGCGGTCCTCATAAGGCACGTCTTTGATGAGGTTGATGAGCTTGGCATTATTGTCTTTGTCATTGGTGTCTATTCCGGCTGTATCTTCCGGCCAAATGCCCTCGAACCCTGCAAAACGCGCAGAATAAACGCCGGGGGCTCCATCGAGGCAGTCCACAACAAGACCCGAGTCATCTGCTACTGTGATCTGTCCGCAGAGCTTCATGATTTCAAAGGCTTTGATATATGAATTTTCCTCAAACGTCTTCCCCGTTTCCGGAATTTCGACAGGCGGAACTCCAGCTTCATCTCTTGACATGATCGTCATTCCGAATTTGCTGGTGATTGCTCCTATCTCTTCAATTTTGTGTTTGTTTCTCGTCGCTGCAACAATAGTTTTCATACATAGTTATTGTATCACATGCAAGCTGGACTTTCCACATCGGCTGTTGTACAATGACCCCGTTATGACAGCACACAGAAGGAGGTTGTGAATGAGAGCGGTTTTACTGGATGGATATACGATTAATCCCGGAGATCTGAGCTGGGATAAAGTCAGACGTTTATGCGATGAATTCACAGTTTATGACAGCAGTTACAATGAAGATCTGGTGCCGCGCATCGGTGATTGCGAGATCGTTTTCACAAGCAAGACCCAAATCACCAGGCAGGTGATGGAACAGGCTCCGAATCTGAAATACATCGGCCTCACGGCGACAGGATACAACAATGTGGATGTGAAGGCAGCTGCTGATCTGGGCATCGCGGTCACCAATGTGCCTGCCTATGCGACAGATGCTGTTGCGCAGCACACCTTGGCGCTCATTTTGGAATTGACCAACAACGTCGGCCTACATTCGGAATCCGTTAACGCCGGCGAATGGACAAGCAATCCATTCTTCTGCTACTGGAAAAAGCCGATCACTCTGCTGGTAGGCAAAAGCATCGGCATCATCGGCTACGGTCAGATTGGTCATAAGGTCGGTGAATTGGCGAAAGCCTTCGGCATGACGGTCAATGTATACAGCCGTGACCGGGAGGCTGCTGTGAAATCCGATTTTGTCTCACTGCACTGCCCTCTGACTTCAGAAAACAAGCATATGATCAATGCGGCGTTCATCGAAGAAATGAAGCCGGGTGCCGTTCTGCTCAACACCGCCCGCGGTGCGCTCGTCGATGAACAGGCGCTGGCAGATGCACTCAAAACAGGACGCCTCAGCGGCGCCGGACTGGATGTTCTCGAGACAGAACCACCGAAAGCGGACTGTCCGCTCCTCGGTCTGGACAATTGCGTCATCACGCCTCATAACTCCTGGGCGCCGAAGGAAATGCGTCAGATGGTCATCGATGTGCTCGCAAATAATCTCCACAGCTGGCTCAGCGGCGGAGAGTTGAACAGATTGGATCTTTATTGAATGGCAGGCGTGGTTCCTGCTAAATCAGCGGCAGGATCACATAGTATCCGATGACACCGCTGAAGACACCGATCAACGCGCCCGCTATGACATCGCGCGGGAAGTGCACGCCGCCGGCAACACGGCTCCAGGCCAGCAGAATACCGGCGATTCCTATGAGGATGCCGGGCACAGGCCACACCCAGAAAAAAGTTACAGCGATAACAAAAATAGAAAAGATATGACGGCTCGGGAAGGACTTTCCCGGAGCGTCTTTTTTGATGAGCGGCGGCTCAGCCCCCGGAATCTCATAAGGACGCGGCGCGTCATACCAGCTCCGGAAGATGCTGACGAGCACAAAAGAGATTCCGGGTACAAGAAGAGCCGGCACGAAGCCGGGCTCTTTGTCTGTCAAATGATATACTGCAAGATAAACGAGCAAAAGCGGATACAGTGCATAGACCGCTTTCGTCAGAACTGAATTCAGAATTAATATGGTCTTCGCCTTCATCTGTTACTGCCTTTGCATTTGCCTTGCTTCAGCCTTTACCAGGCAGTTTTATTTCTTCCAAAGACCGTGCAGGTTGCAGTGTTCGTAAACTGCTACCACTTCATCTCCGTCGCAAAGCGCGAAGCAAGCCTTAGGCGCTTCACCCGGCTTCAGAGCCTTTCTCTGATTACCCTGCTTTGTCTGGACAGCGATCCACTCAATGTAGTGTTCTTCGAGCATTGGGTGTTCTACTTCGCCGACACTTACTTCCACGATTCCGTCCTTTACTTCAAACTGAGGAACGTGCTTTTCAACGGCTGCATCAGTCGTTCCTGCAACCATTTCCTGCATCGGTTCGCCGCAGCAGATGACAGGTACTCCTGTCTCTTTCACGATTGCAATCATCTGTCCGCAATGTGCGCACTTATAGAATTTCATTTCCATTACTTCCACCTCTTTCTTTTTACCTGTTGTTCTGTATTAATTGTCCTGCCTTTGCATGAGGCGCCCTGTTTCTGTATTAGTCTTCCAGGGATTTATAGTAGAGCATGCAATGACAGTAACCTTCGAAATTCGGATCCGCAATCTGGTCGCGGAATTCCTTGCACATGCACTTGTTGTCTTCGATGCGTTCCAGTCTGCATGGGCAATAACCACCGGTTTTTTCCAGACCTTCCTTGATAGAATCCACGATTTCCTGATTTTCATTAAATCTAACTTTCATCCGCTTTTCCCTCCAATTTCCTCAATACAATAATTATAAATCATCAGGCACTGATATCAAGCAAAAACTACAAAGCCTATGTACTTATTCCTCGCGTTTCCCTGTGCTGATGATTCCGAATGCCGTCACTGCGATCACCATGCCCGCCACGGATATGATGGTCAGCTTTTCTCCATATACAAAAGCACCAAAGAGCATGGCAGAAACCGGTTCGCTTGAGGTCAGTATAGATGCCTTCCCCGCTTCAATATGCTTCAGAGAAACATTCAGCATCAGATATGGGAGCGCTGCACCGATCACAGCGTGCGCGATCATCAGCAGCATATGCGATACAGGAGCTGCGGCCGTATATGAGGCGACTGTTTCCCAGTTGGCGAAAGGCGCTGTCGTGATTGCTGTAATCAAAACAGCATAAAAAGTAATCGTCAGACCATTGTACTGCCTGCCGATCGCTATTTTTGTGAAGATGCTCGTCATGCCGTAGAAGAGACCTGACAAAAGCCCCGACGCCAGCCCGAGAGCTGTGAATGTGATGCCGTTATCGATCACCCCGCTTACCATGACCACGCCGATGATCGCCAGAATCATGCCCAGCAGTTTTCTTGTTGTGATTTTCTCTCGGAAGAGAAATGCTGCAATGAAAACGACATAGACCGGTGATAACCCGATCAGAACACCTGCAAATCCCAGGGACAGATGCAGGACCGCGAGGTTATAAAACACATTGGTAAGGGTCATACCGATGAATCCGCCGCCCAGCAGAATCGGCAGATCCCGTACCCTGCACTTCAGCAGATTCCTGTCGTATATCAACATAAACAGAAACAGTATTAACGCGGAAATGGCGTTCCTTGTTGTAAGAATCGCCATGTTATTGAACCCGGCCTCACTGAAAAACCGTATGAATATTCCTATGGATCCGAAGCACACTCCGGACATGATTGGTAATAAATATGCAAACTTATTCATATGATTAGTATAGTACATTTTAAGAGCAGTTAACAAGGGAAGCAGGAGTTGACAGACATACCTTCCGGTGTTACTATTCCAATTGTAAACCACCTATTGTTAATTGTTGACTTTTACAGTCGACCATCATGACGAATTTGTTTCAAAAGGAGCACCCACCATGCAGGAGAGGAAATCGACATCAAAGGCTTATTCTATGACATCAATCGCGCTTATGGCTGCGGTCATCTGCGTGGTGGGACCTTTTACCCTGCCGATCGGTCCGGTTCCAATCACACTCGCGCCTCTGGCGATTCTGCTCAGTGTTTACATTCTGGGGACGAAAAAAGGAACCATCGCCCTGCTGATCTATCTGCTGATCGGAGCAGTCGGGGTTCCTGTATTTTCAGGATTTACCGGTGGAGTAGGCAAACTTGCCGGCCCAACTGGCGGATATCTCATCGGCTATATTTTCTTCGCACTCATCGCAGGCTGGTTCATCCACCGCTTCTACGATAAGGTCGTCATCCAGTTTCTGGGTATGGTGCTCGCTCTTGCAGTGCTCTATGCTTTTGGAACGGCATGGCTCGCTTATTCAGCCGGCATGACCTTCGGTGCGGCACTTGCCGTCGGCGTTCTTCCGTTTATTGTCTTCGATCTAATCAAGATCGTCATTGCAATCGTATTGGGGCGTGCCGTTCGCAACCGTCTCCTGCGCAGCGGAATCATCTCTTAGATTCCAATTGTAATCTTATAGCTTCCAACCTATTTTTTGCTTCCCGTTTATTACTTCCCGTCTATTTCAGCGGCAGGATCTTTTGATGGAAGCTGGGCGACAACGATGGCCGCAAACATGAGCGCACATCCGATGATTTCTCTTGCGCCCATGGTCTCTCCAAGCAGAATCGCGCCCGCGATGACCGCGAAGACAGATTCTAGGCAGAGTATCATGGATGCCAACGTCGGTTCCACATCCGCCTGCGCCACTACCTGGAATGTATAAGCTACGCCGCAGGACATGATGCCGGCGTATAAAATCTCGAACCATCCGTCCATGAGATTTTCAATACCCGGTAGGGCGAATCCCATGGCAGGGTCCAATATCGGCGCCAGAATGCACGATAGCAGCCCGGCAACAAAGAATTGAATGCACGATAATTTAACACCGTCGACTTTCGGTGAGAAGTAATCAATGGTAAGAATATGGAAGGCGAACATCAACGAACAGACGAGAATGATGACATCGCCTTTATTGATGTTACCAAATCCCCCGTCCGCCGGAATACACAAAAGGTACAGCCCCACTGCCGACGCGGCAACGCAGGCCCAGAATATAGGACGGATTTTCTTCTTGAGAACCAGTCCGAGCAATGGAACCAGTATTACGTAAAGGGCTGTGATGAATCCCGTCTTACCCGCTGTCGTATAGCACATACCAATCTGCTGGATGTTCCCTGCAAGCATGAGCGCCAAGCCGCAGCATACCCCGCCAATCCAAAGGATCTTCTTTTCCTGCGGTGTTTCTTCATGGTATGTGCCTTTGTTCTTGGCCACCCTGGTCATAATGTATATAACCGGCAGCAGTGCAATGCCTCCGATCAATGTTCTTATGCCGTTGAACGCGACCGGGCTTACCGAATCCATGCCGCTTTTCTGCGCGACAAAAGCAGTTCCCCAAATGAGAGCTGTCATAAAAAGCATGATGGTGCCGCGTAGTTGTCTTCCCATTTTTCTACCTTCCTTTTCCTTTTGACGCCATACGTCTTGCCTGTCTGTATTCCGCCCGCTTCTGCGCCTCATATTTCCTGCGCGTCTTCGGTTTCATAACAGAATAGCCGAATCTCCCAAGCTCTTCTTTTTTGAGCGGGAAGTAGTGTCCGTGACTGTAGGCGACCAGTCCGGCGCGCTCCATGTGAAGGGCGCCCTTCTCATCGATGAGTTTCTCGTCTGCAGAGACGCTTACGATCTCGGCGATAAACATATCGTGTGATCCCAGTTCCAGTATTTCACGAACCTGACACTCAATATTGATTGGTGATTCCCCGATGGATGGGCAGTCCACCTTCTGACTGTAGACGGCCGTCAGCTTTTGTTCTTCAAACTTATCTACGTCCCTGCCCGACTTCACACCGCACCAGTCTGCTGCAAAGGCAAGATCTTCCGTCGTGAGATTGATCACGAATTCTCCTGTCTCCTTGATGATGTCGTAGGAATAACGCTCTTTGCGCACGGAGATGTATGTCATCGGTGGATCTGAGTTGATGATTCCTGTCCATGCTATGGTTATGATATTCGGTTTTTCGCCAGTTCTTCCGCAGCTCACCATGACTGCAGGGACTGGGCTCAGCAACGTCCCCGGATTCAGTGTTCTCTTCATCATTATTCTCCCGGTTGCTCTTCACTGAAAAGCAAGTTCCTTTGTCCTTTTTTCTCTTCTAATTGTACCATATATAAAAACTTAAAATTTATAAAAAAATTATTTTACATCCGGTTGCTGTTGTATTATACTGATGTATCCTAAATAAGTTTGTTTTTATTTTTTACATTCATAAATCATATGAAGGGGGAAAACATGAAAAAACTTACTGCACTGCTCCTCGCTCTGATGATGGTATTCGCATTCGCGGCATGCGGCGAGTCAGAAGAGCCAGAGCCTGAAACGACAACCGAAGCTGCAGCGACACATGAGGTCTCCGGGCTTGTCGAGGATTTGTCCGATGCAAATCTTGCCATCTATACTGAGGCTGATCAGCACCTTACGTTCAACATTGAAAACGCCTCAATAGAATCGGAAGATGGTATCAAGAATGGTGACACTGCCATTGTTGAATACGAAGGAGAGATTTCCAACGGCGATACTTCAGAATGCGAAGTATTAAAGGTAACCGATGTTGCAGCAGTCGAAACAACCATTGAAGGTAAAGTGGAATCTGTCGGCAGCGACAACACTGTTACGATTTCAAGCAACGGCAAACAGTTCACCTTCAAGACTGACAAAGCCAGCTCCGTCAAGACCGGATCAACAGTAAAGATCAAATATGCCGGAATTCTGGAGGGTGAAGACACAAGCCACGCATATGTCAGAAGCATGGAAGTTGCAGAGACGACAGAGGCAACAGAAGCTACAAAGGGTGCTGTTTCCATCAAGGCTGTAGACGAAACAGTATGGGCAACTGCTGATGTTAACGTAAGAGCTGACAGCAGCACGGATGCTAAGAAAGTCGGAACGCTGAAGAAGGGAAAGAAGATTACCAGAACCGGCGTACTGAGCAACGGATGGAGCAGAGTGAAGTATGACAATAAGGACTGCTACATTGCATCCAGTTACCTGACCTTAAAGGATCCTGCCGCAAAGAAGGAAACTAAGGCGACAAAGACAGAAACTAAGACTGAGACAAAAGCTACAGAAACAAAAGCTACTGAGTCAAAGACCGAAACTAAGACTGAAGCAACCGAGTCAAAGACCGAAACCAACACAGTAACGGAGGAATCACAGTCTGATACTGATACGCAGACAGTAACAGAGGAGACGGAATCTCAAACACAGGAAACAGAGTCTCAAACGGAAGCGACAGAACCTCAAACTGAGGAAACTGAGCCTCCAACAGTTACCGCAAAGGGAGTTGTTACGGATGTCGGTTCAAACTCCCTGACGCTGGACAACGGTACGACTTACAACCTCAAGGGTGCTAAGGTAGACGGAAGTCTGTCAGCTGACAACGCAATCGGTCAGGAAGTAGTCGTTGAGTACTATGAAAACTCAAAGGATGCCGTTAGCGTATATCCTGTAGGCGGCAGCAAGTCACTTGACAGCGAATCAGGTACAGGCAGTGCGACGACGATTGCAATTATCCTGGCACTCATCGCCATCGCAATTGCTGCCATCATAGTATTCCTGCGCAACAGACGTAAGAACGCAGCATAATCGCTGAACAACGCAGCCGAAGCTGCTGATGCAAAGGCAATATAAACAATCCCCGAATCATCAGATTCGGGGATTTCTTTTGCCTTATTTTATGCAATTGAATTGATTATGCAGCGGCGTTCGTTGCCTTTGCATTTTACTGTGCCTCGTGCTTGACGACCTCGGTCTTCAGTACTCTGTTCAGGACATCATAGAGAACGCCGTAGTATTCGTAGTTGCGGTTGCTGATATCTTCCTGTGTCACTTTGAGTCCGTACACACCGACATTCATCGGAAGATGTCCCAAAGCCGTCGAAAGGTAATTGCCCTCTTCATCATACCAGTCATAGGTCAATGTCACGATATTGCTGCCTTTGAACTTTTTGATGCCTCTCGGCATTCCCGATTCATCGATATCATCGGAGTCCTGATCCTTCGGGAGATATCCGATAATCGTTCCCTCTCCCCCATCTTCAGGCCACTCGATAAAAATCGTGATTGGAACCATGAAGTTCAAAGTTGCATCTACCGTTCCGCTGTAAATAATCGTGCCATCTTCCGCTTCCATGATCGTCCCCGGGTGAAGCGCTGCGGGAGCGCCGTTGATAGCGACCCATTTGCCGTCAAACCGCAGGTCGTAATCATCATCTCCATCATCGTCGAAGACATAGTAGCTTCCCAGATCTGCATACCGCTTGCCGATTTTTAATCTCACGCCCTGCTCATAGCTGATGATCGATTCTTTCTCTTTCTCCGAGAGATCAATGACATAGTGATCGCCATTTTCCAGAAGTGGAATATCCTGTCTGAACAGTGACGCATTGTAATCCTCAAAATCGTCTACGTACCAGTCTTCATCTTCATAGTATCCGAAATCCCAGTCATCCTTCGTGATTTTCTGACTGCCTATGATACTGGCAAAATCATTATAGACTTTTGTTTCATTTGTCAAATTGAGTTTCACCATGTCCCCGTACACATTCGAGTAGCTGTAGAGGTCATCGTACGGCATATAAACTGCCAATCCGTTGATGTGATTTGCGCTGGCGGAACTGCGCACTGTAATAGATTTTTTCACCCTGTTGATCATTTTGTCTTTTTGCGCAGCCGGCAGTTCACTCATCTCGATGAAGTCGATCAAATCGATCTGGTCTTCCATCTGGAACTCATAAGCCTTTGAGCGGGCGGTAGACATCTGTGCGAAGCTGCTCTTATCTGTTCTGAACTTCCTGTCTAGACGGTCCAGATAACCGACAAACATTTTCTGCACGGACGGAATATACCTGAGGTCCACCATGGATACCGTGTACGCCACCTGAGGACTTCCGTTCAGCAGTTCCAGAGACTGATCGAAGGAGGAACACATCATGGCTCCAAACTTCAATGTGTCAAGGGTCGGCTCCTGTGCGAGCCTCCCGAAGGCAGCAGTGTAATACAGTCCACTGTCAGGTTCGCTTTCTTCAGATGCAAGCAGATAATCAGCAAACGGCTCCAGGCAGTGCCCTACTTCCATGGTCTGCATGAGGCACGCGTCAAAGCCTATCACATCATACTTCTGATTGGATGCGCGCAAAGCTTTCGTGATGGCGTCCATGGAGAGCAGCCTTCCGTTTCTTCCCGGCGTGACGATGTCCGCGCCGAATCCTGAGAAACCTCCGCCATGATCCCAGAAGAACAGCATCTTTCGGTCTGACGGATAGTTATTGTTTGCCCAGATCAGAAAGTCCTTCAGTGTTGACTCATCTGACATGCTCGTTTCCCTCGGCAAAGTTTCCAGCCATGTAACTTCACCGTCTTTGATCATATATCTGGCGGTCTTCCTATTCAGGAACCCTTTCGTAAACCAGCGGCCGGTTCCCCCGGCTTCAATGATGAACTTGAGGTTGCTTCCTGCTGCTGTCGCATCCTTGATCTGCGCCAGATTGACAGAAGCCGAGCCTGTCGTATCTTCCAGATCAGAGCCGACGAGATACATGTAGACCGTCGTTTCTTTGACATGAGATTTGTCCGGGAAGTAGTGATCCCTTACACTGTGATCGCTGACCGCAGTGCTCTCAATGGCCGGGTAGACCACCTTCCCTCTGCCGCTGACATAACCTGCTGTCCTGTCATAAGTATCAGCAAGCCTCTTGTTGATCAGAATCGGCGGCTGCTGTTCTGTGTACATGATATAAGAAACATATCCGACGGACGTGCCCACGATAATCAAAGCAGAAGCCACGCTCAGAATCCTGTTCCTGAGTGTGCGTCTCTTCTCTGTGTATTCCTTTGCTTCTTTACCTGTCATCTTCGCCAGATCTTCATGATAGGTGTTCTTGGAGAACGCCATCATTCCCAGAAAGACCGGATTCAAGAACAGCAAGCCCATCAGATATCCGATGTCGTGTCCGAAAGCAAAAGAAAGATGCTTATACATAAGTATGGTCAGGACGATCAGGCATATTATGGAAAGCGCAAACAGATTTTGTCTGATGAGATGTGGAATCGGTACGTATACGTCAAAGTAAGCCGTGACCTGGACAATCAAGCCGAACACGACTGACAGCCCAAGCAATACCAGGAAGGGCCATACCTTCCAACACTTTTTGAATATCAGGAACTCACGTATACCGGGGAATAGACTCAGCCACGGTCTGGTACCCATTTTTTTGAATATAAACCAGCGGCATACGATTCTGAATAACAGTATGATTACGATGAGAACGGGTATTAATTCTACTAAGCCAAGTGGACAAAAAAGCATTTTATTCCTCTCTGTATGGTGCTTTTGCCTTTATTATGTCATAATATATTATAATACCGTAACACAAAGAAATCCGCAATCAGTATGCAACATGTATGCACCTGCGGACAGTAAAATACAATATGTTGAGGTTATGATATGGAATATACGAACGCATTGATAAAAGACATTACGGAGAGACAGCGGGACTTTTTCCGCAGCGGCGTCACCCTGGAGACGGATTGGCGCATCGTGCAGCTCAAGCGTCTCAAAGTGCAGATGACGCTCTATGAAAAGGAAATCACGGAAGCACTGGCGGAAGATCTCGGACGAAGTGAAGCAGAAGCCTTCTTCTGTGATATCGGAACTGTAATTCTGGAAATCAACGAGATGATCGAGGGATTGAAGCGTTGGGCGAAACCTGATTTGCTCTTCAGCGGACTGACCTGCTTCCCGAGCCTGTTCACGAAGGTCTACCATAAGCCTTACGGTGTTTCTCTGATCATCAGTCCGTTCAACTTCCCGTTCACCCTGACCTTCGGCGTACTGGCGGCAAGTATTGCAGGCGGCAACACAGCTGTCATAAAGACCAGCTCCAAAACTCCACACTGCACGGATCTGATGATGAAGATGATTTCCGAAATCTATCCGGAGGAATATATTACCGTCATCGGGGGCGGTCATGATGTAGCCGACATGTGCCTCGATCAGCGGTTTGACAAGATTTTCTACACCGGTTCACCGGCTGTCGCTAAGCATGTTATGGCAAAGGCAGCAGAAAACCTGACTCCTGTCGCCCTTGAGCTGGGCGGCGAAACAGGTAACTGGTGCATCGTGAGAAGAGACGCTGACCTTGCAGATGCTGCCCGCAAAATCGCTTTCTTCAAGCTCTGCAACAGCGGACAGATCTGCATCAACATCAATCAGGTGGCGGTCGCCGAGGAAGTCGCCGAGGAGTTTCTCAAGGAACTCAAGAGCGCTTTCGTCAAACAGATTGGCGAAGACGCCCTGCTGAATCCGGAATACCCGCGTCTCATCTCCGGCGGTGCCTACATGAAGTGCGCCGACGAAGCAGATGAATACCGTGACCGCATCGTATTCGGAGGCAACGGCGATCTCGTCAGCCTTCGCTACCAGCCTACCATCATCTATCCGGTTGAAAAGGATGAGCCGATCGTGCAGCATGAGCTGTTCTCACCTCTTCTTCCGGTCGTTCCTTTCCCGGATGACCAGGTTGACGATATCCTGGAGACCATTGCTGACCGAGAACATGGTCTCGCTCTCTATCTGTTCACCAAGGATATCAAGTGGGCAAACAAAGTCATGGAAACACAGCAGTTCGGCGGCGGATGCATCAACGAAGTGTGTCTCCATATGATGGTCAAGGGTGCGCCGTTCAACGGTACAGGCCATTCTGGTATGGGTTCCTACCACGGCAAGTGGGGATTCCTGGAATTCACACATCCTTGCACCGTACTGAGGGGTTATACGAAGTTCAATCTGCCTTTGCGTGAGCATCCTTATACAGGAAAAGAAAACGCATATAAAATGAAGATGCTCCGGCTCTTCGAGAGATAGCCCAATAGATAAGAAAATCAAAAATGCTGCCGCATTCCACGACTGAACCTGTAAGATGAAAGTAGACATGCAAAAAGAGCATGTCTACTTTTTTCATGGTATGCTTCGTACAGGAGGTGAGGACATGGGCAGACCAAAAGG
>CACWSO010000002.1 GCA_902763505.1 uncultured Eubacteriales bacterium | reverse complement strand
AGCAGTTCTCTTACTTCCATCTCTACCAGGTCCAGAAGCTCTTCGTCGTCTACCATGTCACACTTGTTCAGGAATACGATGATGTATGGTACGCCTACCTGTCTTGACAGCAGGATGTGCTCTCTTGTCTGCGGCATCGGGCCGTCTGTTGCTGCTACTACCAGGATCGCTCCGTCCATCTGTGCTGCTCCTGTGATCATGTTCTTTACATAGTCTGCGTGTCCCGGGCAGTCTACGTGTGCGTAGTGTCTGTTCGGTGTCTCATATTCTACGTGTGCTGTTGAGATGGTTCTTTCCTTCTCTTCCGGTGCCTTGTCGATCTCGTCGAATGCTACGTCGCCGCCCAGTCCGTACTTTCTGTTCAGTACGCTTGTGATGGCTGCTGTCAGTGTAGTCTTGCCGTGGTCTACGTGACCGATCGTTCCGATGTTGATGTGTGGCTTAGTTCTTTCGAATTTTGCTTTTGCCATTGGTTTTTTCCTCCTGTAAAATAACGTTATTATACATTTCTTCTGCCCCGGGCGTCCCCGAGACAATAACTATTGGAGCTGACGAGCGGACTTGAACCGCCGAACCTCCTCATTACCAATGAGGTGCTCTACCGACTGAGCTACGTCAGCGCGCCCATACATCAAAAGTATAACCCAAATCGACAGCTATTACAAGAAAAATCCCGCATTGCGCGGGATTTAATTGTTTCTCTATTGTATCTTCTTTGTTTCTCTATTATTTCTTTATCTGGCCTCTGCTATTTCTCAATCTGATCTCTGCTATTTCTGTATCTCTCCTCTGTATCCGGTCACTCCGCCGAGGCTTACGCAGTTCACAAAGCCCATTCTCTTCAGCCTCTTGGCCGCTCTGTCCGCCCTGCCTCCGTTGGTGCAGTATGTGAATACCGGCGTCGCCGGATCCGGTATCAGCTTCTTGGCCATGCTGAGCTTGTTCAGCGGAATATTGATGCTGCCCGGAATGACTCCATGCTTGCATTCGCTTGGATTGCGTACATCAACCAGAACTGCGTTCGGCGTAGCTCTGAATCTTTCAAGTCCTGCATTGATATCTTTTCTCTCTTTCAAAAAAAACATCTATGGTTCCTCCTATCAATTATAAGAATATCTTCCTGCGATAGTTTGTTATCCTGTTATTATCTTACTGCTATTATTATATCAATATTATACCGCAATTCTGAACTGATAGAAAATAGCTTTTCAACACAATTACAAGGGGAAAATGGAATATACATGGCCAATGCAAAAGTCCAGATGACCAATGCAAAAGCCCGATGACCCATAATCAAAATATAATCAGATTTTGGGTTATTGTTTTTGGATATAAATAATACATTTTTTTAGTAATTAAAGTTTTGGGGCTATCACTTCAAAATCAGCCACTCAAATCGAGATGAAAACTCATCCCAAATCACCAAAAGTAAAGAAAAAGTGTTATCGATCCAATGGTCATCGCCATCAAATCAAGTTAGGATAATCCCTTTTTATTAATCACACTAAAAAGGGATTATTATGATCAAATTATAATAACCCCAAATTGTTGATTATCTAATTTTGGTGCAAGCGGAGCTAAAACAACTCTATTTTCAGCCAAGCGGGAGCTAAAACAGTCCTACTCCAGGCTGTCCGTTATTGCCTTTGCCTGTTCATAGCTTTCAAACTGCACGGCCTGGATCCCCAGCTCACGCGCAGCGAGCACATTTTCTTCCCGATCATCGAAGAACAGACACTCTTCTGCGCGAAGGTCGTACTTCTCGAGCAGGCACCGATAGATTTCCGGATCCGGCTTGATCTTCTTCACATAGCACGAAAACACTCCTCCATCCATGTGCGGCAGGAAGTCCAGCACAGACGGGTTGACGCGCATCAGGTGCTCAGAGTAATTGGATAGATAGTAGACATTGAAGCCTTTGCTCTTGAGTTCGTCGATCCATGGAATCGCGTAGTCGCACCGGAGCAGACACTCGCCGACATTGTCAAAAGCTTCTTTGATCTCCTGCCGGTGGTCCGGCGCCTCACTGTAAAACAGCTCCAGAATCTCTTCGTCGCTCAAAACTCCCCGGTCTAGTTCCGACCAGTAGTCCTTCTTCCAAATGGCATCCGTTACGATCCGGGCAGTCTCCTCGTCAAACCTCTGGCGGATATGATCCATCCACTCGAATCCAATGAGCACATGCCCTATATCTAACACAATGTTCTTTACCATATCGTCTTCTCCTTCGCTCGTCTGTGGCTGTATTATAGCTGCCCTGCAGCAGCCCTGCAACTGTTCTGTCATGATGAAATTATACCACTCAATTGCCTCACCACATCACGCATACAGACTATGACACCGGCGATGACTATGACACCGACGATGATTATGACTATGGTACCGACGAAGATTATGATTATGACTACGATGAAAGCGATGACGTCGACTATGAAGAAATCGAAGATAACACCTGGGAATGCGTCGGAGATGTAGATGAAGCCGTCTATGATATGTGCTGCTCAGACAACAACATCTTTACGGGCTCAAACCTGCAAAGGATGACTCACAAACAAAAGCACTCCAAAGAAAAACCTGCCGATGCATGATGCAAAGGCAGGTTTTCTGTTTCAACATCCGACTCTTTTTATTCCACTCCGGTTACATTCATAAGGACTGGCGTGAAGTGATGGTCTGTTTCGGCCTCAAACAATTCGCCTGTCACCGTTACGGCGGTTCCATTGTTTGCGAGATTCGACAACGACTGCTCTGTATCGAGCTGACTGGCATTAAGCTGAATGACACTGAGCAGAATGTCTCTGCCGTCAGTCAGAAGGACCCTGACCGGCGACTCAAGATTCAGCGCGATGCACTCTTCAGGTTCATTCCCCATTGCCCCATATCCTTCAAAGGTGCTGATCGTTCCCCGGAAATATTCCTCGCCGTAGCCATAGGTATTCATATCCAAAAAGAAGGTGCTGTTTCCGCCGCCGTCGATGCCGGTGTCATCGGTCGTTTTCATCAAACTGTCAGAACCGGAATACCCATCCGGTTCCCAGTGGCATTCCAGCTGTCCCGGATTCTCCGGATAAAGGTAATAGTTGTTTCCTGTATTCAGAATGTAGTTGTAGCCGTTTCCATCCGGTGTGTCTCCAATATCTGAAATCAGAGAAACCCGGTTCATTTCGTATCTGCCCTCGCTGTTTTTGCTGCATTCCATGACATACGGAGGCACAAACAGTTTCTTATCTTCGGAACTGTTCAATGTAGTCCAGCTGCCTTGCACAGCGCGGCCGAGCTGGTCGCCGAAATCTGATTGGCCCCAGGCATCCGCGCCTTGGCGGAGTGCGACCTGCGCGACCAGCACCTGGGCCATAGATTTTGCAAGATCTTCAGGCGCGGCTGTATTGTATCCGTTGTTCACGTTATCGCCAAATCCTACAACAGGAACACCCTGCTCTCTGGCCTGCGCGACGGCTTCGGCCGTTTCTGAATCCTGTGTATCAGCGGCGATGAGCAATCCGTCAAACCCGCCGCTCAGACCATATCCCAGAATCTGATCTGCCACTGTGGTGTCTTTGATCACGCCGCATTCCACTTCTGCATCAGTTCTTTGTCCGGTGATCTCTTCCCGGGCGCCCTGTTCAAACTGACTGATCCAGTCTTCACCCAGATTGTAATCGGAAATGACGTGTATTTTCAGCGATGTTTCAGCATTATTCAGCGATGTCTCAACATTGCTTTCCTGGCTGCTCTGACTCTCCTGACTGTCCTGGCTGTCACATCCCGCACACAAAAGTACTGCAGCAAAAGCAACAACCAACCCTATTACCAACATGGTCTTTTTCTTCATCATTCGCTCTCCTTTGTAAGGACTTCGATCAACTAGCGTTTGATACATCTTAACATTATAGTTCTTTACATGCAAAAGCACCGAATGCCATATTGACATCCGGTGCATAATATCTTAAAGAAACCTACTTTATTTCATTACTTCGTCTTAAAAAGTATTGCTAACAGCAACTCAAACAATCATCGCAATTATCACCCTGGCTTATTACTTCTAAGTGTGTGATATGTAATCACAACATCTGCGTCAATGCGATATTTCTTATCTGTCGAATAATTCTTTTCACCATCGATAGTTACACTCTTTACTTCTCCATCATCAGCTGCCCATTGAAATATAATGTCATATTCGGGTTTAAGCTGTATATTGCCAAATCCATTATTCTTAAATTCTTTTTCAACCTTTCTATAGTCTTTCCCTTTGGCTTCTTTGGATGTTAATGGTGGATTCATTTTTTTCGCCAGGTGATAAAGTAACTGCACTTCTGAATCGTAAAAGAACTTCGAATCAGCTTTAAAACTTCTTTCCCCATTTATCACTACTTCTTTAACGGTATATTCCTTTTCTCCTATTTCTTTGTATGAAAGATCTGCTATCCCTCTAGCATTAATCTGCTCAAAACCGGAAGCTTCAAGAATTTCCACCACTTCTTTATAGTTTTTGCCTATACAATTGTCTGAATCTATTCCAACCTCTTTTAGTTCCTTATATTTATAAATTCCATATACGCCTGCTCCCAGAAGTACTACAACAATTACCGCAATCACAATGTATTTTGCAATTGCTCTCCTTTGTTTTATCTCCGCTTTAACCTCTTCCGGGGTTCTTGATTCCATCGCTTCCATTTTTTTGCGATGTTTGATTTGCTTTTCCTCAATTTTACGATTTGCTTTAGCAGATTGTTTTTCTAGATGTATTCGTTCTCTTTCAAGTTGATTGGCCTCTTTTGTTGCATCATTTAGCTTCCCTTTGTTGTATGCAGCTTCTCCTAGGTTAAAAGCCATCTCAGCGAACATATCTATCCCCGAAGTGGATTCATCACTCATTTGTATTTCGTAACCACATTCGGTGCAAGTCCATTCATGCTCATCCGGATCAAATCCATATTGTTCTGTTAAGTCGGCACCACAATTGGGACAGTAATTCATTGTGTTCCTCCTTTAAAATAATACTTGTTGTTGAATAAAAACCCGCAACAACACATCTTACTCAACAGTGCCTCTTTACCTCTTACTCCACCACCCTATACACCAGCTTATCGTGATCGGTTCCGCAGTCAACGGATACTTGTGCCAGCTCGGTCGTAATCCCCGTACACTCATGAATCATCGCAGCAATCTGATCGCTGATAAGAGCATATAGCATCCGCCTGCCCTCTTCCACGTGACCGCGATTCCCGTGATTGGCGAGCAACGTCTTTTCCTGTTTAGACAGCACACCATACAAATTGATTTCAATACTTTCTCCGGAAATGAAAGTTGTGACGTTCTGTGGACCCCGACCACAAGCATCCTTCATAATGGATATAACACCGCGTCTGATTTCTTCCTCTTTCTCGCCTTTATCTGGTAGCGCCGAAAGTGAAGCCCGGTCATTCTTCTTACGCGATGCCATGATATCCGAAGCGATGGTATTGAGTTTGTGTTCCAAGTCTGCCGTATCGATTGGCTTGACAATATAATTATTGATGTTCAAATTTACTGCAGAAAGAATGGTTCCGGCGTCTCCAACTGTGGATGTAATCAGATACTTGCAATCCTTTCCCATCATTTTCATTTGACTGATCATATCCAGACCATTGATTCCTGGCAGAAGAATATCCACGATACAAATATCAGGAGATTCTTGTTCAAAAACAACAAGCCCCTGTTCGCCATCTTCTGCGAGAAAAACTCGTCCGAATCTCCGCTTAAGAAAGCGTTCCAGACTGATTCTTGTTTCCTCATCATCTTCAACGTATAAGATTTTAAGCTCTTTCCACTTTTCCATGCTGCGCCTCCGGTATTTCAATCGTAAACGTCACACCAAAATCTGAATTTGCGAAACTAATCTTTCCATCGAAATGGTCTTCCACAATCTGCTTTGTAAGATAAAGACCCAATCCGGTTCCCCCGCCTTCTTCACGTGTTGTATAGTACGGCTCAAAAAGTCGTGAACCATCTGGTATTGGTTCTCCGGTATTGAAGATATCGATACGGATGAACTTTCCAACAGATGCAGTATTTTTGCTGATTGTAATGTCTATCTCTCGTTTATCGTTCTCTGCATCAATCACGGCATCCCTTGCGTTCTCGAGAATGTTAAAAATGCACTGCACAAATTCATTCGGAAAGCCTTCAACAAAGGCATCATCGCAATAGTTTCGATTCACTTCAATTCTGTTTATGCGTAAGCTCTCATCAAGCATAGATAACGTCTTATCAACTTCATCTGCGACAGAAAATCTCACTCTTTCGCGATCTGGTTTCAGGAAATCTGCAAAATCATTTATTGTTGATGACATGCGTGACACGTTGCCTTTGATCTTTTCTGCGTACTGAGAAAACTGTTCTGCAGTAAGTTCTCCAGCGAGAAAATCATCCTCCATATTGGAGACATCAATATTAATGCTGTTCAAAGGTTGCTTGCTCTGATGAGCAATATTGCCAATCATCTCACCAAGCTTTGCCTGTCTTGATTTGTTGATTACAATAATTTCATTCTGCTCCGCGTTTTCAACAATCGGTCCATAGTTTCTCCTGATCAGGAAGATGACTAGCCCAATAATGGCCAATATGGTCAGCGCCATTGTAAGCAGCAATGTATCTCTTGTTTCTGTGGCAGCAGTCATGACACTTCCTGCAGGCTGAGAACTCGCGACAACCCATCCATTATCGAGAGTAACAAAAGCAGCAATGCTCCTTTTTCCATCATTTGATTTATACCAGAAATGTCCTTTTTCTTCTCCTGTTTCACGGATGCCTTCAACGAGTTTCTTAAAATGATTATCTGGATTCTTCGCATTGATGCTCGACGCATAGACATCAAGCTCAGTCCCAAACAGAACCGCCTCACTATCCTCGTAAATCGGCATTGCTTTTACCATTTTGATGATGTTATCCATATAGATGTCCGCACCCACGATGCCAATCAGCTCATTGTTTTTATCGTATACAGGACGTGTATGTGTTGTCATATATACTCCAAGAGTATCATCAAAATCCATGCCGACCCAGAAATCACCGTATTTGATTGCATCATAATAGTAATCTGGTTCATAAGCGCTGTCATCGGGAAGCCAGACAGGTGTTACTTCAATAGGCGTAGAATCTATAAATTCGACTTCTTCCTTGTCATTATAGGCCCACCAGATTTCCTGCCTGTTTTTATATATATCCGGGTTAAATGTGAGATATAGACCAGATATGTATGATGTTTCCTCCAAGGTCTCTTTCAGAATATTACTGTACTTTTCTTTCGCACGCTCATATTGAGAGATATCAGAACGATACGCTTCACCACTGAACTCTGCTCTGGCAGTTGCCTGCATCATATTAAGAAGGTCATCCATTCCATTAAAAATCATATCCATCTCTTCGGCAGAATTTTCAACCGCATACTGAAGCTTGGCTTCCGCTTCCTTCTCAAACATCCTCTGATTATGAAAAATACCCAGCACTTCTACTGGAATGGCTATGATCAGGATTCCCGCTATGATGAGTATTGCAGTTTTTCTGAAAACGTTTCTCATGGCAGATATAGAACATATCATTGACGATAACTGTTTACTATGATAAAGTATAAAATACCAAGGGAGGTTTGTAAACTGCCGCAGCAGGTGACAGATCTCAGTAGTTAATTCAAAAGGTTGAAAGACTGAAAAGACAGCCTGAAAAGGATTGCTTTTTATGGATCAACGCATAGTTTGCGTTGGTCCTTTTTAATTGATTATGGAAAGAAGGAGGAGAAGATGAAAAAGAAACTACTGTTATTTGGCCTTTGTATTGTATTCGTACTAGGTCTATGCTCCTGCGGTTCTTCAGGTAGCAGTGATGCTGAAGAAGCAGCGGATACCGAGGAAGCAATCGTATCTGACATTGAGGTCGTTGCTAATACAGGAACGTATCTAGGCCACGATAATGACGGTGTTCAGGAATTCCTGGGCATCTCCTATGCTGACCCAGTCGGCAAGTGGGAAGTTCCGCAGATGGTATCAACAACTTCCGAAGATGAAGTTGTATGTGATGAGTGGGGTCCATCCTGCTTCCAAGTTGATGATGATGTCGAAATTGCATCACAGTGGAAACAGTCACATGACTGCCTGGATCTCAATGTATGGACAAGAGATGTCACAAAAGAGAAGAAACCGGTCATCGTATTCATCCACGGCGGTGGTGGATGGCAGGGCGGAACGTATGACCCTTGCTATGATGGAGAGTTCTTCATCAGAAACCTTGCAGAAGGTGAAGATGCTGTCCTCGTATCACTGAACTACAGACTTGGCATCTTCGGTTCTCTGAACCTTTCAGCTCTGGAAGGATATGATGAGGCAACTTATGCTGATGCCATCAACCTGGCAACACTAGATCAGGAACTGGCACTCCGCTGGGTCAATGAGAATATCGCGTCCTTCGGTGGCGACCCAGAAAATGTCACCCTCATGGGACAGTCCTTCGGCGCAGGCTCTGCTTGTACTCTGCTGACCATTCCGGAAGCCAATCAGTATTTCCAGCACATCATTCTGGAAAGCGGAAACATTTTCAACAGACAGATTTCACTTGAAAAATCAGAAGAAAACTCCGCTAAAGTTTTTGAGATTCTTGGCGTATCATCCATTGATGAATTAATGGCACTTTCGGATGATGACATCATGGCGAAATATGATCAAATCGATGAAGAACTGCATCATCCACACAGAGTTGCTGACGGCAAAGTCATTCCACTCGACGGATATCAGGCACTGAAAGATGGTGTTGCAAAAGACATCGATGTCATGATTGGAACTGTCAGCGGTGAATATGACTTCGAAGCCATCGACTGGGACAACAGCATTTCAGAACCAGTTACGGATCCACAGCCAATCATCGATTATCTTGAAGTCATGCAGGATAGAGCCGGTGATGCCATTGTGAAGTGGTCACCACTTGGTCACCAGGATATCATTGATGAGTATCTGGCTCTTGGAGATGACCCTGTAAAGAGATGGATGGATCTGTTCAACGATTCACACTATCGTCAGACTGCAATCTTTATCGCTGAAGCACTCTCAGAAGCAGGCTCCGATGTCTACATGTACTATTGGGAGTGGGCACCGGATAAAGAAGCTGTCCTCAAAGCAGAGGGTGATGTCGCTGAAGTATCCCCTTGGGGAAGACCAATGCACTGTATGGAACAGATTCTTGTCTTCGGTTGTGTAGAAAACGGATATCCTGAGTTGGCAGGTCCGGCAGAAGGCATTCCTGAAGAACTTGTTCAGTCAACAGAAACGACATGGTACTCCTTCGCAAAGAACGGAGATCCAAATAACGATTTGATTGGCGAATGGTCAAAGTATGATACGACAGACCGTGAGACTATGATCATCGGTACCGATTGTTCATGGGAACAGCAGAAAGACCCAAGATCAGAAGACAGACAGGTACTTGATAAAATCAGACCGTAGGTGCAAAGGCAATATAATTAGATAACAGAAGACCGTCGGCGTCTGCCGGCGGTCTTTCTTTAATGCTCATAATCATTGTCGATGATAATCGCAATCTGTCCGTCTTCATTAAAGACGTAATTAACATAGCCCTGCGGATTGTATTTGTCTCCAGCTTTCGGTGTCATCCCAAAAGCTTCAAATGGACTATTCTCCCAGTCTTTATGAACAGTAATCGTATTGTTGATCCACACTCTGAGTACCGGTACTGTTGCATCGATTACTTCAGCCTCAGGATACTCGCTCCAATACTTAGCGACTTCCTCAAAGAATCCGACGAAAGCATCTTTGCCGATCAGCGGATCCATACTTACACCCCAGTAAAAATAAATATTATCCGACACATATTCTCTTACAGTCGCCCAGTCCTGATTCTGGAAAGCTTTAATGTACTCCTTGTAAATCTCTTTCATCTGTTCAGATGTTGGGTTCTGATACTTCATAATCCTCACCTCTCCATTGCATGCACATTCATTGCTACTTTTCTTGTATTTTTCAGAGTGTTGTCCTGTCTTTTCGCAAACTCTATTCCTCGAAGCAAATTCCTATCTTCAATCAGAGCATCAGATCGCAGGTCCCATTCTTCATCTATAAACATAGTCGCCCTATCTTCTTCATCAAACGGTTTCCATTCCGGAATGAGCTCGTTGTTCGGATTACCTGTTTTCGCGAAGGAATACCATGTCAATGCTGCTTTGCGGGCCAAATCAACTGGCACAATGCTCTTCGGAACTGTTTCTTTAATATCCTCTCCAAGATAAAATACCCACCATGTGCCCAGGGCTGGATATGCGACATCTCCTGAATTAAATAGGACAGGAAGTTCTGCACAGTGCAGTGCTCTTCCCCACGAAGAAAACGATGTCTTCTGGCCAGTTTTTGAGAGCATCGTTGCATCCGGCATCCAATTCCATGCGTAGTGATATGTATTATTCCACTTCGATTGCCACTCTGCATAGTAAACAGATCCCAGCTGCGTCGCATAAGCGCTGAATATATTACACGCCCGTCGCAGCGAGTCCTCACCAGCATTAATATATTCCTCATGAATCTCATCATGGCCATATGGGGTCATCTGGCAAATGCTGTTGCCGCACTCTTCATTCATAGCGTATAGCATGTCCAGAACCTCATCCGCCGTATTGATGTGCGACGGATCCATCATACAGTATTTATAAACATCCATTTCTCCAGTCGTCCCACCGACCATTAGAGAGATATCCCGTGCTTTTCCGTTTTTGATTTCATCATACATCGTATCTTTGATATACTTGCCGTCAATGACACGTGGACAAATACCACCTGCAAACTGCATGAATACTTTATCGTAATGCTCATTCCAGAAGTCATCATCTTTTGACATCAGTTCATCGATGGTTCTGATTCCGAGTGCATCGAATAAACCTTTGCATGTTGTGGCTTTGGCTTCTTTGGTTGCCAGCCCGAATCCCGGAATTCCGCTCTGCATAATACCGCGGCTGAAGTAATTCCGCGCTTCTTCATTGGCCATCAGATAAGCGATAGACATGCTTCCAGCCGACTGACCAAACAAGGTCACGTTGTCTGGATCGCCGCCAAAAGCGGAGATGTTTTCGTGTACCCACCGAAGCGCCGCAATCTGGTCGACAATATGAAGCGCCAGCGTATCATGGAACTGTGATGTGTCACCCTCTAATACGGTTAGATCTGCACATCCGAAGATGCCCACACGGTAATTAATCTTTACCATAACCGCATCTTCATCATTGGGTAAAAGCTCCAAAAATCCTTTGCCACAAGTGATTGGGTCGGCATTGCCGCCATTGCTATAGCTTCCGCCATGGATATAAACCATAACTGGTTTTCCTGTATTATCGTTGTCTTTTGTCCAGATATTGAGCGTCAGACAATCATTACTTTTCTCACCCAGCGATGCCAGCTCATCCGGTGACGTAGGCTGCAAACACTGTGGGCCGTATGTCTTAGCCTCAATCCTATCCCCAGGTGTTGTCGTCAATGGCTGAGGAAATTCCCAGAAGCTGACAGGCTCTACATAACGGATTCCCAGAAACTCACGAATGCTATCCTTACAGAATCCCACATATGTTCCTGTAGGCGTTCGTACTTCACGTTCTATCATAAACAACCTCTCCATTGAACACTGTCTGCAAAAGCTGTATTTTATCAAGGTCCATAACATCAATTGTAAGTGGATCTCTGTCGATAACAATATAGTCTGCTTTTTTCCCTGGAGCCAGAGAACCTATTTCATTCTCGCGGAACAGTTGATATGCTCCGTTGATCGTATATGCTTCAATCATCTGAGGCACAGTAAGCCTCTCTTCTTTACCCAACAGGAATCGTTCGTCATCCGGATCAGAAATGCTCTCCCCAAAGTCTTCGTTATTGTAAAGATTCCTAATCACACCTGCCTTGATTCCATAGAAAGGGTTGTTTTCCTGAGACACTGGAAAATCTCCTGACGCTGTAATCAGGATGCCTGCATCCACAAAAGATTTCGCGGGGTATTCCTTTTCAGCTCGATTTTTACCCAGTGCAATGAGTTCAACGGTGTTAAAGAATCCCGGCTCCTTAAAGTGCCAGAATGGCTGGATTGCTGCAATCACTCCCAGCTGGGCCATGCGGCCGATATCAGAAGGATCCACAATCTGCAAATGGGTAATCACATTCCGATATGCTCCTTGCCTTTGTGTTGCACCGTTGCTTACTGCATTTGCCTCTTCCAACGCATCCAACACCATCGATGTTGCAGCATCTCCGATGCTGTGACAGTGCACACTGAAACCTTCATTCATCACCCTTTCAAAGGATTCTGCCAGTTCTTTCACAGTCCACTCAGGATAAGAATTGTAATCTGTTCCAAGTCCTGCTGCCTCATCATAAGGTTCCTTCAGATACGCTGTATACCCTTCCACAACACCATCAATCAGATACTTCGCCGTCGTGACTTTGATCAAATCAGAATCCAATTCCTTTTTCATCCCTTGCAAAGTCTCCAGATCTTCTGCCGCATTCATATGTCGGATGAATTGCGCAGTTGTAATTCGTGCTGTCAAATCTCCATTTGCCTGCACATCCTGATAGATATACGGGCTCGTCTGCTGATGCGGCGCAATGGAATTGATTGCTGTGTATCCCCATGCATTCATCGTCTTCACAAAGCGTGTCGTTGCCTGAATACACTGCTCACGTGTGAAAGACATCTGCATCAATGGAATGCTCTGACAGTCCGTCAAAAGGCCTGTCGGATTACCCCACTCATCCCGATGGATGTGTCCCATAGCCGGGTCAGGTGTATCTTTTGTAATATTACATACTTCCAGAGCTTTTGTATTCAGCCATCTGGAATGCATATCATAGGAACTGAGCTGCACTGGCTTGTCTGAACAGATTTCGTCCAACCATGCAGCACAAGGAGGTTTGCCCTCTTCATCTACCATTCCCATGTTGAACCCCATCCCGAAGTATGAAGTGTAATTTGGGTGTCGATCTATGAACGTCCGTATCTCTACCAGTGCTGGTTCTCTATCCATAACACCAAATAAATTGATCTGAAACAGCTCAGCAAAGGCTTTCCCTGGCATATGTGCATGGCTGTCGATCAACCCCGGCAAAACTGTATTCCTCTCTAAATCCAGAACTACTGTCTGCTCTTCTCTCAGCTTCAGAACATCATCCTCAGCACCTACTGCAGCAATGATGCCTTCTTCTGTCAGAGCCATTGCTTCTGCCGGGCGTTTTTCCCATCCAGCTCCCTCTACAGTGTAGATCGTTCCGTTTCTCAGAATTTTTTGAATCATATCTGATCTCCTGCTACCTGCTCTCCCGATGCAAGCGCCTCAATACGTGCCACATACTGTTCATGATCTCTTGCTACTGTCAGTACATAAACAACCGCACCTGCTGCGCATATGCCTCCAGCCATAGAGAAGGCTGGTGTAAATCCTCCGCTATCGACGACTGCTCCCATCAAAACTGAACCGATTCCTATTCCTAAATCCATAGATGACGTGTACGCTGCCATGGCTGTTCCGCGTCTTTTCACAGAACATCTCTCCAGCACCTGCGCATTGACTGCCATTGGAACGATTCCAAGCGCTGCTCCATAAAAGATGGAGCAACCATACAATGCTATGATATTCTCAATGTGCGGAATCAGGAACAGAACAGCAGCAAACAGTATGATACTTACAATGACAAACCTATGGTATCCATACCTTTTGACAAGTTTCGCGAAAAAGAGTCTGGCAACAAACAGTGCGATTGCTCCAATGGTGAAAAACAAGCCGATTCCACTGACCCCTGACGAAATTGCATACAGAGCAACGAACGAGATGATTGCACTATATCCGAAATACACCAGCATCAGGGTCAGAGACGGATACACGACACCAAATTCAAAACCAATAAATGATTTTGGCAGTCTGTCTGCAGAAATGGTTTCCTGTTCTTCTCCAGCGTCCACTCGTTTTTTCCCTGCCTCCTGACTGGATGTTCTCGGCTGTCTTATCAGAAACATCAGCACGACACTGACGATTCCAATGGCTCCCGCAATGTTAAAAAGTGTCTGGAAAGACCCCTCTTCTGCAACCCATAGTCCGAAGGCCGGTCCAATAGCATTGGCAACTGGCAAATACAGTCCAAACATGCCAATTCCTTCCGCAAATCTCGATTTGGGGATGATCTCAGCTGCCAGAACACCCGATGCTGTCGATTTGATTCCAAATCCAATTCCATGCAGCACTCTGATTAGAATTAATACAGCAATAGTCGATGCAAATTTATATGCGTAGCAAGTCACCATCATCATTGATAATCCAATGATGATGAGTTTCAGAGCACTGACTCTCTCACATAAAATCCCCACTACCGGTCTTGTCGCGAGTGCTGCCATTGAATATCCGGTTGTGACGAGGCCGGCATATACAGCCGTCCCCGTCATCTGTTCTGCATAAATAGGCAGCGTATTGAGGAACAAACTTACCAGAAAACCTGAACCCAACGATGCCACAATCAAAAGTATGAAATTTTTTGTCCAGAGTTTATCTTGCATGATCATTACGCTTCCTATAGTTATACCGTCTGTGAAATTACATATGCATAGCTGAATTCACTCGCTGCATATCCGTAATGCTTTCTTGCTTCTTCGTTGTCGAAAGTGTTGTAGATGTTCAGCTTCGCCAGATAGTTTTTGCCTGCGAAAATATGCTCTCTTGCCTGATCTAATATATCGATTTTTTCTTTTGACATAGTTCCCGTCTTTGCCAGTCTTTCTGCTGCCTGCCAAGCGGCAATCACTGCATCCTCTTCAAATCCATACAACACTTCATCAGGCGTATGCTTCACCGGCACCTTCGCATACTTACCCTGGCTTCCCGGGATAAATGACACTGCTCTGTCAGTTGTTCCATGAAGGATAAATGCTACTGCATCTTCCACGATGCCGAAACACCTTGTTCCCGTTCTGAAATCCGGCGCATGCATTTCTGGTGTGAAGTTGCTTTCCTGCACTCCCCACTGCTCTTTGTTCCACTTTTCACCGTCCCACCAGTCATGGCTTGCAAGTATATCCATCATATTGTCGAGATCAAGCCTGCCGTACAGTTCAGAAAGGAGCTTTTCCTCTGTGTCATAGCGGGTATAGGAATCTTTGTTGATTTCAACGTCAATACTTGACTTTCTCATCTCCTCATCGACAAAGTGATTTGCCGCATGAATGTAGTTTCTCTCGCCATACTGACCCGAAAGTCTGGTCACATCACATCTGGACGTGTGTTCCAAAATCCTGAGGTCTTTATCTTTGTCTGCAAACAGATAAATCCATCCCCCTGCAACACCAAGAGACTTAATCAACTCTTCCGCTTCCTTAGATGTATCGCATTTCGATACTGCATATACTTCAGCGCTGATAAAATCCGCGAACCCAAAGGATGTATCTTCGGCCAGTTCTGATTCTCCGCCGTCGAAGGTTACAATCAGACCTTTTTCGTTCATCGCGAAGTTGGATCCCATCTGCCCCGCCAGCTGCGGCAGCGTCACAAAGGCATTTCCTTCGTCCGGGAAGGCAACCAGTGTCACGCCATATCCACTCATGTTATAAGTAACGTCACCGTTGACACCCGCAATCGTCTTACCATCTGCTGTGGCTTCATCAGTAGCAGCAATCGTGCTGCACATGAGATATGGAATGCTGACCCATAGTTGGATATTAATTAGGGCAATCTCCCCATATGTCATTCCAGATCCGTCAGCGATACCTTTATACCATTCGTGAATCTCGGGTGCCTTTTTCGCGATATCATTGCTGAGTAGCGTTACTCTATCGATAATCTGCTCCTGCGTATAATTCTTCAGCGCATCCCCCAGGACCAGACAGAAATTTCGTTTAATCATGTCCTTTGTCTGCTCACCATACTGCCGGCCCATTTCATAAGGGGTCCCCTTGACGAAGATGACCTCACGCATCCCCGGAGGAGGCAGCTGGGCATCAAAGTCCAGATACTTTTCCCAATTGATCGTGATCATTTGTATCATCCTCTCTTTTTTACTCAGCTTCAATCTGCTGTTCTTCTCTCCACTTTCTGAGGAATACCTTGTATGCTTTGATAAATCCAAACGCAGCGACTGCACCCATTACATTCACAATGAGAATTACTGTCAATGTCGTATTGACTTCGGCTGCTCCAGCTACAAGCGGTCCTACCAATGCTGATATCATACCCGCGATTCCGACAAATCCCATATTTACGCCAAAGTGCTTTTCCCCCCAGCTGTTCATTGTGATAACTGCCATTGCAGTGCCCATTCCGCCATAACCAATGCCGACAAATACTACAACTAGAGCAAACAGGAAGCTTACACCCTGACCAACTGTCAGATAAATTCCAACAAATATGAACGACAATGCGCAAAGTGCCAGCAGCGCTTTTCCTCCGCCCAGTTTATCAGTCAGAAGTCCTGAAATAATACCGCCGATACCTGAACCTACAAAGAAGATTGTTCCGTACGCTGCGCCTTTTGTCGCTCCAATTCCAAGCGCCGACTGTGCCATCAGAGATACGTTGCTTGACATTGCCATGCCTCCAATCATCAGGCCAATCAGAGTTAGAAGAAGCAGATAAAATATCGGTGTTTTAAGCATCCCAATCCAGTTGTATTCAGGACCTCTGACACTTGTTTCTGTTACTTCCTCATCAGGAGTCCATCCCTTCGGCGCATACCCTTCTGGTGGATCAACTGCAAAAATACCCAGAACAACGGTTATAACACCGAAGATGATACCAATCAGGATGATTGCCGGAACAACGTTCATTTTTTCGATCAGCATTGCGAGCGGAACACAGGAAGCTGAAAACAGAAATGACTGACAAGCGTAATAGATACCTGTTGCAAGCCCACGCTTATCCGGGAACAGGACACCTACATTTGCAAGCTGTGCCACAAAGATACCGAACATGCAGAATCCTGATATACCGCCGCCAATGATGACGAAGCCCCACACATTTGTAAACAGGACACTTACGGAAACAGAAACACCATATAGAATTCCACCAAGAATAATCAGTTTTCTGTTTCCCCATTTCTCTCTAAGCTTACCAAATATGATCATTGCCGGACTCTGTATCCACATACAGATTGTAAAGACGAGCATCATAGTCGGTATCGCCCATCCTTTTTCTGCGTTCAGTGGGCCGACGATGATTGACAGCATGTAAGGAAATCCTACTGCCAATGCGATAATGATTTGTGCCGCCAGTATAAACCAGCGCTTAACATCCATAGACATTCCATTCACCTCCACAATAAATTAGTTCGTTTTTTTCTTAATTATGGAGTTGGCAATACCAGATAAGCAATCGCTATGCGGAATAATTGATGACAAAAAGTTATTAATTGTTCCGATTCCATTGACATTATAACGCTTAAATGCTACCTTAACCCCAACAACAGCAATCCAGATATGTGAGGTTCCAGATGAATATCGATCAGCTTAAATACTTTATTGCAGTTGCTGAAAGTATGCACCTGACAAGCGCTGCTGATGAATTGAATATTTCTGAACCTGCAATGTCGAAGGCCATATCCAGACTGGAAGATGAAATCGGCTTCAAATTATTTGACAGAGTAGGACGGAATATACAGCTAAGCGACAGCGGAGAAATCTTTCTTCCCTACGCGAAGTCCGCGGTCAAAGAACTCAATGACGGCTTATACGAAATTACACTCAGAAATGCTCTCGATAATAATACTGTTAAGATCCAATGTCTTCCGCTGATTTTGTTTCCCGGACTTTTGCATCGCATTTTGGAATCTTATCCTGATATCGCATTCATGTCTTCTGGTGCAGTCCCTGCCCACGAACTGGAAAACAATCTGCTGACCCACAAGAGCGATCTCTGTATCTCTTCGAAAATCATACAGAATAAATCCTTTGACTCTGTCACCCTTGTCAATGAACCTTTACAGTTAATTGTATCTGACAGGCATCCTTTTGCCTCTGAAGACAAAATACACATATCGGATATGCTCAATGACAGATTCATTCTGACAGCACAACATTCCAGCCTGATACGTGATTACAATGCCCTGTTTCAGGATGCTCAGCAAAAGCCGATCACCATCGTAGTTTCCAACATTAATGAAACGCTTGAATATATCGCTCTAGATAATCTCGTGGCAGTAATGACCGGGACAATCTATTATGATTTATTGCGTAGACAAACAAAAGGCACTCGCGCTATAGGAATCGTCGATGATCACGGTGACCCAATCTGCTGCACACAGTATCTGTACTGCAGAAAAAAACATAACAAGCCTGATACGAAAGGAATCAAAAAACTCCTCATCGATTATTTCTCTGACTATAAAGCAAAAGCACCGGATGCCTGATTCAAACATCCGATGCCGATAACTGTTTAGGTTATTGGTTGGTTACTTCGTCTTAACTGACTTCTTCGCCGACCAGCCGGAATAGTACTTAGTTCCACTGACGGTCTTGTAGGTCCGGACTCTGACGTAGTATCTCTTCTTCGCCTTGAGCTTGCTGATGGTCTTGGAAGTTGTGCCAGTCTTTGCAACTGTCACAAGCTTGTTGCCGCTGGCGAACTTGCTGCTCGTAGAGTACTGGATCTGATAGCCAGTGGTCTGCGTCGCCTGCTTTTTCCAGGTTACTGTGAAGGCTTTCTTCTTCGGCGCCAGCTTACTGAGGGACGTTCCCTTCGGGTTGATCTTGAACTTCAGTGTCGCTGTACCGCTGTATCTCGGCGCATTAAGTGTGACTTTCGCGTAAGCTGTTCCAACATACTTATTCTTGGAATAAGACACCTTATAACTTGCTGCGGAAAGGGTTTTGCCAAGCGAGTTCTTCACTGTAACTGCCGGCTTCTTTACTGTTCCGCTATAGGTGTATGCCGTTGTGGACAGCTTGAAGGTCTTCGGATAGTAAATCGTCGCTGTGCCCTGCTTAGCCGGACACCTGGAACACTGATCATATTCGCTGCCGTTTTTCGAGAGCGTGGCCTTGTTGATCACATGCTTCCAGGCATGGCCCAAAGCCTTTTGCGCCACCTCTTTCATCTGGGTTTCAAAGGCTTCGTTCTGGAAGTCTGCAGTGTATTTGATCGTACCATCTTCAACGCATATGTTTCCAATGATCTCATAAGTGGTTTCCACAGTCTTTTCCTCTGCGCCGACTGTACAGTTTGGTTCCTGACATACACGGATTGCTGTCACCCATCGATTGTCATGTGACCAATTGTATTCCGGTTCGCTCCAGGAATGGACGTGAGTGATGTCCAACCCAACGACTGTGTAGTAGTACTCGGTGCCTTTGTATGATACCGGATAGAGCAGCAATTCTAAACCAAGCTCATTGGCAACTTCCTCCAGGGCGCTCACTGACGGAGTCATGAAGGAAAGCCAGCTGCCGGCACGAGCCGCCTTGTCGATGACGCCTGATGCGAAGTTCGCCGTATCGGCAGATCCATCATAGTAAAATCCGCCTTTGCAGTAGTATGTGTTTTCAAAGCTGTCGTTGAACTCTTCGTTGATATCGTACAGCCAATCATCGACGTCTTCATATTGAGAAGTATTCTTGTAGTGGGTCGCTTCAAAATCTGATGACGGCATGCCGAAATACGTATACGCGTATCCATCCTCCCCTCCGAAATCGTCCCATGTGAGATCCATATAGAGATAGGTCTGTCCGTTATCGATGGAGACTGCATTCCATGCGTGTCCGCTACCGCCGCCTGCTCCGCTGCCGTCGGCATTACCGACGATGTAATAATTCGGAATATCCATATAGTTCATGATCAGTGCAAAGGCTTCCGCGTACCCTTCGCAGACCGCCTGCTTGTAGTACGTGTCGAATACGCCCTGCACAGAGTGCGCCCAATTGGCATTCTCTGGTGTATGCCCATCGCTTTGATAAGCATAGTCAATATCATTTACGATGAGATCGTGAATGATCGCAATCTCATCCAAGGTATCCGTTCCTTTCTCCGCGAGCTCCGCATACGTCTTGACACTGGAGCTTACCAGTGAATTGATGGCAAGCCTTTCGCCGGCGCTGGCGTATTCTTCGTCTGTACAAAGGTACAAAGCATCATCAGTGACTATGAACGAATTGCTGAGCCAGTAATAGCCCGGATGATCATATCCGTAGGCATAGAATGCTATCTGAGCTTCCTCATTATCTGTGATCCCCAGCTCTGCATAATCCACTTTTGCAAAGATATAATCTATACCACCATCCCATTTGGTTGGTACAACATCCAAATCCGCGTTCATGAATGCAAGCACTGCTTTATCGATTTCTTCGTAATAGCTTTTCTGTGTTTCAGTAAGAGCATTATATCCTGCATCAGATACGCCCTTCGTGAACACAGACATGCTGTCACCTTTGGCGGCCTTACGTTTGCTCTTTCCTTCATTCAGGGAGAATTCGATTTCGATGTCTTCCGGACTGTATTTAGCCTCTGCCGGAGACCATCCGCCCACCGGAAGAGTCCGCTCTTTCGCACTTTCGACTCCATTTGTTGGCTGCGCTCCCTGCACGACATCTGTCTTCTCTTCACTGACTTGCTGTTCAGTCTGCACTTGTTGTCCCTCAGTCTTCTGCTCTGCTTGCTGTCCTGCTTCTTGTTCTTCCGCCAGCTGTTCTGTTTGCTGCACTTCCGTCTGTGGCTCAGTTTGTTGTTCTTCTGTCTGCTGTGCGGTCTGCTGCTCTGCCTGCTGTTCTCCGTTCGTCGCGAACGCTACACTTGGCGTGTAAGTCAGCACCATCATCAGCGACATGATGATCGCAAATATTTTCTTTTGAATACCCATAGCTGCTTTTCTGATGTTTCCAGAAACGAAACATCATTTTCCTTTCTTTTATTTGCGTGTTCTTACGTAGTCGGTGACTATTATACCACTGATTTGCCTTCCTTTGATATCGACACAGATAAAAACCCGCCAATGCATAATGCAAAGGCAATAAAAAGCAAAAGACTGCGGGGAGATGTCCCTGCAGCCCTTCGTGATTCAATGTCTTAATTCAACATCTTATTTGGTCCTAATATCTTATCTCTTCACAACCATTCTCCTAAACCATTCTCGTAAAAACCCGGATTGTCTTAGAAAATGATACCTCGCCTTTCAGTGTGGCTCACGGTACTTACATTTATTATATCTTGTGTTATCTAAGATGCAAGTGTTCCTCAGTCGCTCTGACCCGTCTAACACTGGAATGATAGGTGCCTTCAAAAGAAAAGCCCCGATCCATGCACAACCGGGGCTTTCCAAATAATATAGGAGATTTGACATCCCTCATCCTGATCTTAAACCATCGTGTCTCCACATGTCGCACCTAATGTCTGTCCATAGAACAAAGTGCATTCATCTCCAGCGAGGAATACAAACGAAGATGCACACTCCTCTGGAGTTCCAAGTCTACCAAGCGGTAAAGTTGCTTCCTTAAGTTCCCTCAGTTCTGGACTCATATCGGCTGATAAGCCTCCTTCGATTGGTCCTGGTGCCACGGCATTTACAAGAATATTATTTCCTTCACCAAGAGCAGAGTACTCTAATGCCATTGCTCTTGTAAGTCCAATAACTCCTGTCTTGGCAGCACAGTAGATCGCAACTTCACCTTCGCCCTTTTGCCCAAGCTGAGAGGTTACATTAATTACTCTACCGTGTTTTGATTTAACAAGATATGGATATGCTTCTTTCATACATACGCAAACTGAGAACAGGTCTGCGCGGAGCATTTTGTCGATATCCTCATAGCTTGTATCCTGCAGTCTTCCACGCACAAGCGTTCCGGCATTATTTACAAGGATATCGATGCCGCCATATCTATCCGCAACCTCTTTAAACATCGCGCATACTTCTTCCGGCTGGGTCACATCCGCCTGATACACAAATGCTTCACCGCCTTGTGCTTTGATTTTTTCAACAACACCATTTGCTTCTTCTCTTCTTGACTCTGAACGGATGTTAACACAGACCTTCGCACCTTCCTTCGCTAAAGCCTCTGCTGCAGCCGCACCGATTCCTCTCGCAGCACCTGTTACTACGGCTACTCTACCATCTAATTTCCCCATTTGATTCTCCTTTCACGTTATTCAATACGCTTTCTTTTCAAAATCTATCTTTTCAGGTTGTCCAGAATATCAGCTACATTTGTCTGCGTTTCGAAGTTCTCAACATCTTCGACAATCTTATCTGCTTTGTCCTTACCGATATAATCCAATGTGTTGTCATAATACTTTCTCAGGACATGTTCCTTCTTGGCTGGATTCTTTTTGTTTCCAACTTCATAAGGCTGCGATCCGCAAAATTGGCGGCCATCCTTCAAAGTGACATTCAACTGAGCAGGGAAAGCTCCTGGTACATATGCATCAGGATCGACTTTGATCTTGACGCGATCTATCATGTCTAAAAGCCCTTGATCCTTCATATGTTCAGCATTAATCTCTTTTGGTCCAAGTCTGCCTTTGTAAGCCGCCATGGCAATGGTATAATACAGACTGAATCTCTGGTGATATTCTGTTGCTGGTCTCAATTTATCCGGTGCTGCATATCCGACCTCACTCACACGTTCATCAATTATGCATTCGAGGGTCTCTATATCATCAGCACCAAACGAGTTTTCTTCTTCCATTTTGAAGAGAATATCATTAAATCCATGCAACCAATGACATACCGGATAGAATTTAAAAGCGATCTCACTTGTGTACCAACGGTTACCAAAATCAGAAAAGACCTCCTCAATTCCTTCCGTCCGCCCAATGTGTGCGGCGAAATATCCTTGAACTCCTTCAAATACTTTGATTGGACCCGTAAACCCGTACCCTGCATAGTCTAATGCATACAATGCAGAATGAATTCCCCATCCCGGATGTATCTTTTTAACATCGGTACCATCATTCAGAAACTCCAGAATCGCAGCTGCTTGGCTTCCGCAAATGCCTAATGCGTTCCGCAGTACAAGAGGCTCTACTCCCATTAGTTTTCCTGCGATACAAGCTGAGGAAAATGCATTCAAGCAACCCGTCGGATGAAATGCTCTGTCATGAAGCCCACCGTTTGCATATGACCCCAGTCGCAGTAACACTTCATATCCAGCTATCATTGCAGTGATGATATCCTTTCCAGATTTATTCAAGTACTCACCTATCGTCAGCCCTGCAGTTGCTACAGAGCTGCTCGGGTGTGTAATTGCCAATGCATGGGTATCATCGTAGTCCAGTCCGTGTATAAGGCTTCCATTGTAGATTACTGCATCGTCAAGGTCCACCATTATATCGGATCCCCAGAGTCTAGCTTCATCATGACTGTCTTTTTTAGAAATTGCTTCAAACAGCTGTTTCGCATGTGGCTCATCAATCGCTGCTTCTGCGCATCCCAATGAATCTATCAAAAGCAGTTTCGCATAATCGATAACTTCTGGTGGAATATCCTCATATTTTAGATTCAAAACAAATTCTGTAATAGTTTCAGAAATACTTTTATTGTTCATTTTTTCCTCCTGAATGATCATTCAAAAAACATCCGGACGTACATATACATTTCCGTCCATCAACCTTCTGGCTGTCCTTCCGACCAGTGCCTTTTCTACCGTAATATTTCCATTATTCTCATTTACAACAACTTCAACGTGATTGATCCCCCGGGCGTGCCCGAAGTTAACAGCACCTCTCCCAACTTGATTCTCATTCATAATACTGTTAACAACAGTTCCCTTTATTTGCGAAGCAACAGAAATGCAGATAGTTGCAGTAATAGGAAAACTATCAGTCGGCATCTGATTAAAGAGAATTCTGGCAGCAAAATCCATGTCTTCCCCTTTGATTGTCTTCCCCGTTCCATAGTCTATGTAATCATTTGCCTGGCTGACAAAGGATATCAATGGTTGTATTGGACTTTTTTCCAGTGCAACATCTCCCTCGGAAATCAGTCCCATTGCCTTTGCTGCCTCATTTCGAATTGCCTCCAGCTTGTTCTGCAGTTCCTTATCACCTCGTATTTCCGGAGGAGACATGTAGCCGTTAACACCAATATCTTCTGCCTTAACGAAGCATACAGAATTTGCAATGTCTACAATGCTCACTTCCACACGCCCAATGCCAGGGACATCCAAAATGTCTGATACATTTCCAGTAGGGAGGAGTCTCCCTGTGGCTGCACCGATACACTCTTTGTAATCCAGTTCAATCTTGGCTCCACTACCCGGAACCCCCGGTATCTCGTAGTCACCTTGTACGACCGCCTTGCCGCCCTTGACCGGTACCCTTGCAATAATTGTTTTATCGGTACTGAGGTTGTTAATTCGCAATATCGTATAAGGCTCCTGCGCTTCTACCAACCCCTCGTCAATAGCAAAGGGCCCGACTGCCGCTGATATGTTCCCACAATTCGTATTCCATATTACTTCTGGGGCGTTAATCTGGACCTGCCCAAATAGATAATCTATATCAGCGTCTTCCTTGGTTGGCGGTCCGATAATAGCAACTTTAGAAGTGGTGATATCACTCCCGCCCAGTCCATCGATTTGTCTGACATCCGGACTGCCAAAAGCTGCTAGAATAATGCGATCGCGAAGAACCGCGTCATCTGGCAATCTGTCCTTTTTAAAGAACACCGCCTTACTGCTGCCACCTCTCATAATTGTGCATTCAAACCGTCTTTGTTCTGACATCTTTGTTTTCCTTTCAAGCGAGAAGGCCCATGAGATCACTCTGGTTATAGACTTCCAGTTCTTCAACGACTTTTATAATTGCTTCCCCTCTTTCTTTCCCTGCAATCGGGAAAACGCAATCCTTAAACTTGTCTTTGATCTGATTGAAATCCAGAACTGGTGGATTAGACTGAATAGTATGTACTGTCCCGTCTTTCATTGTTACAGTGACCACCGCATAATAATCTGTGTAATCTCTGTCAATTGTCTTATCTAACTCTTCATCGACGAAGAAGTTCACCTTAGGGTATAACGCTCTCATCGGCTCACTGTTCACAACTTCATCTGTGTGCAGAGATAATCCCCATCTTCTGTAGTGCAGCAGAAGTGCCATACAGAAGTGCATACTGAACTTTGCTTCATAAATATCCTTAGGGTTCGGATAATACAGAGAATCCACACCGCCTTGATTCATACCAACATCAACTTTTTCGACATCCTCTTCTCTGATATCGTATCTACGAATCAATTCCAGCATTCCATTCATAGCGGCATGCGTGCCTCCGCAGGATGGATGTGGCTTGATCAGCGTCGGAGTTTCTTTAAGATCCCACACCTTCCCCAACTGTTCAATATATTCGGTACGTGGTTTTGTGCAGAACACGTGCAGGTATCCAAATCTTCCCTCAAAAGCTTCCGGATGAGATGTAAAGCCCTGTTTTGCCAGCAGTGCTGCAAGTACGCCTCCTTCTACTGAACGTCCACAGTGATATGGCTTTGTCATTGTCCCCATGTTTCTCTTCAGACCGCAGAATGTTGAACATGCGATTCCCCACGCCATTGTCATTTGCTTCTTGTCCAGTTTCAGTAGTTTCCCTGCGGCAGCAACTGCAGACAATCCGCCCCATATACCAGAAGCATGAAACCCTCTGTACCATGGTTCTGTACTTGTGCATTGCTGTACTTTTGTATAGATTTCCAGACCAACAACAAAAGCTGTAATCATTTCCTTGCCTGAAGCATTTACCTTTTCTGCTATTGAGAGCAGTGCTGGTACAACTCCCATGCTCGGATGTGAAAGGATAAAGTGATCATCGAAATCGATCGCATGGGTCAGCACGCCGTTCACAAAGGCAGCGTCTCGATAGTTCGTCTTGAAACCACCGTTTATAACTGTCGCTTCTTCGCCGTGGCAATTCTCTCTTGCAAAACGTTTGACTGTTTCTCCAACAGATTCTGTTCCTCCCTTGAACGCAACGCCGATAGAATCGAGAATTCTCCCCTTTGCGTTTTCGACCACAATTTCAGGGATATCTTCATACTGTGTATCACAAATGAAATCAACTATTATTTCGGTCAGATTTTTTTTTGCCATATTAAACCTCCTCGTTAATAAGTTGTTGTGGAATTCTTTACATATTTACCAGTCGGTTTACCTACGACGATTTTTCCATTCTCAGCAATCATTGTTCCTCTTACGAAAGTGGCCTTTGGTCTGCCCTGGAACTCTCTTTCTTCGTAAATACTTCCATAATGGGTGGAGTATGTATCTTCAAATGAGAACTTCCATTTTTCGTGAGGGTCGAAGACAACTACATCAAAATCTGATCCAATTCTGATGGCTCCCTTCTGCGGATAGATCCCCAGTGCTTTTGCTGGATTCTCACTCATTAGTTTTGTGAAATCTTCAACCGGCATTTTACGTTTTACGACTCCCTCAGAGAAGAGCGCGGTCATTAACAAACTCATGCCATCTCCGCATCCGCCCGGGGCATCCCAAAAGCTACCTCCTAATTTGTTTGTGTGAGCACTATAATTTACGTGATCAGTGCCAATACAGGTTATGGATCCGTTCATTACTCCGCGCCACAGTGCATCCCTGTTTGAACTGTTTCTAATTGGAGGAGACACTTTGGCCATATTGTTCCAATCCGGATTCTCAAAGCAAATCGGATCGTCAGAAGCCAGCAGCAGATAATGCAGACACGTCTCTCCTGTGATTTTATATCCTTTACTCTGGAACCACTCCAACTGGTCGACTGTTTCCTTGGCGCTAATATGAACTATGTACAGCGGACAATTGTGGTAGTGTGTAATATATGCCATCTTGCACAAATCCATAGCTTCTAGAAAACCCGGCCGTGATCTGTCATATAGGTCAATATAGTTGCCGCATACCGGACCCTCTGCCTCAATTGCTGGTGCCATGTAATTCATGACTGAAGCATCCTCACAGTGAACCATCAGCTGGACAGGACCCTTCTGCGCGGCAAGGTCTCTGGCTGCACGGAACAGGAAATCATTACTATATCCTTCTTCCGGATGTCCGAACACCTTTGCTGCAGCGCCTTTAAATCCCAAGAATACCTTCGCACAACTCAGCAGCCCCTCATCTCTCAGTTCATTAAACTCCGCAATTTCTTCGTCATCCTTGACCCCAAGATAATACTTAATATCTACATATGCATTATCTAATGCAGGTTTCGCATTTTCCATTTTGTTCTTTACACCATAGAAACGCTTTCCCCCTGGCCCAAGCCCTTCAACAGTAGTATTGATTGTAGTGATTCCTCCTACTGCAGCGGCCTTTGATTCTGTTGCAACATCTTCAATATATCTTTCGACTCCCTTAAAGGAGCCATCTTCGTTTTTATCAAGTCCCAGATGGCAATGTGGCTCAATAACGCCCGGCATTATCAAAAGCCCTTTCGCATCATATTCTTTTTCTGCTTCTGGCAAGTTCTCGTCAGCAGCTATTGCAACAATCACACCATCTTTTGCTGCAACACCACCTTTTATGAGACCCTCATTAGTAACGACAATACCATTTTTTACGATTAAATCTGCTTTCATTTTGTCCTCCATTTCTATTCATAAGAGTTGTCTGACTAAAGCATGGCTACGGACGATTATGTGTATGGATATATGGTGAGCCAAAGGTTCCCTTTGCAGTGCAGATTCCATATAAATCAGGTCTTCTGTCAAGTTTGAACGGCAACGTCAAATGAGCCTGCTCAATTTCATCCAGATCTACAACTGCTGCGATGTATTCCCACTGCTCCTTTTCGAGAGAAGTGATCAGCTCACCGGTTGGTCCTGCAATGAGAGACTTACCAAAGTGATTTCTGACAAGTCTTTCACCTTCAACCTGCTCATCTCCGGCTCTGTTAACTGCAACAACAAAGGTATGGGTTTCAAAAGCTCTGGTTCTCAACTCATTCTGGAAGAACTGACCACGGAAACCCCACGCACACGCAGGCAGGAATACCATCTGGGCACCCTGCAGATACAGTGTCTGCCATGCCAGAGGATATGAACGGTCATAGCAGAGCAACATTCCAAACGTAACACCATTGTCCATCTTAAATACAGGCAGGACTTGTCCTGGTTCGAAATAATAGCTCTCATGAACCTGCATGTGATCGAAATCCATATAAGGAATATGACATTTTCTATAAACTGCAATCAGACCTCTTGTTGGTGATACCATTGCACAACTGTTGTAGTAGTGATTCACTCCAAACTCAACTGCTTTTTCCACAAAACTGTAAACAATATGTACATCCAGTTCCTTCGCAAGTTGAATCATCTTTGTTGTTGTAGGTCCGGTCTGTGCATCCTCAAAATAGTTGAACCATTTGTCATCAACTACCCCTGCAAAATATGCATACGTCATTGTTTCAGGCAAAACACAGACATAAGGTTTGCCGCCTTCCTTTTCGGATTCTTCTTTAACTGCTCTTTCCAGAAGTTCAATGTGCTTATTGGTGTAAGATTCTACGGTTTCCCCTTCCTTCCATACTCCAATCTGTAATCCACAAACTTTAAGTTTCATAATATCCTCCTTATCCTCCAACCTATCGGTTGATCCAAGCATTTACCGATCAATCTTCAATCCCTAATTCCTTCATTTTTCTCCATAATGTTGTTCTGCTAATACCGAGATAATCTGCAGCTTCCTTTTTTCTTCCTTCAAATTTATTCAATGCTTCTAAAATATTGCTTTTTTCCCTCGGTTCATTTTCTAATAAAATACATTGGTCTAACAACTGATACGCATCCTCGTCTAAATTGTATAAACTGCTGAACCGTTCAATGATGTTTCGAAGCTCTCTGACATTTCCCGGCCAGCTATAATCTAACTGCGAAATATAACGCCCTATTTTTTCTGCCTCTTCATCCGAAATATCCCTCCGGTTTTCCTGAAGCAATTTCTTCCCAATTATGACAATGTCTTCTTTTCTGTCATTTAGTGATGGAATATTTAGCCCAAGTACATTCAATCGATAATAAAGATCTGCTCTGAATTCTCCTCTTTCCACCATGTCATATAGGTTCTTATTAGTTGCTGCAATAATCCTGACGTCTACAGAAACAATCGTTTCTCCACCAACTCTCATGATTTGCTTTTGTTCAAGAACCCTGAGCAATTTGGTCTGTATTTCCAGAGGCATTTCGCCTATTTCATCTAAGAACAACGTTCCTTTGTGGGCGATTTCAAAAATACCTCTTTTTCCACTTTTTAAGGCACCGGTAAATGCTCCACCTTCATAACCAAACAACTCACTTTCCAACAAGGATGGAGCGATTGCCCCGCAGTTGATTGCTACAAACGGTCCTCCTTTTCGCATGCTGTAATTGTGGATGCTTTGGGCCAAGAGCTCTTTGCCTGTTCCGTTGTCTCCGCGAATCACTACGCTGGCATCGGTCTTTGCATACCGTTTTGCCATTTGGATTACTTTCTCCATTTTCGGGGATTGTCTGAGAATATCATCAAATGTGATTTTCGCAATAAATCCTTTCTTTGACAGTGATTTTCGTATCTCCTCTTCTGCCTTTTGTACTGCATCTAACTGCTGGAATGTTGCGATAGCGCCAACTGTCTCATTATCGATGATAATAGGAACACGGTTTGTCAATATCTTCACATCATTTAAGCTATGTATCTGGTTTAGTTCAGCTCTTCCATCTTTTAGCACACTATCTATTCGAGTATTTTTTACTACACGTGTAATATTGCTACCGATGGCTCTGTGAGCTCTCACGCCAATCAGTCTCTCAGCTTTTGAATTGAACAGTTCTATGGTGCCATCCCTGTCTGTAACAATGATGCCCTCATGCGCAAAGTTTAATAATGTCTTGAGACGCTCAACATTTTCTATGGCACTTTCTCTCGCATCATATATGCTGATTGCATTATCTATGGCATAACATATTGCTGGTTCAGACCAAAGCATATAACTTCGGATATTGTTTTTCTCCGCTGTCTCACAAACCATACTGCTCCCGATGATGTCATGGATGCCTTTTTCTTTGCATTCATCGATGATCATTTTTAGTTCATTCTGATCATGATAAACTCTCTCGGTGTAGTCGATATTAAAAATATGTTTGACCTTGCTTAAATAAGGGAGCTTTTCCTTATACGTCGCTATCATGACATGATTGCTAAGAAGACGAATCTCTCCAAAGGTTGTCAGAAGATCATATCCTGTTGAATTGATTTCTACGAATGGTACATCCAAATTTTCTGAGATGATTCTCGCATTAGCACCAGATGAAATGAATACGCAATTATTGTGTTTGGTATAATACTGCTTGACCGTATCCACAACTCGATCCAGATTAACTTCCAGCATATCAAACTGAATTCCCGGATATCTGTGCTTGATTTTATTGATTTGGCTGTTTAGCTTACTGTATCCTACGACGGCTATTTGGTTCATGATATCACCTCTTTCTTTTCTAGATATCAGCTGTGATTGCCTTAATATAGTATACAGTTTATGGTATTATCGTACTATTTAGAATATTTTTTCTCTTTTTCCCTTAATTCTCTAAGCCCGAGAAAATCGTTTGTATCTGCAAATTCCTTTGCCCATCTGCCAAATGATGGCGAATATCCCGTTTCCTTGAATGCCTGAAGTTCCTGCTGCACCCCATAAACGTGTGGGGCAATACAGATACATGGATATATGGCAATGGAAAATCCCATATCTGCAACTTGCTGCCAACTGAGATCTGGAGAGCGAGGTGAAAGATTGTACAATGTTGGAATATCTCCAAATCTCTTTGGTATTTCCTCAACTTGCTTTAAGTCTGTTGGTGCTTCAACAAATATGATGTCTGCACCGTTTTCTGCATACATCATTCCTCTTTCAATAGCTGCCTCAAATCCTTCAACGGCAACAGCATCTGTTCTAGCTATAATCAGAAAATCATCTTTTTTCCTGACTTCAACTGCAGCTCTGATGTTTGCCACCATATTTTCTGCCGGAAGCAATGTCTTCCCATCCATATGGCCGCATCTTTTTGGCCAAGTCTGATCTTCAAATTGAATTACTGAAACGCCTGCCGACTCATACTCCTTTACCGTGCGCATCACGTTTATAGAGTTGCCGTAGCCAGTATCTGCATCTGCTATCACAGGAAGCGTTGTCGCATTTGCGATGCGTCTTGCCGTTTCTGCCATTTCTGACATGGTCACAAGACCGATATCAGGCATGCCAAAATTCTCAGCAACTACACCATAACCAGTCATATAGATACAATCAAAACCCGCCGCCTCAACCAGTTTGGCCTCCAGTGCATTTCCAATCCCTATAGCACAAATAAACTCATTGTTATTAAGTTTTTCTCTAATAGACCTATTTTTCATTGAATACCTTCTTCTTAAATATTTCTTCCTGCCAGATAACCTTCTCTGACTGCATAAAGTGCATTTCGTACAGTCTTCGCATCACCAATGACCTCGATTTTAGTTTTTCCTTGCAGCTCATCTGCAAGCTCATTAACTGAATTCATTCCGAGTGCGATGACTACTGAATCCGCTTCTACGGTCTTTTCATTTGTTTTGTTTTCTAGTACAACCCCTCTTTCAGAAATAGATTTGATTTTTGTATCGACTAGAATATTTACCCCTCTTTTTGTAAGGGACTCCATCAAGAATACTTTTCTGGAAGGTTCTTCTTCCATAGCAACCTCCGGCAGCATTTCCACTATTGTCACACTCTTTCCATAAGTGGCTAAATAATCTGCGGTTTCAGTTCCTATCATCCCGCCACCGGCAACTACGACTCTGCCTCCGACTTCTGACTTTCCCCTCAAAACATCAGTTGCGGTAACAACATGCGGTAAATCGATTCCTTCAATTCTAGGGACTTTTGGTGTTCCACCTGTCGCTATAATGACTCCATCCGGCTGCTTTTTCATACAGATATCAGCAGTATATTCTGTATTCATATTAATATTGATACCCCGTTTTTCTAGCTGGTGTCTTTCCCACGCAATTAATGTGGCCAAAATGCCCTTTGCCGGTGGGTACGCTGCAATTTCAAACTGTCCACCAAGGCGATCTGTTGCTTCATAGAGTGTCACATCGTGCCCGGCATCTTTTGCTGCTATTGCTGCTTCCATTCCTGCAACTCCACCACCAACTACATCGATTTTTTTGCTTTCTGTATGAGTATCGCTTTCTTCGTACTCGAATCCAAGTTTAGGGTTGACCAGACAACAAATAGGCTCACCTTTGCCTGCGTTGTCCTTGCATCCCTGTTGACAAGCGATACATTGCCTGATATCCGCCAAATCACCATCCATATATTTGTTCGGCAAATCCGGATCTGCAAGACTGGCTCGCCCCATAGATACCATATCTGCTTTTCCTGACTGGATTATCTTCTCAGCCATATCAGGATCATTGATTCTTCCTACTGTGATTACCGGAATATCCACTACACTTTTTACTTCAGCAGCAAAATCTACTAAAAAACCACTGGGAACATACATTGGTTGCATGATGTATTCTGTACTTTCATATACCCCAGCGGTGATATGCATTGCATCAAAACCTTCCTTGGCAAAAGCTGACGCAATTTGCTTCGTTTCTTCGATAGTTCGACCTCCAGGAACAAATTCGTCCCCTGAAATACGGCAAGTGATTAGAAAATCGGATCCACACTCGTTGCGAATCATTCTATATATCTCAAGCGGTAATCTCATTCTGTTAGTTAGATTGCCGCCATATTTGTCTGTTCTTTTATTTGCATAAGTCGAAAGGAATTCAGCAAGGAGATAGCCATGTCCGCAGTGCAACTCAATTCCATCAAATCCTGCTTTCTGCGCTCTCTTAGCTGTCATAACGAAATCTCTCTTGATTCCTTCGATTTGATCATAAGTCAATTCTTTAGGCAGTTCTTGCATAACAGGACATGGTATTGCCGAAGGCGCAAGAAGATCTGCTCCTGTTATGTTACGTGAAGTCTGTCTTCCGGCATGATAAATCTGAGCAATAACCTTGCACCCAGTCGCATGAACAGCGTTGGTCATTTTCTTATGGCCTTCGATCTGACCATCTTCCCAGAGGCCAGGAACCCATAATCCCCTTCCCTCCGGATTTACCGCGTAGTTCTCTGTAATAATTAAGCCCCATCCGCCCTGTGATTTGCGTTCCAGATATCTAATAAACCTTTCTGTCGCATAACCGTTATGATCGCAGTAATTGGTTGCCATAGCGGGAACCACAAATCTGTTTTTTATTATCTGGTTTCCTATTTTTATAGGTGTCAGTATCATATTGGTCAATTTGCTCCCTCCATTTTCTATTGCGGGTAGATTGCACTTAATCGCATTTAAGTGCAATCTACCTGTCTTTCAGCATTACCAAACTATTTACTCATTAACAGCAACATTTTTTTCTTGTTCGATTCTCTCATTATATGCAACAGCCTGATCATAATTCGTCAGATATTTCCATGTTTCATATTTGGTCTTTTTGATGACTGCCATGATGATTGCATATGCAAAGAATCCTCCGATTATTCCCTGAATTGATGGACAGAAGTCGCTTACCATCGAACATCCGATTCCAATCAACCATGAAATGATTGCAACCCAGTTGATCTTGCATTTGATATCCTCAAGTGCGCAGTATCCGACCTTGCAGGTTACATAATAGTTAGCAAGCATAATTCCTCCAAGCGGTGGAACTATTACACCCAGCGTACTGAGCCATGCAGTCCAGTAATCAATTACACCGGTGATTGCTACCAATACACCAATTACACCACCAATAGCAGTCAGCTTAACTCTGCTGTAATTGAATACGTTTGCGAAACCAAGGCCTACAGAATAAAGCTGTGTATCAATGGACGACGTCAGGTTGAATACCAGGAAGAGGAAAGCAGGAACTCCAAGACCTAAAGCCATAAATGCAAGGATGTATTCTGTTTCACCAGTAGCAGCTGCGGTAAACGCACCTACCGTTCGACAGAACATCAGACCGCAGAACGCGCCTACAAAGGCGCCTATGCCACCTCTTAATGGTGTCTTACCAAATCTGCTGACATCTGTATAAACTAGACCTGCTGTTACAGCTGCTGCAAATGCCTGCGATACTCCGATCGTAAATGATGCATTCGGGTCAGCCTCAATAAATTTAGGGACAGACTCACTGATTGTATATATTCCATATACACCTGTTACAATTACAATCGGTACTGCTAAATAACCGAAATACTGCAGTCCTTTAACTCCTTTCAGTGATACAAACAGCATACCGAAACCAGCAATGAATACCATCAGGTGCCAATTGATTCCCGGGAATATTGCGACGATACCATCTGCCAGCAATGCGATTAGGAATCCTAGCCAACCAAGCAGTATTGCTGTCAGCATGAATGATGGAACTTTGTTGCCTAAAGTACCAAAAGCATATCGAGTCTGGAGTGAAAAAGTTACTCCATACCTTGCTGCAGGAAATGATAATGAGAATGCCAGTAGCGCATCAAGGAATGAACCTATCCCCAGTGCGATCAAACCCATTTGCAGTCCGAGTGGAGCAGCAATTGTTCCTCCAGAAACTACTTCTGTTGAATTCAGCGCCATACCGCCAAGAACAAAAGCGATTGCCAGAATGCTTTTTCTCTTATTTAGGGGTATTTGCGTTAATTCATAATCGTCATCAAAGACTTGACGTTTTTCTTTCTGCTCGTTCATTTTTTCTCCTTTCTTATTGTTTTACTAACTATAACTATCTTTAAGTATTCAATCCTTTAACGATTTTAAGTTATTCATTCTTATATAATTAACCATTCCTCCCTTCTTGATTATTTCGACAATGAAATCTGGAGGAACTTTGAACTTATAACTCTTGTTTTTTGAAAGGTTTTTTATAATGCCTTTATGGAATTGAACTTCAATCGCATCTCCTTCCTCCACTTTCAGAGATGCGTCCTGAAGTTCAATTAATGGAAGACCAATGTTGATCGCATTACGATAAAAGATTCTGGCAAAGCTGCTCGCAATAACGTACGATACTCCCGCAGCCTTGATGCTTATAGGTGCATGTTCTCTCGAACTGCCACATCCAAAATTCTCACCAGCAATAAATATATCTCCCTGCTTTATCTTCTTACTGTACCCTTCCTCATATCCTTCCATACATACTGTCGCGAGGAAGTCAGGGTTTGAGTTGTCTAGATACTTTCCAGGTACGATATAATCTGTATTTATGTTGTCACCAAAAATATGTACTTTACTCATTCATTACCTCTCTTGGGTCGCTTATAACCCCATTAACTGCTGTCGTAGCCGCAACTGCCGGACTTCCCAAGTAAACTTTAGCTTCCAAGTCACCCATTCTCCCTTTAAAATTCCTATTCGTTGTTGACAGGCACACTTCCCCTTTCGCCAGCACTCCGGAATGGCCTCCAAAACAAGGTCCACATGATGGTGCTCCAATTATTGCTCCTGCATCTAAAAACACCTTGATTAGTCCTTCTGTTTCTGCCTGCCTAAACACGTTTAAGGTTGCAGGTGTAACGAGCAATCTAACATCCGGATGGACTTTTCTCCCATCAAGGATCTGCGCTGCAGCCCGCAGATCTTCAATTCTTCCGTTCGTACATGAACCAATGAATACCTGATCCACTCTTTCATGGATATCTTCTATATCACTTACTTTATCTGGTGAATCCGGCAAAGCAATCTGTGGACTTAAACTATCAACATCAATGACTATCTCTCTGTCATAAACTGCATCGATATCACTCTTGAAGGTTGCACAATCCTTTGTAGCAGGGTGAATGATTCCACACTTCGCCCCTGTCTCGATTGCCATATTGCAGATGGTAAACCGGTCACACATCGGAAGTGATTCTATTACTTCTCCGCCGATTTCTAATGCTTTGTACGTCGCACCATCTGCTCTTAATGATTTGATCATTTTCAGCGCAAGATCTTTACCGCAGAGCGGTCTCTTAAGTACACCCTTAAATGTTACTTTAATCGTTTCCGGAACTTTTACCCAGATCTTCCCCGTAGCCATAGCAACTGCGACATCTGTGCTCCCCATTCCTGTTGCAAAGGCGCCAACCGCGCCATGGGTACAGGAATGCGAATCCGCACCTATTATGACTTCACCAGGTGCCACAAGACCATCTTCATGCAATACAACATGTTCAATACCTACAGAGTCATAAAAATTAAATATCTGATTATTCTTTGCAAATTCACGGCAGAATTTGCAATGAGTCGCTGCATCGAGGCTGGAATTTGGAGTGAAGTGATCCATTACGAATATCACTTTCTCAGGGTCAAATACTTTATCAAATCCCATTTCGGACATTCTTTTTATAGAAATAGGCCCTGTGACATCATTTACAAGAACTTTATCAACAGAAATATCAACGATACTCCCTACCTCTACATCTCTTTGATTTGTGTGTTTCGCTATTATCTTTTGAATGATAGTCATGCCCATCTATTTGCCCTCAACCTATTGCTTCCATCATTTTGTATGTTAATAACGCATTTTTCATGCCAACTTTTCCCCTAAACGCCCTCAAGCCTTGTGGCTACTGGAAAAAAAATTTTTCACTTTCTTTTTAATCGCTTTTAAAACAAGAAAAAATGATATCAAAAGAGCAATATGTTTCAGCGATGTTTCACAGTGTTTCATAAAATCGAAATAATATGATGTCTGTTCTATATGGCATTCTGGAATAACACTTTTCAAGAAACGGCAACAAAGATTGTCAATGAAGACACGACCTGGAAGGTTGAATCCGATCCACGCTCGGAAGACAGAAAAGTCCTCGATCAGAAACGGCCAACAGGAGAGTAATGCTCTTTTTATAATGCATAATGCAAAAAGCAACATGAGAAAAAAAAAGACCCGCAGGATCAACTCCTGCGGGTCTTATCGGCTCATTTCTCCATATACTCCTGAACAATTGCTTCTATCTTCTTGTAAGGGTTCAGAAGTTCAGCTACTGATTCATCGTGGTTTAGAGTGTCAACTATATACGCAATGAACTTGCTCATACCGCACTTGATCATGTATTCACGATCAGAGAATTCCTCCGGCATATAGGTCAAATCTGTAGTCACAATGCGATAAAACAATCCTTCTTCATAGGCTTTGTCGAATCGATCCATGCCGTTGGTAAACAGACCGAAGGTTGAAATCAAGAATATGCGGTTTGCTTTGCGCTTTTTGAGCTGGCGGGCAACGTCGATCATGCTGTCGCCGGAAGAAATCATATCATCAATGATCCAGACGTCTTTGCCTTCAACAGAATCCCCCATAAACTCATGAGCGACAATCGGGTTACGGCCATCAACAATCTTCGTATAATCGCGGCGTTTATAAAACATTCCCATATTGACGCCGAGAATCGATGCCAGATAAACTGCTCTTTCTGTTGCCCCTTCGTCCGGGCTGATAATCATCAGATGATCAGAGTCAATTTTCAGATCGTCGCAATTCTCCAAAATGCCTTTGATGAACTGATATGTCGGACGGAATGAATCAAACCCATTGTTTGGAATCGCATTCTGCACTCTTGGATCGTGCGCATCGAACGTTACAATATTATCAACGCCCAGAGCAATTAGTTCCTGAAGCATACTTGCGCAATCCAGCGATTCTCTCATCGTCCGCCTGTGCTGGCGACCTTCGTACAGGAACGGCATCACTACGGTTATTCTCTTTGCTTTTCCGCTGGTCGCAGCAATCAATCTCTTCAGATCCTGATAATGATCGTCTGGGGACATATGATTTTTGTGTCCTGATATCGTATATTCCAAAGAATAGTTTGTTACATCAATCAGGATGTACAAATCATAACCTCTTACAGAAACATTGATCTGGCCCTTCCCTTCTCCAGTTCCAAACCGAATGGTTTCCGTGTCGAGTACGTAAGATTCTTTTACATAGTCTTTCGGCTTATTCTCTAAAGCACCCGGCTCTTCTTTCCGCCATTTAGATAGATACCAATCGATCTGCCGGCCTAATTCCTGGCAGCCTTTCATCACAATGATTCCCAGTTTCCCTTCCGGAACATTCTCATAGTTTTTGATTGTCCTTAAATCTTTGCTCTCATTCAGCATTGGCATTCTCCTCTTTTAGTCATACTGTCCCTGTCATATCTGTCACTCTATTCCTACGCTCCCTTTCGTGATTATAACATATAAGACAGAGCCTGTTGAACAAGCTCTATCTTATATGGATAGTATCACAGTACTATCATTTTTGCGCAGGCACAACGCATCATCCTCGGACTGATTATGGCGCATATTCAAAGGCAACAAAATCAGGACTATAAAGATCATCTACATAATAATTAGAGAAGAAAAAAACCGAGAGCAACGTTCTCGGCCTTTTGTGTGTATATTATTGTTTAATCATTTTGCTATTTTAATAATTATCTAGCTCTTGCTCCCAATCATTCAGATAGTCGTTAAACTCTTCATCTGAAACATTTCCATCATCGTCAGTGTCTACATCTTGCCACCCTGCAACTCCATTGTCATCTGTATCCCAATCATCATAATCGGAGTCATAGCCAGAATCATAGCTATCATAAGAATCGTAACTGTCATAACCGGAATCATAACTATCATCATAGCTATCATAAGAATCGTAGCTATCCTCATAATCAGAATCGTCATAGTCATCCCCACATCCAGTTATAAATACTGTACCAAAACAGAATAATGTGGTTATTAGTATTAAACTAAACCATTTTTTAATGTCCTTTTTCATTTAAGCCCTCCTCTAAATATTCTGTTACCACAATTACCTAAATACTAAGATATGCATGATATGTATAATCATCATTTTGGTAATTATAACTTACAAGCATACTATTTGTCCTAACCACCTTTTACTCTTGTACAAAAAATAAACATTTGAACACAGAAATGCAAAGGCAGGCAAAAGCGCCCACATCAGTGGGCGCTTTTCCTGAAAGGCGGTTTCTCTTTCAAATGGACTTGAAACCCTAATTCTCTTCTTTTTCTTCTACCTCATCATGATTTGTTTCATTCCGATCTGCATACGACGCATCAATCTTGCCTTTCTCCCAAATCACGATAAACCCTGCGGCGATGACGATGATTCCACCGATAATCTGCAACCAGGTAATCGTCTCTCCAAGCAATAAGGCGCCGAAGAATGCGGCGGTAACTGGTTGGAAGTTGGAATAGACGGCATTTGTGGTTGGGCCAAGTTTCTTAAGCCCATAGACGATGATCAGATATCCTAATCCGCTGTCGACGATGCCGATCCATAGAATTCCGAAGACAACCAACGGAGAAAACTCACTGGTGGCAGGCATGGAATAAACCGCTGAAGGTATGAGCATCAGCGAGGCGCAAATCAGTTGGTTCATGGACAGCGTCAGGCTGTCATACCCTTTCAGTCCTGCCGTAATGAAGTTGTAGATGTTCCAGCACAAAACGGCTCCGAAGGCCAGCAGATAACCGGCTCCCCTGCCTTGTGTCAGAATGCTCAGATCCGCACCAACGACAAGCGCAATCCCGACCAGACATCCGGCTATACCAATATAGATTTTACCGTTTGCGTGGCGCTTGTACAGTATCCTTTCGATGATGATTGAAACGGTTGGCGTGAAGGCGAGCACAATCGTGATCAGTGCGACAGGCATCAGGTTCATCGCATTGTACTCGCACTCAAAGTAGCCGATTTGACCGACGAGCGCGCATACGATAAAAACCGGGATGTCCTTCTTTCTGATGAATCCTTTTTTCTTTAGCACAAGCCGAATCAATATAACAAAAAGGGCGCCGACTGCGAACTTGAAGAACATGAGACAGCTTGGCGTCAACAGTTCCAATGCCCACTTCGCCGGCACGTAGTCAAAACCCCAGGCAATGAAGAGCAAAGCCATGAGAATATGCGCGAGCCCTTTTTCATTCAATTTTCCTGCTTTCATTCTTCAGCCATCGATAACTAAAATGTATCGACAAATAAATCAATTAAAAACCGTAAAGTACAGGTATCATCAGTCCGACAACAATCATTACCACAATATTGAGCGGTGTCCCTACTTTAACATAATCCATAAAGCGATAACCACCTACTAGTGTCATCGTTACCGGTGTCGTAGCTGTTGGTGTAACAAACGTTGCATTACACCCTATTATAATCGCCACAACAAAAGTGATTGGATTTACTTCTAACGCCAGTGCCAATGCAATCCCAAGCGGACATAATATCGCGGACGTCGCCGTATGTGAGACGATGTTTCCAAGTACGGTGCTTAATACATATATTGCGAAGCAGAGAATAAACGGATTTGCACTCTCTCCACCAAATAGATCCAATGTCTTTTCGGCTACCAACTGTATTGCACCGCTGGCATTCAACCCTTTCGCGATTCCCAGTGTTCCGCCTAAAATAGCGACCGCACGCCAATCCATCGTCATAAATGCTCTTTTCTCGGAAATGCATCTTGTCGCAATACAAAGGCATCCTCCAGCCATTCCAACACCACCAACTGTTCCTACTCCTGCTACAAAGAGGATGATACATGTAACAAAAATGGAAGAGGCCAAAATGGCTTTCGGTTTATTGATCGTTGACATATCAAATTCCGTATCCTCTTCAAATTCATCCGGAACTTCGTCAAATGTGAACACTTTCTTCTCAAAGTTGTAACCAATCGTTGTGAAATATGCTATGACCATTATGACTGCCAACACGCCACCCTTTGTGAGTTCAAAGAAAGTCATTTGTTCACAACCTTCTGTAGCCTGCAGTATTCCCTGTGCTATCAACTGAGGCGTTGAACCAACCAATGTACAACATCCTCCAACCAAGGCAGACATGCCGATTGCCATATAAGTATTCTTTTTTGTTATTCTTCCTTCTGACAGCCGTGCTGTTGCTGCAACAAGCGGCAAGAACATGGCTACACAGGCCACATTACTCAAGAACGCGGACAGGGTTGCACATGTAATCAGAACAACCAGTAAGAAAGCTCTTTCACTCTGCCCAACTTTAGGAATCTTGAGTAGTGAATGACCAATCAACTCCGTCACCCCGCATTCAGTCAGTGCGCTTCCCATAATAATCGCACCAATCGTCAGCATAACTGCATCGGAACTGAATCCAGCCAACGCATCAGAAAATTCAATGATTCCTGCGAAAGCCATCGCCAACGCACCAAACACAGATGTGATCGAAAGTGGAATTGCCTGTGTCACAAACAGAACTAGAACAATACCTGTTATCACGGTTGCTACAATAATCTGTCCCATTCCTCTGTGCTCCTAACAGTTACTCATGTTCTTCAAGAAACTCTTCAACAGTTTTGTTATACAAAACAGGTTCTTCTGCATGTACCAAATGTGCACTATAACGGAATAGACTCCACTTTGCTCCTGGTATTCCATCTGCCACCTGTTTTGCAATCAGCGGGGTACATTCATCCATCAGACCTGATGTTACAAGAGTTGGGATTGTTATTTCATGCAGCCGATCAACTACATTGTACGTCTTCATCTTACCGGTAACTTCAAACTCACCGTGTCCCTGCATGGTGAGGTATACCTCATTCGGCTGCGGTCCAGCTTTCGGTCTTCTCAAATACTCTGGTTTCTCTCCCTTTTGCGCATATACGAATCTTGAATAGTACTCCGCATAAGCTTTTTCGAATTCTTCTCCTGAATAATCCCCTGTCTCCATACATCTTTTGAGGACATCTGCATATTCTGTCGGCATATAATCCATGAGTCGTATCGCCTCATCACACCACAGTGAAATATCAGCAGGTGAACTTGCCACTATCATACTATCTACACCTTCCGGCTGCGTAAGGGCATACTTCATCAAAAGCATCCCTCCCCATGACTGCCCGAGTATATGACACTCATCCAAGCCTAAGTGCTTTCTCAGTTCAATCAATTCTTCCATGAACAGCTCTTCGCACCACATGTCCGGACAGGATATTGGCAGAAGTGATTTGCCACATCCGATCTGGTCATAGTAAATGACCTGACGCCCATACTCTTCTGCTATGTCATCCAATGACTCTAGGTAGTCATGCTGAGAACCGGGACCTCCGTGGATTGTCAGCAGCGGCTTCTTCGCATCTATTTGTTCCCCGACAATTCGATAATATGTCTGATAACCATGAAAAGGCATGAACCCTTCTGTGATTTTTGCCATATCACTGTTCCTCCTTTCCAATATCTTTCAGTGTTTTCTTCAACGCATCAATTGCAACCATCACTCTCGTTTCTGTCGCTGTATTCCCCATGTGCCCAATCCGCACGAGTTTGCCGGATAATTCCCCATGGCTTCCTGAAATCATCACTTTGTATTTTTCTCTCATCCACCCGCGAAGCTGCTCATCTGTAATGCCTTCAGGAATTGTAATCGCAGTTACACAAGTTGACATGATTTCATCGGAAACAGGCCAAAGTTCCAAGCCCATCGCCCGGATCTCTGCTCTGCAATAATTCGCCACTCGCTCATGCCGCGCAAAAACATGATCCAGTCCTTCTTCTAAAATCAGTGTAACTGCTTCATTCAGCGCATATACTTGATTGACAGATGGCGTATATGGAAATCTTCCGCCTTCCAACCAACGTTCTTTCATATCAAGCATACTCAATATTGATCCTCTAAATGGCTCTTCTCTATCGAGCATCTTTTTCCAAGCATCTTTACTAACAACCGCAACGGCTGTCCCCGGTGTCCCGGAAATACATTTCTGCGGACTTGTGATGCAGATATCAATTCCCCAATCAGGACATACATCCATTCCCCCTGCGGAGGAAACTGCATCGACTATCGTTACTGCGCCATGCGCTTTCGCGACAGGACAGATTGTCTCAATGGGATTCAGAGTCCCGGCTGGTGTCTCTGAATGCACCATGGATACCACAGCTATATCGGGATGCTCATCAAAGGCTTTCGCAACCTGCTGCGTTGTGATCGATTCGTTAAATGGCACTTCAATTTCTATTACTCTTCCACCAGCGTGTTTCAGATGTCTGGAATAGCCTTTCCCGAAAGGTCCTGACACAAGGTTAAGGCACAAGTCTCCTGGTGCAACAAGACTGGCAGCTGCAGCTTCCAGCCCGAGCACTGCTTCTCCATGCATCATGATCACATCATTATTTGTACGAAACAGTTGCTTGATTTTTTCAGTTGTGTCTTCATAAATCTTCAGGAATACCGGATCGTAATGATACAGTGTCTGCTTGGATAAAGCCTGCAAAACCCTCTCCGGTACTGGATTTGGCCCGCCGCACTGCGTAATCTGAGGAAGCGTGCGCGGATTCATGCAATTGATCAATTCAATACCTCTTTTCATATCATCTATCTTCTCTTCTGCCTTCTCTAAGCAGTTGGCTCCAGAAGATGCTTTGCTGTTCTGGAGCCAACTGTCTTGTTATCTTACGGTAACTATTTCTCGATTATCAACGTTTTACTACATCTCCAGCGTTCCATTATCAAGAGCTTCCTTGAATGTCGGCTTCGTCTTGTATCTTACGACCAGCACGATTGCACCGATAATCATCCATGCAACACCGACGATCAGGCATGCAGTGCTCTGGTGACAGAGTACATAGAATATTGCTATTGCTGCGAACAGCGGTGCAATAAGATGTCTGAATACCTTGTGGTCTTTCTCTTTGATCCAGCACTGTACGAATACCGAGAGGTTAACACCAATGAATCCGATACATGCGCCGAAGGATACGATTGCTGCGATGAATGTCCAATCAAGGAACAGTGCGCCGAGGATTGCGATGATGCAAACTATCAGAGCGCCCCAGGTTGGTGTACCGAACTTAACACTCAGATGTCCGAATACGCCCTTAGGAATTGCTTCCGAACGACCCATTGAGTAGAGAACACGGCTGGATGCTGTAACGAATGCTACAATCAGTGCTACGATACCGAGTTCCTTAATAACTACCAGAACGTCTGCAACTGTTGAGTTCGTCCACTCACCTAACAGATACAGATAAGAAGTATCAAAGTTCTCTTCTGGAATCGTCGTCCAATCCTTTGCGGCTGCCATGATATATACTGAGACAATCAGGCAGAAGGCCTGCAATAGTGCCGCTACCATCAAGGTATGCGTGAATTTCTTTACCGAAAGTTTTGTCTCCTCTGCAAGAGTACTGATAGCATCAAATCCTACAAAGGACAAAATGCCGAGGGATGCAGCTTGCAGCGTTCCATTCCAGGAAATCTGCTGGCTATCATAGAATACTTCTGGTCTGAATGCTGATTGATCCTGATTGTGGATGATGGCGAATAATCCTGCACCCATGAATACAATCATGAATATAATAAGGAATATGCCCAATGCATTCTCTACGAGTACGCCGATTTTTACGCCTACAACGGAAAGTACTGTTACCATTATGCCGATTATGATGATCCAGCCAGGAATTGGAATTCCTGGGAAGATAGCATTCAGGTACATTCCTGCGATGGCCAGAACAAACATTGGTGTCAGTGCATAGTCAATGAGCAGTGTCCATCCAACCATAAAGCCTGCCTTTGGTCCAAGACCTACTGTTGAATATGCATACGCTGATCCTGCGCTTGGTTTTTTCTTAACCATGATCTGATAGGATAATACCGTTAACACAATCAATACCGACGCAATGACATATCCTATCCAGCTGTAGCCATTCGATGTGGTCTGCGTATCTGGATAGTACGTAGCACCTGCGGTAGGTGACATGGCGATGAATCCGAAGAATACAAGCGGCCAGAACCCTAAGACTCGCTTAAACGAACCTTCACCATGATTGGAGCTAAGTCTTTCGCTTTCCATGTCTTTCTCCTTTCTTATAAATTTACAAATAATTATTTCTATACAATATCAAGAATCGATATTTCTGCTCTATTGCAGATAACCCGTTTCGGGCCTTTTAACATTTCGTCTACCTCAACATCACCGGTATCTACCCTTAACTGATGCTTCGGAAGGGAGTTGATTTTTGAAGGCGTCGCGATAATACGAACATTATCGGTTCCGACCATCCTGATGACCTCGCCGCTCAGCTGCTGATTGCCACGACCAAAGATGTATCCCTGTCCTCCAATCGGCGTAACATATATAATCGCTTTTTTGTCTTTAACGATTTCCTTAAGCTGATTCTCTGTCACATCTTTCGCTAACAGCCTCTTGTTCTGAACAACGTCTACACCCAGCAGCGTATTTTCAAGACCCAGTTTGTCCATGACTGGTTGGCAGGTTGTTCCCGAGCCGATGATATACAGAGTATCTTCTTTCATGTCATCAACAACGTAATCACTGATCCCATCCAGATATGCGCTGTCATCGGATGCGTGTCCACCACTCTTCATGCCCTGCGTCAGGTTAGGTTCATTTGGTACTTTTAGAGCTCCATATAGCTTCGCTATTACCTTCCCTTTTCTGAACGCATCTTCATCAATATCCATGACCTCCAGCTCTGTTGTTCTCTTCACGATATCATTCAGATACATTGCACAAAGACTTCCCGCTGCTTTTGGAGAGGACGCATAGATTGCAGAGTGCATTTTCGTTCCAGCCGGGATTCCGACAACCGGAATCCTTGTTCCAATCGTGTCATAAATATCTCTTGCTGTCCCGTCGCCTCCTGCGAATAGAATAAGATCAACATTCTCTTCTTCCATTTTCAAAGCTGCGTTGCATGTGTCTTGTGCTTTCGTTCTCTCTCCTAGTTCATCTCCGATAATTTGAGGATCAAACCCTGCTGCAACAGCTTCATTCTCGCCCATATCACCATGGCATGTTATGAAAACGAAACTGTCTTTATATGGCTTCAGTTCTTCCAAAGCCTGCACGGCTCTCGTTGGAGCTTTCTGCACAGCACCAAGAGCCAGTGCTTTTTCTACTATTTCATCTCCATCACTCCCTTTAAGAGCAACACTCCCTCCGATACCAGCGAAGGGATTTACGATAAACCCCAATTTTTTCATGCTATTTCACCTCGCCCTTATGCACTCTCTCGAAAACTGATCTGCAAGGCGCCTGTCTCTCAGGATTTGCCATTTCTTCCGTAATGTTAGGGAAGCTGCAATTGTTCGGAGCATGTTCAATCAGCTCAGGCTCTTCATAACATTCTCTGACGATTTCCTTCATTGCAGCTGCATATTCATCAATCTCTTCCTTGGAATAAGTCTCCGTTGGTTCTGGAGTAATCGGATTTGGAACGATCATCGGATGGTGACTCGTGAAACTGCCGCCAATTCCAAAGTCATTCAGTCTCTGTGTAATCAAATCTGAATCAAATCCCGTGTCTTGATAAATCTTATCCAAACTGTATCTGATTTCATGCAATCTCTGCGGCATATCAAATCCGACTTCTATTCCAGGAAGTGCTTCCAGGAATGTCCTCAGGTAATTACTGTTCAGTACTGCAGTGTTTGTTACTTCACGCATTCCTTCCTTGCCAAGGGATGTAACCCATGCAAATGACCTGATGACTACACCGATATTTCCGTAGAAGGATCTGATCTTGCCAATGCTCTTCGGAAGATCATAGTTGAGATAATACTTATCGCCATCGTACTCAACAGTTGGTACAGGCAGATACTGCGCCAAATCTTCACGTACTGCGATTGGCCCTGCTCCTGGTCCCGCTCCGCCATGTGGACTTGCGAAACTCTTATGCAGATTCCAGTGTGTCATATCGAAGCCTGATTCTTTCGCTCTTGCCCAACCGAAATATCCATTAGCATTGGCTGAATCTAAGATCGTCAAGCCGCCTGCTTCGTGAACTGCTCTGTTGATTTCAGCGATGTCCGGATTGAAGATACCAGTATCATCCGGGCAGCAGATAATCATGCCTGCTGTTCTCTCGCTGATTGCTGCCTTGAACTTCTCAATATTCGGGTAACCAGTCTCATCCGGATAAAGGGTGATAACTTTGTATCCACTCATTGCCGGGGTGGCAGGATTACAAGGATGTGAGAATACCGTTGAAATGATCTCGTCCTTCTTATCGAGACCTAAACCTCTATCTTCCTGATATGCTCTCAGGATTCTAGCGTTTGAGAATACTCCCTGTGAGCCGCACGCCGGCTGAAGTGATACTGCACCAAGACCGGATAATGCTTTCAGATATTCCTGCATTTTGTACATAATTTCCAGTACACCCTGAACCGTTGACTCATCCTGTCTCGGATGAAGTTCTGTGAACTGCGGCATATTGACAAAACGCTCATGGATCTTCGGATTGTACTTCATCGTGCATGTTCCAAGCGGGAAGCAAATGGTACTGTCCTCGCTGGACATCTGCTCCGAAAGCCTTGTAAAGTGCTTAACTACTCTGGCCTGACCGACTTCCGGAAGTCTTGGTGCTTCCTTTCTGAGCATCTTCTCAGGAACGATATTTGTAATGTCTTCTCCGAGTTCATCAACGATTTCAGGTTCTGCCGAATCAAGAAGCACACCCCTTTCACCTGGTCTTCCAATATCGTAGACCAACGGTTCCTGCCATCTTACCTGTTGAAACTTGTCCCTTATTATGCGCTGAGGATCAACGAATTCTTTTCCACCTCTGCCTTTTTCTTCACTCAGATAATTGCTTTTCATTTCAGCACCTCCTGTAAAGATTCAACAAGGTAATCGATTTCTTCTTTTGTCCTGCATTCCGTTACACAGTACAGTGCACTCTGTCCAAATTGAGGGAATCCTTCAGATAAATCATGCCCTCCGAAGATACCGCGTTCCATAAGTGCTTCGTTTATTTCTTTTACTGTCTTACCGCTCTTATCAAAGTTGACTGTGAATTCCTTGAGAGACTTGGAGTCAAACAGAATATCTACTTTATCTAGCTCTCCCAGTTTTTTCTTCGCATAAGCAGCCTTGTACGCCATTGTTTCACCGACTTCTCTGAGTCCATCCGGTCCCAGAAGAGTCAGGTAGCAAGCAACTGCTACACTCCACAAAGCCGAACATGTACTTGTTACATCTCCTGCGTTCTCTCTCTTGTTATAAGAAACGGTCTCATAGTTCATGCTTGCATATCCAAACTCTCCTTCTTCTACTGTCTTATATCTGGACAGTGCCAGGAATGGATATTCAACAATCCACTTGTCTTCGTATGGTGTTGCAACAAAACCACTCATTCCTCCGCCATACTGCATCCTGATACCAAGAGACTGGAGTTCACCACAGACAACGTTAGCACCGTAATTCTTCGGTGTTTCCAACAGTCCCAGAGAAATAGGATCAACATACACAACAACATATGCACCCTTTTCATGCGCATACTTTGCGATTTCCTCACCTCTGTCTTCGATACCTCCCAGGAAAGTCGGATTTTCGAAGTATACAACAGCTGTATTTTCATTGATCAGCGACAGGTAGTCATCCATATCTACTAAACCTGTCTTCTCATCAATCTTGCTTACCTTGATGTCCAGTTTTGCTCTGCATACTTCTTTAATATTTCTGAGTTTGTCCGGATCGATATTTCCGGCGACAACTGCTTCTTTTCTGCCGCTGTTTACTCTCGCTGCAGTCAGAATCGCACTCCAGGAAGATGTTGCTCCTTCTTGAGCTGGCCAACCCATCATCTCCATACCTGTGAGATCACATATCAATGACTGGAATTCCCACCATACCTGATACTTACCAGAGTCGACACAGTAATGACCCATGAAAGTCGTCAGGAATTCACCTTTCTGAACCATTGCGTCGCAAACCGCCGGAATATAATGCTGCGCAACTCCGCCACCGAGAAAACTGATATAATCATCACAAGTCTTGTTCTTTTTCAGAATCCCTGTGATGTATCGGGATAAAGCTTGCTCAGAGGCCATCCGTTCCGGTAGAGGCAAAGGCTTATCACCAAATCGAATCTCTTCTGGTATATGTGCGAACAATTCATCAACACTTTTTATGCCCACCCTATCCAGCATTTCCTGTCGCACTTCCGGCAGTGTGTTAGGCATATATGGATACACTGGATTCTTATTGCTGTTCTGCATTTTTACCTCCTTTTCTTTTTTTGTGAATTAACTTGTTTCTCTGAATTTAGCATTCACAATTTACGAAAAACTTACAGATTCGGCTTGAAAACTTACAATAATGTGATATAGTATGTATACTTCATGGAGGTAATGTAATGAATCGGTCGCAGGATAATAACATCGTAATACGTGAACGACTCTTTAAGATTTTAGATCGATACTCTGTCGTTGGTATCTTCTCCATCAAAGGTTCCGGGAAGGCAACATTGATTAACAGTTATGCTGAAGCAAGAAACAGCGAGGTTGTTTGGATCAATTGCCACCACGATTCCGGAATCCGGAAGATTGACCTCAGCAATCTATCTTCTCAGGCTGTTGTTGTCTTTGATTTGACTGAATCACCACTGGAGATTAATGCCGACATCTTAAACCTTATTGAAAATGGCATTCATCAGAATCTCCCAAATATAAAAACAATCATTATTGGAATCCACTGCACTGATGAAATCCGTCATCTGATAACCAGTGCACGCGATTCAACACTGCTCTTCTTCGAGGCGCTCGCTTTCAATCAAGAGGAATCCACGCAATATTTTAATGATCTTCATAATCTGAATTTCGAGCAAAGTCAGATTAGCTATATACGAAGAAAAACAACAGGATGGATTCTTTGCTACAACGCATTCTATGAAGCTGTGCAGTTCAAGTCCTCTTTTGAGCGGGATATGATTCTTACAGATCTTGTCCACAGCATTCCTCGCATCACGGGGCCTTTGGTGGAAGATCTTCTGGGAACTATTGATTCTGAAACCATGCAATTTCTCGAAGAAATTTCTCTCATGGAGTTTATTATTCCTGAAATTGTCGATGATTACCTAAGGATAGAAAACAGTAATTCCATCATCGATGATCTGCTACGTACAACTTCTTTTATTTACAGGCTGCCAGATGGTAAAGTGACATGCCATTATCTGTTCCGACAGTATCTGTATGGAAAATATGCTGAACATTGTTCTAAGGATGATTTAGTAACAGCACACCGTAATCTGTCTCTGGCTTATGAAAAACACTACTATTACGCCGAGGCATATATTCACGCGGCTATTACCTATGACATCGAACGACTGTCTATACTTGTTCCTGTTATCAGGGACAGATATGCGCCAGAAGATTTGATTTCCATTTTTGTCTCTCATTTGACGGCACTATATCCTTCTGTACTTACATCGACCGCTGCCGGAATTATAAACAGAAGTCTCCCGCCAACCGTATCTCAAGGATTCGTGCGTCCGTTGCTGAACATGATTTCTGTATCAAAAGGGGAAAAGAATTACCTACAGACAGCTCAACTGCAGTTTTTCGCAGGAATCATTGAGCTGACACATGGTAACCTCTATGCCGGTAAATCACTGCTTCAAGATTCCATTAAAAATGTATCCTTAATCGGTGCTAACACTCTCATGTCAAGTGCGCTCAGTTACCTAGCTACATGCTGCCGCGCGATGCAAAAAGATGAAGAGGGACTAAAATATGCGCAAAAAGCGCTGTACATTTCAGAGCAATCCAGACATACATACGCACAGGCAATCACGCTTGATGAAATGGCTTGGTTCGTCATGCGAAAAGGAAATCCAAAAGAAGCTGAAGCACTTTTATCTCAAGCCATGGAAATTGCCAGTGCAGACCGAAATATGGTACCTATGTTCCTCTATGTAACAATGAGTTCCTGTCAGCTATCCCAGGATAATAATGATGCAGCTCTTGAATGGGCAAAAAAGGCCGTAGCACTCGCACAAACATATGGCTTTGATTATGACCTGTCGAGATCCAATTATGCACTCGGCAAAGTCTACCGCGTCATAGGCGATAATGAGTCTGCCATGGATGCATTCAATACTGCGCTTAGTTACTCGGATAACTATGAACACATGAAAGCCGCCATACTTTCCGCACAAATCAAAATACTGAAAAGCACAGGCGATTTGCTGAACAGCTCAAGAAAAGAGTCAGAGCTACAAGAAATATGTCGATACCATAAATACAGCTGGTTCGAACCAAAATCTGACTACGTTTCATCTGTAAACTATTCCATGGAAATCAACACCCTTGGCAAGTTTACGATTAATGGAGAGGATGCTTCCAGCATCATAAAAAGAACCTCCAGTATGGAGATTCTTCAATTTCTTATTTGTAAGTATTCTTCCGGCGCAAGCAAAGACGTCATCATGGATACTGTTTTTCCATACAATCCTTCCAAGAGCCTAAATCAGTTTGGTGTATCTCTATCGGAACTCAGAAAAGCACTGGAGCCAACGCTCTCCCACGGCAGTCAGTCCTCTTATATCCAGCGTGTAGCTGACCGCTACAGCATCAACTGTTCAGAAATCAAACTTGATGTCGCATTTATCGATGAAATATGCCATGGCAAGAGCATGGATTATCAACTTATCGAACCAGACAGCAAAGTTGTCACAGAGGATATCATCAATGATCTTTTGACAGCAAAAAATATGTTCAAAGGCGAGTTCATGGAAGATTATCCATACACCGCATTTATAGAAGGATACCGTGAGAAATACAGACTTCTACATTTTAAGATACTCAAAAATCTTGGCGATTTCTGCTTCAGCCGACAGGAATACTATGACTTTATCAAATACTACGATCAAATCATCGAAACCTATCCTTATCTGGAGGAAGTGTACTTCGATTACATCAATTTGCTACTCAGCATCAATGCCTTCTTCAAGGCGAAGGATGTCAGCCTGATGCTGATTGATAACATCGACCCAGCATTCACAACACATGCCAAAATACGCCTGGATGATATGTTTTTGGAATATGGGATAAATCTGCCAGTGAGTATAAAGTAAAGCTGTTTTCTCAAGAAAGTACCAGACAGATGCACATGTCCCTGACCTCACAACTCCTGCCGGCAACGAACAACTGATGGAACTCATCCGTCACAGCATATGCGGCACCCACTGCCCACGCGATCAATCCGGATAACCGCACCTCGCTGAACATCAGCATCGCACTTCCGCCCAACACCAGATACTCGGTGAAATGGGCACATTTCCTTACTGCAAAACCAGCACTGTCTGCATCCACATCAAACAGCGCCACCAGAATCTGCACGATGAAGTTGCTTTCATTGCTCGACAGATCCCCCGGTAGCGCCGACTGGATGAATATGAACGCCATGATGATGAGCGTTGTGATTAGGTATTTGCGTTGCATTGTTTTGAATAAATATTTTTTCGCTTTTCATAAGATTATTTGCAATATTCCAGCTTCGTTTATTATAACATCAACCCATTTCCCTTTGGGGTCAATACAAATTGTGTTCAACTATATGCTATATGCAAAAGCACTGAAATCCATAAATGACATAGTGCAGACACAAGAGACACAATGATCATCAAAAATACGACCCGGAAGGTTGACCCACGGACACCTCGTACTACCCGATACTTTCTAATCACAAGAAAAAGCGCTCACCGAGGTGAGCGCTTTTTGAGGATTGAGGATATAATCTTTTTATGATTTGTCCCATGCTTTATTCCACTATTTGTTCAAGGTCATCCTCTGCATATCCATGTGTAAGCTGTGCGTAATAATCAGGTTTTGCAGTTTTTAGAATCCTCATGATAACCAAATAGATTATAGCTGCAGAAACCAATCCATTTACTGCAGGAATTCCAACATGTATCATTGCAATTCCTACCGCTCCAAACCATGCAATGAAAGCGACTGGATTCCATTTATTCTTTAATGATTCTAAGTTAACGTATTTTTGTTTGTGTAGCAGATAAAAGTCTGCAAATACAACGCCGCTGATTGGAGGAATTCCTGTTGCGAGGAAGTTCAGCCAAGCCCCGAAGTGATTGTAGATTCCGGATACTGCTACGATTGTTCCCAGAATACCAATAATGATGGTTATTCTTAGACGATCGATTTTGAATACATTTGAAAATGCAAGTCCTGAGGAGTACAGAATCGTATCATTTGTGGTCCATACATTCAGCAGCAGGAAGATGAAACCTCCTACCGGCAGACCCATTCTGATGAATGCCAACACGATGTCAGCTTCACCGGTAATGCCGATACTGAATGCTCCCAGCGTTCTCATAACAAGCAAACCTACTGATACGCCAATGATTGCTCCCACAACCGCCTGTCCCGGCGTTCTTGAGAATCTAGTGACGTCCGCAATCAGCGTCGCACCGCAGATGAACGCGCCAACGCCAGTGGAGATACCCGTTAAGAATGTCATCGAACCATCGCCCGGGGCAAAACCATTATACTCTGCATTGAAAAGCGAAACCGTTCCCATGACAGCAACGACCAGTATTGTCGGTACAGCCAGATATCCGATGACCGTCAGCGCCTTCACTCCGAGTACTGCTGATGCCGCGATCAGCAAACCGAGGACGATCGAAACGAGAATCAGATTGAATCCGAATACCTCATGGATAAATGTCGCAGCGACTGCAGTCAGTACGCCAAACCAGCAGAAGTGAACTGCCGCCAGAACAACAGAAGGTATCTTCGTTCCCAAAGTCCCGAATACATAACGTGTGAGCAAACTGAACGTTAGTCCTGTCTTGGCAGCTGCATAACTGGATAGTGCACCAATGCAGCAAAGGATACCAATCGAAATGTAGATTGCGGTCAGCCCCTTTGATACGCCAAGTGCATTGGTGATCGTACCGCCTGATAAGATCTCCGATGAATTCATCCCATATCCCACATAGATGAATATCAGCGCAATCAGGCTTTTTCTGTTTTCTTGTGGAATTTTCTCTAATTCATAATCCCCCTTGCGAAATTCTTCTTTTTTTCCCATAGTAATCTCCTTTCGAGCGGATAATATGTCATTACCCCTGCTTTAGTAGATTTTGTCTCCTTTGATCGCCGCTGCAAGTCGTTTCTGATCTACCGGTGTCGAATTGATCCGGACACCGACCGCATCGTATATGGCGTTCAGAATAGCAGGCGCTGCCGCGTTGAGCGCAACTTCGCCGAGGCCTTTCGCACCATACGGACCGAATGGATGGTTCTCTTCGATGATGATCGGTTCAACAACCGGAGCATCCGTTATCTTCGGAATGCCCAACTGTCCGAACTGTTCTGTTTTCACATAACCATCTTCCATGATGAAGTTCTCAGATAGCGCATATCCCATGCCCATTACAACACTTCCGATAATCTGTCCCTCAATGAGTGCTGGATTGATAGCTCGTCCGCAGTCGTCTGCAGCGTAGAACTTGAGAACTGTGACTTTTCCGGTTTCTTCGTCAACTTCGACGATAGCCGCCTGAATCGAGAATATATACGCGATATAAACTCTGTGATTTACACCGTCCTGAGTAATGTTGTCAGAAAACTCCTTTGGACGGAAACACTCTACCGCAACGTAATAGTATTCTTCTTCAAGCACATCATTATTTTCGGCGAGCATCTGACCAATCTCTTCGAACGACATTCTGAATGTGCCGTCCTTTCTGCAATCGAATACACCATTTGAATCGCAATCGAGAACACCTTCAGACATATTGTTCTTTTCTGCAACATATTTCAACAATGTATTCTTAAATTTAATGCATACTGTTCGAACTGCATTTCCAGAAATAAATGTCATTCTTGATGCACTTGTACTTCCTGTTGTATATGGTGATACGTCATCATCAACTGGACCGATGTTAATATCATCATAGCCGACACCAAGCGTTTCTGCTGCTATCTGACATACTACCGTATCATGACCCTGACCCAGTTCAACGCCGCCAGTCAACAGCTCAAGTCTGCCGTCATTGGTCAGATGGATCTTTGCGCCAGCCCCATCCTCATCGCCACGGCCATAGCCCATGTTTTTGTAGCCATTTGCCAAACCAAATCCGACTTTCTTTCCTGGACCAGACGGTTCAGGAATTCCGTCTCTTTCAATAGCTTCTTTAATGGCTTTCAGAGCATCTTTCATGCCACAGCTGTATTCGATGATTTGGCCAGAAGGAGTCTGTCGTCCAGGTTCAAGACCGTTGATCATTCGAATCTCAAATGGATCTACACCCGTTTTTTCAGAAATCCTGTCAACAAGAGTCTCAATTGCAACTGTATTCTGTGTGCTTCCGAATCCTCTCATACAATTAGCTACGACATTGTTCGTGTAAACCCCGTGAGATTGAATATCAATATTCGGCACATCATATGGTCCGGTACCCATGGTTGTCGTTGTGTCTACCAGAAAATCACCCAAGGCTGCGTAAGCACCCGTATCAACATAGGTGTTTGCTTGGACTGCCATGATGCGTCCATCATTCTTTGCGCCGATTTTGTAGTGATAATTAACTGGATGTCTCTTCGGTGTAAACAAATGGACTTCTCTTCTTGAGAAGATGAATCGAACAGGACGCTTCGTGTTCAAAGTCCCCAGTGCTGCAAAGACATGACACATTTGGTCCTCTCTACTGCCAAAGGCACCGCCGCTCGGCCTGGTGACGGTTCTGAATTCATCCAGACCAAGGCCCAACGCAGCTGCGGTGTCGTTCTTCATCTTCGTAGGATCCTGTCCGGTTCCATAAATAACGAGTCTGCCGTTTTCATCTAGCTCCGATAATGCAGCATCAGGTTCCATGCATCCATGCTCAATCATTTGTGTCGAAATGTCTTCTTCAATAATGACATCCGACTGCGCAAACCCACGCTCAATATTCCCCTTCGAAAGGTGCTGTGAGTAGAATTCATTAGGAGTATCTTCGTGGATCCGACAGCTTTCTTTCGCTCCCTGCATAGCCGTAGTAATGACAGGTAATACTTCATACTCTACTTTGATGAAAGGCATCGCATTATAGGCCTGTTCTTCTGTTTCCGCGTAAACAATTGCGACAGGATCTCCTATATAACGCACCTTTTTATCTGCGAGAATCTGCTGCGGATATTTTTCACTTGAGAAATAATTGTTCCCGGAGATGTCCTTCGCCGTTGCAATAAAAGCTACACCTGGCTGTTTCAAAGCCTCACTGCAATCAATTGAAAGAATATTGGCATGTGGGTATTCTGGGAAAAACACTCGCCCCTGCAGCGGGTTGTCAAGCTTGAAATCATCCGTAAATAATGCTTGTCCAGTAACTCTTTGAATACCATTTTTAGTAACCGGGCTTTCTCCAACCCAACCACGCTGACCAAAGAGCTGAACTTCTTTTCCATCCAGAATCTCGATTGCCAAATGTACTGCATCAAGAATCTGTTGATACCCTGTGCATCTGCAGATATTAAACTTCAGCGCATCTTTGATCTCGTCATCGGTCGGATGCGGATTACTGTCCAACAGTGCCTTCGTGGCCATGATCACTCCCGGTGTGCAGAAGCCGCACTGATAGGCATGACATTTCAGGAATGCCACTTGAATCGGATGCAGTTTTTCGCCGTCAGAAATGCCTTCAATCGTTTCTACACTCTTACCTTCTAGCATTTTCATTTTTCGCGTGCAGGCGCGAACTGCTTTGCCGTCAATGATTACTGTGCATGTGCCACACTGCCCACGACTACATCCATCTTTGGTTCCAACAAGTCCAAGATCTTCACGCAACCATTTGAGTAAGGTTTTGTCTTCCTTTTCAGTGACGTATTCAACACCGTTAACGAATAACTTTACTGCCATATGCATTCCCCCTTTCTTTATAAATGAAGGTGTTTATGGAAGCATATAGTATGACAAAAGCGCATCACAAGATGACATGATAGTATTGGACGTTATCATGTAATAACTTGCGCGCGCACTTTAAAGAGAAAAAGCGTTATGACTCTGGTAAAGATATGTTTTTAAGGATCACATATAATGCTACAAACTGTCCTTCTACATAAATATTTTTCTTGCCGAAATACTTCTTCGCAATCAGATCCATACTAAACAATCCGTTTCCATGTGACTCTCCGGGTCTGATTTTCGTTGAAGCGATATGGTTATTCTTTATTATAGGACGAGCATCATAAGTGTTTTTAATTCGTACTATCAGATAGCCCATAGAGGTGAAGATATTTACGTCGATCATTCGCTTATCTGGATCCTCTATTTTTTCGCTACTCTCTAATGCATTATCAAGTCCATTAAATAATACAGCAGAAAGATCAAGATCATTGATTGCTATAGGCTCGCTGATCCTGCATTCACATTGAAATTTCACGTTCGCAATGTCAGCGCGTTGAGAGTATTCTACTAAGATGGAATTGATTAAAGTATCCTCAGAGAAGATTTCCGGTGCTATTACTTTGTTTCTATCTGATAAATCATCCAGTATTTTATTTGCACGGTTATACTCTCCTTCTTCGATCAGCTTTTTGACAGAATTAATATAATTATCGATATCATGCTTCAATATGCGAGCAGACATTTGATTGTGTCTTTGACGTTCAAGTTCTCTTCTAAAGTCATCCCTTTGAGCGGAAATAAAACCCTGTGTTTTATGCTTAATCAACAGCGTTCGGTTTATTGTAAATATTGCTATTGTATACAGTTTATTATTATACTTATCTATTACAAAAGCTTTTACAACTAATACCGTCCCTATTTGCGCACAAGACATTCCAAATGCATTGTGGTTTAGGCCTTCAACTATTGTTGCGCCATATGTTGTGATTGTATTTGATGTCACGATCGCGATAAAATATATAATTGCCTGTACTGCTGTAATAAATGGAAAAAAAAGCGTTAACGCATCTTTATCACGTTCAAAATCAACAACAATTATTACGACTATGGCAATGCAAACATTGAAAACCAATAAAAAGAATCCTTTGGAATAATGAAAAGGTGAATGAATATATGACAAATACACGGGCACAATCAATGCATCATGCTGTTTACAAATCTTGCGGATTTCATCGATCTTAGCCGGTGTGCCATAAAGATGGCATACTGTTGTTACTGCTGTTGCGAGTGTAATTCGCTGCAGTTCCTTAAAGCTCGCAAATCTCCAGATACTTTTGTAAAGCTTGAAGGCCGCAAAAATTACAATACAAAAAACAGCATACCACGGTGCGAACTTGGCCCACATCTCAAGGTATGGCTGCTGTATCATGGAAAACCGTAAGTCAAATCTAAGCCATAACGCAGCAAAGTACGCAAAGGACACAGCAAGCAAATCATAGACAACCAGATAGCCTGTGATCCATGTTGACTGCTGTATCTTTTTCTTGCTATTCACTTCTATCAATTCTTCATTACTCATTACCTAATAGCGTTTCCGTATACGCATCTATCTCTTCTAATCTCTTCGTCCCTGTCTTCTTCTCTATCACCGCCCTGGCCTCCGCCAGATTTGGCTTCCGTTCATCCATGTTATGACAGTCTGTCCCAAGGATGCAGTTGCTGCGTTCTTCTAACAGCTGCAGGCACAGTTTGTGCTCTTTGTTCTGCCTCAGGAATGATCCTGCATGGATGAAGGATTCGGCGTTCATCTGCAGTGTGAGCGGCATGTTCAAAATCTGCTCCCATGCTGCCTTGTCCTTCTGAAACCGCAGGTAGCGTTCCACATGTGCCAGAACAACCTTCAATCCGCGCTTTGTGAGGATGGTCTCGATTGCCTTTGCCATCTCATTACTCCACTGATCGAATGGCATCTCTAACAGCAGGATGTCCGTGCCTTCCAGGCATAGCTCCGGTAGGAGTTCCGCCTGTTCCATGCCTCTGAAGTAGAGGACTTCTGCTCCTGGTGTAATCTGCGGCAGATCCGGTCTGTCTGCCAGCACTTTCCTGACTTCTTTCAGTGCACGGTTTCTCCGCTCCAAGAAGAAATCTACAGATCTCCTGTGCGCATAGAAATGCGGGGTAGCACAGATATGAGTCACGCCCTGATCACGCTCTGCCTCGAGCATCCTGATCGTCATATCCATGTCTCTGCTGCCGTCGTCAATTCCCGGTAAAATGTGTGTGTGAAAATCTATCAAAATAAACGTTCCTTTTTTCTTTTACTGACACGTATCGCGGAGACAACTATCGCTGTCTCCGCGATATCAGTTGTACAACTGCTCATCATTGAGCTTACGAGCATGGCCTACTTCACGGTAGCCGTCTTTGCTCCACTGCGGCATCCAAGATAGCCGTTTCTGACAGGACGAATCTTGAAGTACCATTTACCTTTTGTCAGCTTGTAGATGGTTACCTTATTCTTGGTTCCACCCTTGACATACTTGGTCTTCCAGGTCTTGCCGTCCTTTGAATACAGAATCTGGTATCCTGTAGCCTTCTTGGCTCTCGCCCATGTGACGGTAGCTTTCTTTGAGCCTCTCTTCACCGAACGGATGTATGTGTACTTCATCCATCTCATGTTCGTGGTGCTGGCCTTCGTGGTGGATGCCTTGCCTAAGGTCTTGCCATTCTTAGCAAGGGCCTTGACTGTGATCTTGTAACATGTACCAGCCTTAATACCTGTAATGGTGCAGCTAGTGCCCTTCACGCCTTTCTTTTTCAGCACACCGTTTACGTAAACGTTGTACTTAATGGCGTTGGTAACCTTAGCCCACTTGACGGTGCAGGATCTCTTAGAAAAATACTGACTTGAAGTAACACTCTTGGTTACTCCTACCTGGCTGCTTGTTCCAGCGAAAACACACGCTCCGGAAGAGATGATAAGTGCTGCAGCAACTACAAATACTACCATCTTCTTTAAGATTTTCTTGCCCATTGGTCCGTTCCTCCTTTCCTCTAAAGATGTTTATAGCCAGCGGCTCCCGGGAGCCGCGAAACTATCTAACGTTACTTGCGGTGCTTTTTCTTCTCTCCGCCTCCGTAGTAATAATCGGAATAGTACTTGCCGTAGTGGCCGTACTTGCCATATCTCCCGTATTTGCCGTACTTGCCGTAACCGCCCTTGCTCTCATCGACTCTGTTGAGGACGATGCCCAGAAGCGGACAGCCGGCTCTCTCCAGCTGGTGTACGGATTCTCTGACGACACCCTTCGGTGTTGTTGCACTGCGCACACAGAGAATCGCTCCATCGCACATGTTGCCGATTCTCTCTCCGTCGGATACGATTCCCAGCGGCGGCGCATCGACGAAGACATATCTGTATCTCTTAGCCAGCGCATCGAGGAGCTCTTCAAACTTGTTTGTCTCTAGCAGCATGGATGGGTTAATGACGTTCTCCACATTCGGCATGATATCGCCGTAGCCGTACTTGGTGTGCATAAGCACTTCATTCAGTTCTGCATTACCTGCCAGATAATGAGAAGTACCCTTCATCTCCTTGCCGTCTTCCCGCCTCATGTCGTACTTGGTGACCATGTTGGAGTTACGCATATCCGCATCCACGAGGATCGCCTTTTCCCCGGCCTGAGCCATCTGGTTCCAGAGGTTCAGGCTCAGGAAGGATTTGCCTTCATTCGGCTCAGAGCTGATGACCATGATCCGGCGTACATCACTGCCCAAGAATGAGATGTTAATTCTCAGTCTGTTGATGGCCTCCTCGATCGAATATGGCAACTGCGGTGTCAGACCGAATTGCATATTGTTATCTTTGTAATAGTAGTTATCCACGGCGTTTCCTCCTGCCTTTGCGTTTGACTTTGTCGCTATCGGATGCGAGACCTTCGATCTTGCCTTCCGGTATTGTGGTGAGCGGCATGACACCGAACTCTCTCTCTATATCCTCTGCCGATCTGAAGGTGTCATCCCTCAGGAACTGGACGGTGAAGATGGCCAGCATCAGGAGGGTCGCGAGCAATGCACCGATGACGGTGTTCTTCGTCAGGCTCGGGGAGCTCTTGTTGACCGGTACGATGGCGTACTCTGCAATATGCGGCGCCGGTGTTTCCATAAGCTTCGGCAATTCGCTGACGCCTTTATCCGCCAATGAATTGGCAATCTCCATGGCTTCTCTCGGGTCCGGACTTGTGATATCGATCTGGATGATTCTGGTCTCATTCACCACGGAGAGTCCCATCATACTTACAAGCTGGTTGTAGCTGTACTGGAGATTCTGCTCCTGGATGACGCCCTCGACGATCGGTCTGGTCTTCAGCAGTTCTACATAGTCTCCGGACAGAGACTGACCGATGTTCAGGTCTGTCAGGTCGACGACGGACTGGGAAGAAGAGTTGACCATGTACATCTTGGCGGTAGCCGTGTACTTCGGTGTGATGATGAAAGCGGTAATGAGCCCTGCGATCAATGCGCCGATGATAAAGGCGCACACGATCCACCAGATTTTGCTCATGAAGTATCCGAAGAGCTCGAGCAGGTCGATTTCCATCTCTTCGTTTCGTGTGTCTTTCAGTTCGATATCCGGATTCTGATTCATGGTTATTGCTGTTCCTTGATATTCATAATCTTCTTATAGCAAGCGAGGATGGACTCGTCGTCCACATAGAATTCCTCGTGGTAGTCTTCCTTCTCGAGACCTTCGCCTAAGGTGTCGCCGGTCTTGGTCGTACCGGTGAAGTGCATGATGCCGAGTGCCTCGTATTCCAGGAGCTGGTTGGTCAATCTGGAGAAATCTTTCCCGGATCCTGTGGTGTGGACCTTGCCATCCAGTTCACTGTACAGGTCGTTGATGTAGTTCGGGTTCTCCCGCAACTGGTTCATGACCAGGTTGTAGGCCTTCTGCATGTACTGGGTCTGGCGGGCCATTCGCTCGGCGTTGGTGCCTTTGCCGACGTTCATGCGGGCTCTGACAAACTTCTCGGCCTGTTCGTCATCCAGCAGAACATGGGCTCCCTTGACGAAGGCCGGGTCTACGTTGGTCATATCCGTTTCGATGTCGACTTCCACACCGCCGATGGCGTGGTTAACGGCCCCGATCTCCGTCATCTCCAGAGAGTAGATGTTCTCGATGTACAAGTCTCCCAGGAGGGTCGTCACTGCTTCCGCTGTATATTCATTTCGCTCGTCCGCATCCCTGCCGTACCAGTGGGAGATGCAGAGCTGCATCTTCTGGAGGTCTTCGGCGTTGCCTGTTTCATCGGGCACTGCCATCTCGACCATGCTGTTTCGGTCCATCTGCAGGAAGGCAAACTTCTTCGTCGTATTGTCCACCAGCAGGAGTGTTACGAAGTCTGCCAGCTCTCCGCTGTACATCTCGCCTTCATCGATGCCGCCGGAGTCGGTGCCGATAATCAGGTACGTATCCAGGTTGTCCTTGGTAACGTACAGTTTGTCATTCAGACCGAACTCTGTGGTTTCAATCTTGCCGTCGCCCCACTCGCCGGTGTCGCCGAACTGGACGTCCTTAAGTCCCAGCTTCTCTGCGAACTGAAGTCCTGCGATGAACAGGGCCAGCAGCGCGGCTGCAATGATGAGCGCTATGATGATTTTTCTTTTTCCCCTGCGGTTTCTTCTCATTCTGTCAGTGTCGAATTGCTTCTCCTCTGGATTATTGGTACTTTAAAATGGCGCACGTATAAAATGGCACGATACCCCCCATTTACATGAGGTTCGTTCGAGCCTTCCTTTGATGCGATTTCTTACATATATAGGTGTGTTTTGTATACAAGATTGTATCTTTAAAACTGACGATTGTCAATTCGTACAAACATCTTTGTAATAATTCGCACATTATTTGTACAATTCCGCCTTTTAAAACGTCAACTTAAAATATCCTTTTGATAATGCATGTAAGGGAATCATGGTGTAAAATAATTATAATCAATTAGAACTGCACAGTATGAATGTGCGAATGTTTAGGGATGTATGGGGATATATTGGGCGGTCCTATCACCCCCCCCAATAAGAGAGAAATGACTTCAGAAAGAATCAAAACATTACGGGAGCGCAAGGGTCTGACACAATCCACTTTGGCTAGAATGATCGGCATCACCCGTTCTAGTGTGAATGCCTGGGAGATGGGTATTTCTACACCATCGACAAGGTATCTGGTTGAACTAGCTAAGATTTTTCATGTGTCCACTGACTATCTGTTGGGTCTGGAAGCAACCTCGTCCATCAATACGGACGGATTAAGTGAAGAAGACATCCTCGCTGTACACATGCTTGTGGAACAGCTAAGAAAAAAGAACCAATAAAAAAGATGCGGCTGCGCGCCGCATCTTCTCATTTCTATATCTGTCAGTCATCGTCGTCATCTGACGGCTTTGACGGTTTGCTGCTCTGTGCAGCTTTCTCAGCAGCTTCTTTGGCTGCTTTTTCTTCTGCCGCCTTCTTCTCAGCGGCACGGAGTTCATCCCGGTATCCTGTCAGCAGAGTCAGGTTCGCCTTTTCGTACTCATTGAGCCATGCATTGTCAAACTTGTCCGGCTCATACATCGGTGTATACCATTCGAATTCTCGGAAGAGTTTGTCGTAATACTCATTACCGAAGATCCATCCGTGGCGGGCGTAGATTTCATTGATCGCCTGCTGGACGGTATCCGGATTCCCGTTGGTGCTGTAAACGACGTCTGCTCTGCTCAATTCCTCGCTGTCGCTCTGCGGCAGGATGAAGTCATCGTAATACGCGTGGTAGGCGTGCGGATCGTAAGCCAGATCCTTTCCGATTTCCAGACCCTTTACTTCATAGGTTGTCGGTTTCGCCGTTAGCTTCAGCTCTGCTTCCTCTGCCAGATTCTCATCGTAGGTGATCGTGATGTTTACAACATCGCCATTAGACAATTTATCTGTTTTGTCCGGTGTGTATTTGACGGTATCGAGTACCTTGGAGAAAGCTTCCTTGTCGACATCGAATTCGACCGTGTCCAGCCAGGCATCTTCCTTGGCGGCGTCAATCTGCGGCATGAGGGCCATCTCGCCATATCCATCATAGCCGATGACATTCGGTTCATTCATGAGTGAATTCAGATCTGCTTCATAGGTTTTGTTTCCGCCAAAGAGATAGTATGCGCCTCCTGCGATGGCTGCCGCCAGAAGCACCAGCGCAACGACGATCACTGCGATCGGCAGGCGCTTCTTCGGGAAATCGTCATCTGTTGCCTTTGCATCATCGTCTTCGTCGTCATAGTCATCGTAGTCGTCATAGTCGTCAGACGCGTCGTACTGCTCGGGTTCTTCTGCATCATCGTCTGCTTCCGCAAACTGATCTTCGAGTGACTGGTATGTATACTCCGCGGCGATTTCATCTGCCTTCATGAAGTCACGGGCCCACTTGAGATGGTTCTCGTCCGGCAGCGCATCGAGGGCATCGAAACCATACTCCGGCTTCTTGCCTGTCTCTGGATCCAACTCTGCATCAGGGCTGTTGTAAAATCCCCACTCTGAATAGGAACGAATCGCCTCGGTGGCGACGTCCGTTCCGATTTTAGCCATCGTAAAAATCGGCGGTACGTGTATCGCCTTGGTACCGCAGTAGCCGCAGTAATTCAAATCATTATCAATTTCGCTACCGCAATGGATGCATTTCATGACGTTCTACCCCTTGCTAATTCAAGATGATTCTTTCCCGAATATGATTTTATCACGGGGATGCGTCAAATATGGGTAGCTTAAGGAATTTAAAGATAAATGAAAAGAAGCAGCCACAGGCTACTTCCACAGATAGGCGTTGACTTTTTTCTTTGTACGTTGGAGCGCGTTGTCGACGGATTTGCTGCTTTTGCCCAACCGTTCTGCAATCTGGCCGGAGGTGAATCCCTTGGTGTATTCACTGAGGACCTTCATTTCAAGATCGCTGAAAACATTGTCGCCGTTGTTGAGAATATAATAGGCAACGTCTTTGATGATGAGCATCTCGTCCGGGCTGTCAGCCGGGTTGGTGCTCAGCGTATCCCCGAGTGTGATCTCCGACTGATCTGTCGCGCCGGAAGACGCGTCGGTGCTGACTGGTTTATTCAAAGAAACTGATGTGTTCAGAGGTTTATGCTTGATCCGGTCCGCGGAACGGATGGCGCTGATGATCTGGTTGGTGACGCATCTCTCTGCGTAGGTCCCGAAGCTGGCGTTCTTATCGGCATCATAACTGCGCACGGCTTTGAGCAGTCCAATCATTCCTTCCTGGACCACATCCTCCGCGTCTGCGCCCGCCATGAAATAGGCCCTTGCCTTTTTGTAGACGATCCCTGAGTAATTTCTGATCAGGGTCTCCTCGGCAAGCGCGTCCCCAGCCTGGGCTTCCGCCGCAAGCTGTATCTCCGGGTTTTCGATTGAGTTGATGAGTTCTTTTTTCAGCATGTTTTGTGTTGGTGCGTTTGGGTGGTGTGCTCGGGTTGGTGCTGCGTTAGAGGCGCTGCTTGACCACTTCGTACATGGCGATGGCCGCTGCATTGGATGCGTTGAGGGAGTTCACATGTCCCTTCATCGGAATGCTGATGACGAAGTCGCACTTCTCTCGAACCAGACGGTTGATGCCGAACCCTTCACTGCCGATGACGATGGCGCACGGTCCGGTCATATCCTGATCGTACAGGAGCGTGTCGCCCATGTCGCAGGCGTAGATCCAGACGCCCTGGTTCTTCAGTTCATCGATGGTCCTGCCGATGTTGGTCACTCTGGCGCAGAGCATGTGTTCCGCCGCTCCTGCACTTGTCTTCAGCACGGTTTCATTGACCGACACGCTGCGGCGCTTCGGAATGATGATTCCATGGGCGCCGGCGCATTCCGCCGTACGCATAATGGCGCCGAGATTGTGCGGGTCCTCCAGTCCATCCAGGATGATGACGAATGGTTTCTCGTCGCGCTGCGCAGCGAGCTGTAGGATGTCATCCACCTCACAATAGGAATAGTCTGATGCCGTGGCAATGACGCCCTGGCAGTTGACTTTCGCTCCATCCAGCAGTTTGTCCATGAAGGCTTTGTCGCTGTGGTAGACAGGAATCTTCGCTTCCTTTGCCTTTGCGATAATCTGTTTAACGGAGCCCGATTGATGGGCTCCGGCTTCCAGTTTCTGAATATTGATTTTTTCGATTTCGCGGCCGGACTTGAGAGCTTCCAGCACTGCGTTTCTTCCTGCTATGATTTCGGACATGTTGATCTCCGTCTGCTGCTTACCTTATTCGCCGCGCTCGTATTTTCTGAAGGTATACTTGATGCCGGTTGCTTCATCCGTCTGCACGTCTGATTCCCAGGTGACCACGAATCCCTTCTCCTCCAGGTTCGGGAAGAATCTGTCGGCGTCGAACGCCTCGTCGATTCTCGTCACATAAAAGGCGTCACAATCCTCAAAGAAGAGCTCGTAAATGGATGCGCCGCCGCAAATGAACACTGCCTCTGACGGATCCTCACCCCTCTCTGCGGCTGCCGCTTCATATTCCGCAACCAGCTCCAGGACTTCGTCCTTCGTGTGGCAGATGTCGCAGGCGAACCCTTCTCTTGGTTCCACACTGTAGCTTAGATCATCGCTGAGCACGATGTGGTTTCTCTTCGGCAATGGCCTTGATCTCGGAAGAGATTCCAGTGTTCTCTGTCCGAAGATGACACACTTGCCCAGTGTCTTTTTCTTATAGTATTTGAGGTCGCCCGGCAGGTGGACCAGAAGGTCGTTGTTCTTGCCGATGCCCCAGTTTCTGTCTGTTGCTACAATCGCGTTCACTGTTGTCTCCTTATCTATTCCACAGAGCGCATGAATGGCAGTCATGAGGTCAGGGGTTCATCCCTGACTATACCGCGATCGGGATGTTCTTGATCTGCGGGTTCTTCTTGTAGTCTTTGATGATGATATCGTCGGTTGTGAAATCGTAGAAATCTTTGATCTCCGGGTTCAGACTGAACTTCGGCGCCGGATACTGCGGACGCTCAATCATCTCGCGGATGATATCAACATGCCGATCATAGATGTGCGCGTCGGAAATGACATGCACCAGTTCTCCCGGCACCATGCCATTGACCTGTGCCAGCATATAGATCAGCACCGCGTACTGCACGACGTTCCAGTTGTTCGCCGCCAGAATATCCTGAGATCTCTGGTTCAAAATCCCGTTCAGAACGAAGCGGCCGCTGCCGCCTTTGCCCTCAGCGCCGCCGCCTTCTTCGCGTGTAACGTTGAAGGTCATGCTGTACGCGCACGGCTCCAGTCCCATCTCGCGGAGATCCGCGAAGTTGTACATGTTGGTCATGATACGTCTGGAATAGGGCGTGTTCTTCAGCTGCCAGAGCACGTTGTCCACCTGGTCCATCTCGCCCTGTGCGAAGTTGTACTTCTGAGCCATCTGATAGCCGTAGGCTTTGCCAATCGTTCCCTCTTCATTGGCCCATTCATCCCAGATTCCGCTCTTCAGATCTGCTGTTCTGTTGGACTTCTTCTGCCAGATCCACAGCATCTCATCGACTGCGCTCTTGATGTATGTCGGGCGCAGTGTCAGAGCCGGAAACTCTTCCTGCAGGTCATACCTGTTGACCACGCCGAACTGCTTGATTGTATGGGCAGGTGTTCCGTCTTCCCATCTGGCGCGGACCGTCTGCCCCTCTGTAGAGAATCCGTTGTCCAGGATATCCCGACACATATTTACAAATAAAACATCTGCTTTACTCATGTTGCTACCTTTCGTAGTGCGCTGCCTTTGCAGCTAAATTCCTGTTGTCCAGAACCCGTGTCCCAACAGGAAGTACTTTATGAACATACCGATCAGAGCCAGGACGATGATCACGATGCAGCCCAGTTCGAAGGAGTTGAGATTGCGAAGACCCTTCTCTTCTTTCTCTCCTGCTTCTTCGCGGCGCCTGCGGTTATCTTTTTCCCACTCACGTCCTGTCTGATAGTAATCTGTGAGCCAGTCCTTTGACTTGTTTCTCACTTCTCTTTTTTTCTTATACTTATTCGCCATCTGTAATCTCCACCGCTTTATACATGGCCCAGGTCAGTCTGTCTTCTTCCCCGGCCAGGTACAGATACCCGATAAATGCTTCAAATCCCGTTGCCCATTTGTAGGTCAGCGGATCAGCATTCTTCGCTTTGGATCTAAATTTGTGATTTCGCGCCCGCTTCACGAGGCTCTTCTCATCTTCCGAAAGCTTGTCGAACATACCTCGAATCGCTGCTGCTTGCGCATGGGCGTTCACATATCCCGTGACTGTCCTGTGCAGACCGGAGGCTTTGTGCCTGCCGCTCTCCAGCACCAGTTCACGGACAAAGAGCTCATACACCGCGTCACCAACGTAGGCGAGCACATCCGTATTCAGCTGTTTTACTTCTGCTAAATCCATTTGCGAACGACCTGTTACTTCCTGATGACCTGCACTCCCTGCGGAGTATCCTTCAGTGTGATACCCTGTGCTGCCAGTTGGTCTCTGATCTCATCGGCGCGGGCGTAGTTCTTCGCCTTACGCGCCTCCTGACGCTCGTCGATCAGTGCCTGGATCTCAGGCTCGATTTCCACCTTCTCTTCCACTTCCTGCTGGAGCAGTCCAAGGACGGAAGCCAGTTCCATGAGCACATCCATTGCTGCCTTTGCAAAAGCCTTCGTAGCGTTTGCGCCTGCAGCGGTGTTGATTGCGGTAACGAGTTCAAAGACTGCTGAAATGGCGTCGGCTGTATTGAGGTCGTCGTCCATGGCCTCGATGAACTTCTGTCTGTACTGATCGAAACCTTCCACTGCCTCTGCTTCGGCTGCTGTCATGTCGCCGTCTGCGCCGTTGGCCATCAGGTGTTTGAGGTTTGACTTGGCGTTGCGCATTCTCTTCAGACCATTCTGGGACTGCTGCAGGATCTCAGGGTTGAAGTCGATTGGTCCTCTATACTGTCCGCTCAGGATCAGGAAACGCAGGACTTCTCCGTCGTACTGTGAGAGCAGATCACGCACGGTCTTGAAGTTGCCGAGAGACTTACTCATCTTCACGCCGTCAATATTGATGTATCCATTGTGCATCCAGTAGTTGGCGAACTGCTTGCCGTTGTGCGCTTCTGACTGGGCGATTTCATTTTCATGATGCGGGAACTGAAGGTCTTCGCCGCCTGCGTGGATGTCCAGGGTGTCTCCCAGATACTTCTTGGACATGGCGGAGCACTCGATGTGCCAGCCAGGTCTGCCCATGCCCCAAGGGGATTCCCAGGCGATCTCGGAGTCTTCCTTACGCGCCTTCCAAAGAGCGAAGTCCAGCGGATCTTCCTTCTTCTCGTCGTCGGCGGAGCTGGTTCTCTCACTGGCGCCGAGACGCAGTTCATCGACGTTCTTGCCTGACAGCTTGCCGTAACCATCGAACATTCTCGTTCTGTAGTAAACGTCACCGTCTACTTCGTAGGCATAGCCTTTGTCGATGAGATCCTGTACGAATTTGATGATGTCGTCCATGGTCTCTGTGACTTTCGGATGAACGGTTGCCTTTCTGACGTTCAGGGCAGCTGCATCTTTGTAGTACTCTTCGATGTACTTCTCGGAAATCTCGCCAGCGCTGACGCCTTCTTCCTTCGCACGGTTGATGATCTTGTCGTCCACATCTGTAAAGTTCTGCACGAACTTCACCTTGTATCCTCTGTACTCCAGATACTTTCTCATGGTATCGAATACGACAAAAGGTCTGGCGTTTCCGATGTGGAAGTAGTTGTATACGGTAGGACCACAGACGTACATCTTGACTTTGCCTTCCTCCTGCGGTACGAACTCTTCTTTTCTTCTTGTCAGTGTGTTGTAAATTCTCATTCTGTCCTCCTGAGCCATGTTGCTTTGGCTTTTATCTTTTGTAGCTTCTATCTTCTTGCTTTATCTTTCGTTTGCTGTCTTGTCTGCTTCCGCCAGATCTTTCCCGTGGAAATCCGATCCTCTGGTGATGTGAAGGTGATACTTCTCCGCCATTTCGACGAACCTCATGGACTGCTCGAAGTTCTGATCAGGGTGGAAACACTCGAGGCCTTTGAGCCCCTGCTTCTTGAGTCTTCCGATGATCATGTCCATGTTCTTGAAGAACTCTTCGCTTCCCGGACGGCCTACGCCGCGGGTCTGGATCGGATGGGCGAGCACCGGCATGCCGCCGGCCTGCTTGATCACATCTATGGCTTCACGGGCGAGGGGCTTGACTTTCCTGATGGCACGGCACTTCTTGCTGCCCAGGATGTCCTTCCCAAAGGCCTGCCGCGGATCGTCTATGTAGCCTTTGCTTACCAATGCCCGGGCTATGATCGGTTTGCCGATGAACTCGTTCTTGCCGTACTCAATGTCATCCTTCGTCAGCTCGTAACCCATTTCGCTGAGGGCCTGGAAGAGCTGCTCGTTTCTCTCCTTCCGGCGCTCCACCATGGCGCTGAGGAATTCCTTCAGTTCTTTGTTCTCCTCGTCGATGTAGTAGCCGAGCATATGAAGGCCAGTCCCTTCCTCTGTGACTACCGCGATCTCGATGCCGGGAACAAAACGGATGCCGACCGCTTCTGCCGCGATCTTGGCCTCAGCGATTCCATTGGTGTTGTCGTGGTCCGTAATGGCTATGATATCGTACTCCAGTTCGGCGGCGCGTCTGATGATCTGTGTCGGCGTCGCTTCCCCGTCCGATGCTGTTGTATGGATATGGAAATCTACTTTGTAATCATTCAAAAGTCAAAACTCCATCTTCTATCTTCTCTATGACTGCAAGGGATTCTACCCTGTACCCCATGCTACGCAGTCTCTCGGAACCTCCCTGGAAGCCCTTCTCGATGACTGCGCCGACTCCGACGACCTCCGCGCCCGCTTCTGTTGCGATCTGCGCAAGGGCTGCTGCCGCTTCACCGCTGGCCATAAAATCGTCGATGATGAGCACCTTGTCTCCTTCGTTCAGAAACTTCTTCGCGACCTTCAGCTTGGATATCGTGCCTTTGGTGAAGGACTTTGCTTCGGCTTCGTAGAAGCCTTCGTTCATGGTGCTCGGTGCTGCTTTCTTCGCAAAGACAACAGGCGGATATCCGAACAGCGGCGCTGCCATACACGCAATGGCGATTCCGCTAGCTTCTACAGTGAGGATCTTGTCCACTTCGATATCGTCGAATCTTCTCTTGAACTCCTCGCCGATTTCCTCCAGGAATTTCACGTCGATCTGGTGGTTGAGAAAACCATCAACTTTCACGATCTCAGTCCCAATCGCTTCGCCTTCTGTCAGGATTTTTTCTTTTAGTGATTCCATGCTGTCGCCTCCAGTGGATTAATAAAGTACGCGACACAACTGCGCCGCGTACTCAGAATCTATTTCTCTGTCTTTGCTGTCTTACTGTTCATTTTTGAAAAGTGCTTCGAGGCTGTCAAATGAGATTTCCTCTGCAGGTGCAGCTTCTGCAACTTTCTCTGCGCCTTCGTCGATCAGGTCGTCGAATGAGATCTCATCGAGCATTGCATCTACATCTTCAGCGGCTCCAGCTGCCTTTTCGCCGAGGTCCTCAGTTGGGAGATCGTCTGCCAGAGCGTCCATGCTTGCCAGCAGTTCTTCCACAGTTGCCTCGTGCTCTACTGCAGGTGCTGCTTCTGCTGCCTCTGCCGGTGCTTCAGCGAGTGCCTCTTCGATTGCTGCAACGTTTCCTTCTTCCTTCGGAGCGTCTGCGAAGAGTTCATCCTTGAAGAATGCATCTGCAAAGAGGTCTTCCGCTGGTGCTGCTTCTTCTGCCGGTGCTTCGACTGGCTCCTCTGCTGCAACTTCTACCGGTTCTTCCGGAAGCTCTTCAATGACTGGTTCCTCAAATGCTACCGGCTCTTCTACAGGAGCTGCTTCTACAGGCTCCTCCGGAAGTTCGATCTCAGCGAACTCATCTACTTCGATGTCTGCTGTTGGAACTTCAACGGCTGTTTCATCTTCGTCAACTTCCCAGTCTACGGAAGGTGCCATCTCTTCTGTCTGCGCCTTCAGGCTGTCCAGTCTAGCGGATGTTCTGAGAATGTTGGTTCTGATCTCAGCGAATTCATCTTCCATCGCTGCAACCTGCTGTCTGTATTTGTTCTTTGTCGCTTCGAGTTTCTCTTTCTCAGCTTCCAGCTCAACCTTCATGGCAGCCTTCTCGGCGTCTGCAACTTCCTTGCTTGCCTTCAGATCAGCCAGGACGGAATCTCTCTCCTTCTCGCTGTCGATACGGAACTGTTCCATCTGCTCTTCCTGCTCCTGGATCTTTTCCTTACCGTTTCTGAGAATCTCGTCGACTTCTGTCTTTGCCTGGTTGATGATCTCATTGCTGCTCTTCTTCGCTTCGAGGATCAGGCTGACGTACAATTCATTGTTCTCGTCATACTTCTGATATCTCTTGGTCAGTTCGGAGATTTCAGCTTCATAGTTGTTCTCGAGCTCATCAATGTGCTCTTCGTAGAGGTTGCACAGTTCCTGAATGCAACCGTAGACATCATCTTTGTCGAATCCACCATCAGAATCTTTCTTGATGTTCATTCCCTTCAGAAGTCCGATAACGGTCTCACGTCTTTTGTCTTTTAAAGCACTCTTATCCATTTTGTTTGTTCCTCTTTTAAATTGCAATAATAAACTGTATAATTACAAATAATCGCATTTTGATACACTATTATAACATTACACTATGGTTTTGTCTTGTAAAATTTGCATTTTTTGTTTTCTTTTGTTATCATAGCTTCGGTGCATTTTTTTAGTTTTTGACAGAATTACTGACTTATTATAGATAAAGCTCCTGACTACGAAATCAAAGCGGAGGATTTATGGAGTCGATCAAATTTAATGCGAAAGGACACAGCGTCGAGTTTTCCAAACGGACGCTGACAATAGATCACGAGGTATACTCTTATACGGGAATCAGCCAGGTCAAGCACTCCTCGGCGTACAAAGCATTCCTATTCCGCTACAAGGGCGAATGGGTAAAGCTGTTCTACGAGGATCCGCAGCAGGGCAAGACTATCGCAGCGCTCTTCAAGAGAATCAATGCGATGAACGCCCGCCGTGCGATGCAGGCGCGTGCAACCCAGTCCATCGACACAGCTGCCATCGCAGCGGCGTTGGCTGGCGAGGATGTGAAGGCGGAGCCGAAGGTGGGGAAGCCGGTTGAGGCGAAGGCCGAGGCGGTTGATGTTGAAGCTGAGAAGGCAGCGGAGGCTGAGAAACCTGCGGCTGAGGCTGAGACGAAGGCGGAAGAAGCGGCGAAGGAAGAAAAGCCGGCGGAACCTGCTAAGGCCGAGAAGCCTGTAAAAGAGAAAAAGCCGAAGTTCTGGTCTAGAAAAAAGAAAGCTGCGGAAGCAGAGAAAAAGCCTGCTGAGAAACCGGTTGAGGAGCCTAAGGCTGAGGCTGAAGTTGAGAAACCAGCAGAGGTTGAGAAACCTGCGGAACCAGCTGCGGCGGAAGCTGTCGCAGAGGAACCTAAGGTTGAACCGGTTGCGGTAGAGGTTCCGGAAGAACCTGCAGCGGTTGAGCCACCGGCAGTCGAGATCCCGGAAGCTGAGCTCCCTGAGGCAGCAGAACCGAAACTCGAACTCCCTGAGGCAGAAGAAGCGCCAGCGGAAGTTCCGGCAGAGGTAGCCGAAGTCGCAGAAACTGCTGAAGCAGAGAAACCGGCAGAGCCTGTTGTTGAGGCAGAAAAGGCAGAAGAAGCCGCGAAGGCCGAGGAACCTGCTGCTGAAACAGCAGAGGATATCGCGAAGGCAGAAGAAGCAGCCCTCAAGAAGAGCAGACTGAAAAAAGCCATTAGAATTTTTGCTATTATTATTGCATTATTCGTAATTGCAGGTATAATATACTTCTTCACGATTGGCACTACCAATGATTCATCTCAGACAGTCAATACTGATGAAACCTATCAGTATAACGACATCGATGAGCTCATAGAGGAGATGCAAGAATAGTCGTGAAGCGCAGGAGTTGATCTCCTATGCGAGCCACTGTAGCTCATTCGGCAGAGCAGCGCATTCGTAACGCGCAGGTGGCCGGTTCGATCCCGGCCAGTGGCTCCATCTGGGGCATTGGCGCAGCTGGGAGCGCGCATGACTGGCAGTCATGAGGTCAGGGGTTCGAGCCCCCTATGCTCCACCAGAAGGACCCGTTGGAATACCAACGGGTTTTTTCTTTAACCGTTTGAGACGCCATGATAAAATGGGTAAAATAATACAAACGAGGAAATGATACATGGAACTGATCGTTAAACAAGGAAGGCCGGAGGATTTCGATAAGCGGCCGGAAAAAGAACAGCGCGTATATGAGTTTTTAGACGAGCTGGGGATTGACTATTTGTACCTTGATCACCAAGAGGAGTTCTCGATGGGTGATGCGGCTGATGCGGATGAGGCCATCGGAGTGGTCGGCGCAAAGAATGTATTCCTCAGGGATAAAAAACGCCGCAACTACTTTCTCATTCTGGTAAATGGAACGAAGCGAATCGACCTGAAGCAGATCAGCGAACTGACCGGTATTAAAAAGTTAACTTTCTGCCACGAAGATGACCTGGATGAGGTGCTTGGTCTGACACCTGGTGCTGTGACTCCCCTTGGGTTGCTGAATGATCCGGAGGGCCGCGTGCAACTGATTATCGATGAGTCTCTTCAGGACGAAGAGCTCTTTGCCATGCACCCTTGCGTCAACACCGTTACCATTCGAATGTCCAATCAGGACTTTATGAATACGGTTATTCCGGCAATGGGTCATGAACCGATCTTTGTTGCAGTATAGCAGAACTATAATACAAAGCTTTAAAACAGAGAGGCTGTTGGCCTCTCTGTTTATATTGTCTTAGTTTCGTTGTTTGCGTTTAAGCTCTTACGCCTGATAGGTGACCTCCCCGTTCATCACTGTCATGCAGACTTTGACGTTGCGGAGTTCGTATGGGTCGACTTCGTACAGGTTCTGGTCGAGGATGATGAAGTCGGCGTATTTGCCCGGTTCGATGGTGCCGAGTTTGTCGTCCATGCGGACCTGATAGACGGCGGTTTCGGTGAAGCCTTTGATGAGTTCGTCCATCGGCAGGCGCTCTGATTCCGGTTGGAGGATCGGGGAATCCGGATCTCCGAGCATCTGGCGTGTGGTTGCGGTTTCGATGGAGTTGAGCGGCTGCGGGCCGTACTCATCACCAGGGAAGTCGCTGCCCAGGCTCATCTTGGCGCCGCATTTGATGATGCTGTACATCGGGAACATGCGGTCCGCGCGTTTGCCGATGAGATCGTATGCTGCAGGGTCTCCATAGTGCCAAACGCCGGTGGTGTTGGCGATGACATCGTACTCTGCAAACTTCGGGATGTCCTCTTCAAGCACGCACTGGGTGTGGGCGATGGTGATGATTGTATCGTCGTAGCCAGCGTCGCGGATTGCCTTTGCAGCAAGCAGATTTTCGTGGACGGTGTTGTCGCCGATTCCATGAAGGTGTACGTCGAAGCCTTCCGACGCAGCCTTCACACAGATGTTGCGGAGGTCTTCGCCGTAGATCAAAGGCATGACGAGCTCGTCATGGCCTTCAAAGGGTTCCGTCATGCTGGCGCTGCAGGCCTCGACGATGCCGTCGTTGATGATTTTGAACGTGTTGTAACGCACCATATCGGTGTCGTATTTGTCACGCATGTGGTTGAGGTACTCTTCCCAAGCGTCAGCTTCTTCCAGGCAGTTGATGTGGTTGCTGCCGAAGATGCGCTGTTTCATTTGGCCGCTGGCAATCATCTCATCGAGCAGCTCTTCCGCCGGCTCTTTCAGATACGGGATGAAACCGCAGTCGTCGATGGATGTGATGCCGTAGCTCGCAAAGTCATCGAAAATCTTCAGGAGGGTCTCCTTCGCTTCTTCGATGACGAAAGGCTGCAGACCGAGCACGACCTGTGTGATTGGCCCGCTTTCGATCAGGTGGCCGGTCGGGTAACCAGTCTCGTCGCGTTTGAAGAACTGGGTTCCGGGGATTGGATCCGGTGTGTTCTCATCAATGCCGCATGCTTTGAGCGCCGCTGTGTTTACAAATGCTTCGTGGCCGGATGCGCCGACGAGGATGACTGGTTTGTCTGGGCAGATCGCGTCAAGCATGTGCCGGTTCGGTCCTTCTATGCCGAACCCTACTTCGGCGTAACCGATGCCAAAGAATTTCTCTTTATTAGGGTGCTTTTCGATATATTCTCTGGCGGTTTCGATTACGCCGGTAGGGTCGGATTCGTAATTGATGTTGATTTGCGACATCTGGAATGCCGATGTGAATGGATGCGCATGGGCGTCGGTGAAGCCCGCCATGAGCATTTTCCCGTCGAGGTCTACCAGGTCATAGCCGGCGAAACGGCTCGGGTCGAAATCATCGCCGACTTCTTCGATTTTGTTGCCGTTGATCACGACGTAATCCTTGAAGCCTTTGTCTGCGCTGACGAGAACTTTTCCATTGTAAAAAACTGCTTTCATAATGATTCCTCTATCGCTGCTTACAGCAGCTCTTCTATGATCTCTTTCAGTGTGTCGTCGTTTCCGACGTTGCCCGGGAAGATGACGTAGGCGATATCTTTGAAACGATTGTCTTCCCTGCTCTTCCAGACGGGCACGCCCGGTTTGATCTGACCGGCAACGGTCGCGCTCTTGATGCCCATGGCCTTTGTCGCGATGTCGCTGGAGGTGATGCCGCCCTTGGCGATGATGAAGTCAGGACGCTCCTGGAGCTTTTCGACGATGGTCTTGACGCCTTCCGAAATCTTGACGGAACGGGCGAGGATTTCTTCCTTTGAGTCGTCGTCGAAGCAAAGGCGCTCTCTCTTCGTGTAGATCAGAGCTGTCTTTCCCTGACGCATGGCTTCGTCTGCCTTGGCCGCCGCCTTGTTGATCTCGCACGGGAAGTAAACGTCGCAGCCGACGGTGTGCGAATTGAATTCAATGCACTCTACTTGCGGAATGACTCTGGCGGCTTCGATCTGGCGGGTGGTCTTCTCTGTGTAGGAGCCGACCATGACAACGCCTCTGGTCTCGGCTTTGCCCGGGCACATGTCAGCCTTGGTGAGCAGCGGCTGGTCCGAAACGCCTCCCAGAACTTTGACGATGGACGCCGCAGTACGGCCGATGAAGACCTTGCCGTTTTTGACAGCCTGCTTGAATGCTTTTGCAAAAACTGCGAGATCGTCGTATGTCTCGGCATTGACGATCACCTTCTGGAAATCGTGCACGCCCATGAGTTTCTCTTCGATGCCGGCAACATCGCCGCTGCGGATCTCATCGAGGCCGATGGAGATCACATCTGAGGCTTTGTAGGCGCCGCCGGTTTTTTCTTCGATGTATTCTTTGAGATTGGATTTCGTGTATCCGAACACTTCATCACGAGCGAACTCTGTTTCCGCTGCCGGAATCAGCTGGTCGCCATCCTTGACGTAGTGAATGTCATCAATGGTGAACCTGCCGCCTTCCAGGAAGAACGGACAAAGGAATTCGCCGTCGACTTTGACGCCGGTACCCTCTTCCAGGCACTCGCGGATGACTTCCGTCTCAATCGGGAAGTGCCCGCGCAGGGTGGAGTCGCTCCTGCTGATGACTAAGAAATCCCTGCCTGTGCGTTTGGACGCTTCGATCAGGTTCTTCATGATTTCCTTATGGACTGCGATAGTCGTCTCTTTTGACATGGCGCGTGAATTGGTCAGCACATAGAAGAGACCTTTTTCATCCTGCAGTCCTTTTTCGAGTTCCTCTGTCTCCCATGTGGTGAAGACGGTGATGTCGTGGACCGTCTGGGTTCCCGTCGGGTCGTCGTCGAGAACGACAATCGTCTTGCCGATGTCTGCGGGGTCGGTAGCGCTATCGCCACAGGCCGTGGTGGCATCACAGGTAGCGGTTGCCTTAGTAGCATCTGGTGCGGCGACTTCGCAATCTGCCAGTGCCTCGAAGTACTTCACAAGTCCTGCGTGGTCGTCATTCAGATTGTCGTGTACATCCATCCACTGCATGATCTGGGACAGCTGTGCGGCGAGAGGCATTGGGACCTTCAGTTCTTTTGCCGTCGCCATGACGTTGTTGATATCTTTCTGGTTGATGGAAATCTTGCCACCCGGTTTGAAGTTGCGCTCGATCATCATCGGTGCTTTTGCATCAAGCACAGCGCTTCCCGCCAGTCCTCCTCGGATGGCTTCGTAGACTTTGCGCGGATCCGCGCCTGCTTTTGAGGCTAATACAAAAGCCTCGCCGACGGTCGCGATGGTCATGTTGACGATGGCCTGGTTAGCGAGCTTGGCGATGCTGCCGCAGCCGGAATCTCCGACGAGGGTCCAGCTGTCGCCCATGATTTCAAAGTACGGCACGAGGGCGTCGAAGTCCGACTGGCTTCCGCCGGCCATGATTGCCAGGGTTCCGTCGATGGCCTTCGGCTCTCCCCCGCTGACCGGGGCGTCCACAAAACCGATGCCGAGCTCTGCGAGTTTCGCTTCGCAAAATCTGGAATCCACTGGGGTGACGGAGCTCATGTCGCAAACGACGCGGCGCGCGCCAGGTGAACTGGCTGCCGGTTTGAGCTGCAGTCCGTTCGCTCCGAACAGCACGTCTTTCACGATCTCGCCGTTTGGAAGAATCGTGATGATGATGTCGCATTCACGACCGATCGCAGCCAAATCTGCTGCCTTTGCACCTGCATCGGTAAGGACGTTAACTGCGGCCGGATCGATGTCGTTGACGTACAGATCAACGCCGCCTTTGACGAGATTCAGCGCCATGGGACGTCCCATGATTCCGAGACCTATAAATCCAACTTTGTTCATAGTTTCTCCTTCTATGACAAAAGCAGCATGCAACAACATGCTACTTTCGTCATATTTACTATTATCTGATTATATTTTTATCGTACGGCATGCCGCACTGGTCGCAGACACCTGTGAAGTAGTCCAGGGCCAGACGGTCGATGTCGACGGTGCGGAGTTCCGCTTTGATTCTTTCGATCTGGGTTCTTGCCAGGTCGTAGCTCTCCTTGACGGCTCTTGCGGAGAACTCGTCGAGTACAGAAACGTCGCCGTTGTATGTCTTGACGATATGAGCTTCTTCCTCGATGAAGGCTTTCTCCATTGCTGCGAAGTCTGCCTTGACGCGCGGAGCCTGATCCTCAAAGCACAGGGAGAGATATCTCTCCAGCTCGATGAAGGTCCACCAGTTCTCTGACGGATCGTACATGTTGCCTGCACCGCTCATGGCAGGAGGCAGCTTGCCTGTGTTGAAGATCGGTCTGAAGATGGAGCAGCAAGGAGGAGCCATGGAAGTCCATGCGGTGAAGCGCAGTTCTTCCGGCGCGTCCTTTCTCAGCTCAGCGACCATGCTGGCCGAGGTGATGCATCCGTCCAGTCCGCCCGGATGGCAGCATACGGTTCCGATCTTCGGAATCGCAGGGCTGAAGATGGTCTGCAGTGCAGGCACATCTTCGTAGTGGTCTCTCAGGTTGTTCATCATCATTGGAACCGTGTACTTGTCGTGTCTGTTCATGAGTTCCACGATACGTCCGTATCTGACGAAACCTTCATCCTCATCCCACATATGATCAGAAGGTGACCATGCGCGTGCCGGGTTGAACGGTTTGCCTTCCGCCCACCAGCCGTTTTCAACTGCGTTCTTGACTGCGTCTTTGCTGATCATGTCATATTCCTGGATGGAATAGCAGTTTCCGATGGCGCCGGTCTTCTCGATTTTTTTGCAGACCCAATCTCTCTGATGGGATTCAAACTGGTATGCCTCATTTGGGTCAGCAATGATCAGATTCGTGTTGAAGTATGGGATTCTGACGGTCGGGTCGCCGCCTGTTCCGTATGTCTCGAGGAGATCGACGATGCAGTCGATTGCCTCGCGGGCTGTCTTTGTACGCTCCAGAGTCAGTCTCAGGATGTCCATGCCGATGAGACCCCATCTGCGTTCCGGGATCTCCTTGCCGGAAACCTGCTCGTTGCCGATGACCAGACCCCACTCATTGATGCCGTGTTCGCAGCCAAAGAACGTGTCCAGCTTGGAGCCGATGACGCCATATGTATGTGCCACCTGCGGAACCTTAATGAAGCTGGTCTGTACTATCTCGCCGGGCTCGTGGTCTGCCGGCGGGAAGTATACGAGAGGCTGGGCTTCATTCAGAGGCCTGTCGCTGTTCTTGGCATAGATGATGTTGCCTGTAGCTGACGCAGGAGCTGCTGCGATCATGGAATCGCAGGATCTTGCGTGATTGTTTCTTTTCATGTTAGCTTAACCTCTTGAGTAGTTCTCTTCTTTTTCTACCTTGTTGCCGATCAGCAGGAATACCAGTCCGATGATCAGGCATACGATACCGCCAATGAGTGTTACGTTCATGAATGTATCGAAGATAGTCGGGCTTGAGTAAATGTCAATATAGTATGCAGGATCTTCGTACCATGGCAGGAATACTCTTCCGATGAGGAACAGTACGCCGATAAGCGCGAATGAGAATGCGATTCTTCTCATGTCTCCTGCTGCAAACTTGGTCTTCAGGTTGATAGGATTCTTCTCCGGATCCTTCTTGAACAGACCGCCGAACATAGGCTTGAAGATCATGTATGCAACCGGACCTGAGCACATAGCCAGAAGTCCGCCTACGAAGTAGTCTGTTCCGTTGATGTAAAGTGCGATAAATGCAACTGCGATAGGGATAGCGCAGAAGATCATATTTCCGGTATCTCCGCCCAGCTTGATTTTGAAAGGTCTAGGAAGATCCGGCTCTTTCTTTCTCAGCACGATCTGTGAGATCAGAATCAGTGAGTAGAAGCCCATGTTCAGAAGTGCAACTGCAGTTACGAGCGCATCGAACTTCAGAGCGCAGAGCACGATGGATACCAGTGAAAGACCGATGATTGTAACGTATGGAGTTCCGAATCTCTTGCCAACCTTGCTCAGGAACTTCGGGAAGAGGTTGTCTTCTGCAACGATCCAGAAGTTTCTGGCGCCTGTTGCCAGGTATACGTTAAACATGGAGATATTTGACGCAAAGGCAACGGTTACGAACAGTACTGCAAATGCAGGCGCATACTGCAGTGCAACGTTGATGTAGGATACACCGTCGGATCCCCATGATTCCCACTGACCAACACTGCCGACACCGGCGATCGTCGGGATAACATATGTTCCGATGATGAGCGGCAGCGCCAGGATGATTCCTTTCGGGATGATCTGCGGATTCTCGAGCTCGCCTGCCAGGGATGACATGGTCTCATAACCAGCGTACATCCACATGCCGATGGCGATGGAAGCACCGATGCTGCTTACGACAGTCTGTCCTTCTGCAACGACCGGCTCGAACGGGCTGTAGTTCATGTGTGTGAATCCGATGACGGCAATTCCCGCGAAAGCAACAACAATGAACGCGGAAATAATCGTGCTGACAACAGCAACCTCTTTGACGCCGACCAGGTTGATAATCATGAAGATCAGGATGATGACTACCTTGAACATATAGCCTGTGACTGCTGACATGTGCAGATAAGAGGCAACGTAATCTCCTGCAAGTACTACGAATACTGCATTGTTGATGAAGATACCAACGTTCTTAAGCCAGCCCACCTGGAAGCCCCAGTACTCACCGAGACCTCTCTGAACCCATTTGTAGTATCCGCATTCTTCCGGGATCGCAGAACCCAGCTCACTTGATGAAAGTGCGATTGGGAATGCCCAGAACAGTGGGAGTACAAACAGCATGATGATTGTCATTCCCGGACCGGATGATGATACCATGTCTTCGATACCATAGGCTCCGGCTGCTGTCATCGCGTAGATCATTCCGATGACACCGAAAATGCCGATTTTGTTTTTCTTCAAACCATTATTTTCACTCATTGTTAATCATTGGTGTGAAAACACCCTCCTCCTTTCTGTTGTTCAAATAATGATAATGTTACATTTATTTCTTCAAGGACTTTGTCCATCGTAGAAGCGAGGTCGTTTCTGCAGGTCCGCTTGATTTCCTCGAAATTTTCGGAGTTTGCAGTTTCGTATACGGCTGTGATGCCGACTTCCGAAAGGTCGTGTGTGCCGTTCTTGTTTCTGCCGGCGATGACGATGACCGGTACATTGTGCCGCTTCGCTCTGGAAGCGACGCCGTAGACAGCTTTGCCGCTCATGCTCTGCATGTCGAAGCTGCCTTCCCCGGTGAAGACGCAGTCAGCATCTTCGAGCTGTTCGTCGAACTTGACCATATCCATGATGTATTCGATGCCGGGTTTCAGTTCTGCGTTCATGAACGCGACTGCACCTGCGCCCATGGCGCCTGCTGCGCCGCCGCCCGGGATGGTTGAAACGTCGATGCCCAGATCTCTTTTGATGAGGTCGGCGAAAGTTCTGAGATTCTCATCGAGAATCCTCACCTGCTCTTTCGTCGCACCCTTCTGCGGTGCGTATACGTAAGCTGCGCCATCCGGTCCATACATGACTTTGTTGGTGTCGCACATACAGCAAACGCGGATGCCCTCCAGGCGTTTATCGATTTCCGTTCTTGATGCTTTTGCAACCTTGTGCAAAGTGCTGCCGGTCGGTACGAACTGTGTGCCGTGTTTATCGTAGAATTTCATGCCCAGGGCCGCCGCCATGCCGCAGCCGGCGTCCGAAGTACAGCTCCCGCCCAGCCCGATGAGGATGGTTTTAGTGCCGTTATTGATAGCGTGGGCGATGATCTGTCCGACGCCGTAAGTGGATGCTTCGAGAGTATCCCTGCGTGTGTTGCTGACCATGCCGGCCACTGCTGCCATCTCAATGACAGCCGTATCACCGAAGCGACCGTAAAAGCCTTCGATGGTTTTGCCGTAGGCATCGCTTACCTTTATATTTACTTTTTCACCCTTCTCCGCTCTGAGGAAACAATCGACCGTGCCTTCTCCGCCGTCTGCGATTGGAATCGTGACGATCTCGCAGTCCGGATCGTGCCTTTTGACAGCTTCGGCCATGATTTCGCTGACCTCAACCGATGTCATTGTCCCCTTAAAGGAGTCGGGAATAATGATACATTTTTTCATAATTACACTTCACTGCTTTTGCTGAATATAGTATACTGTTATAGAGCACTTAAAGATATGTGTTTTCTAACTGAATTTATGGGTATTTTTTAGTACATGTAATAAAGGAAGGGCAAATAATGAAACTGGGCACCGAAACGGTCAGCGCTCTGATCAGCGAACTGCATTCTGTCATAGAATACAATCTCAACATCATGGATGAGGAAGGCATCATCATCTCCAGCACAGACCCCAGCAGAATCGGACAGTTTCATGAGGCTGCGCTCCTGATCATCAACGAGAATCTTCCGTCCCTTCTCGTCCACTATGACAATGAATACAGCGGCTGCAAGGAAGGCACCAATGTTCCGCTCATCGTTGATGATGAGATCATTGGTGTTGTCGGAATTACCGGCGATGTGAACGAGACATCGAAGTACGCGAATATCATCAAAAAGACGGCGGAGATTTTGCTCAAAGACTACGCTGCACTTTCGGAGAAAACGCGGTTGGACGAAGCTCGTATGTCCTTCCTCAACAGCTGGATGAACGGCGGTATCTCAGACAGCACCCGGTTAAAGAGAAAACTGGAACAGTATGGATGTGCTTCTTTTTCCACATTTCAGGTCGTCGTCATTGATAATATCAACGGCCACGATGTCGCCCGTTCTTTTCTGCGCGAGAAGGTAAAGCACGCCCGCACTGTCACCACATGGAACAATTCCTACGGAACGATCATCGGAATGTTCGATTCATCCGCAGAAATGAGAAACTTTCTTGAGAAGCTGCTGGCGGATATGCCGGACCGGGATGACTACTTCTTCGCCGTCGGCGACACCGTTGAAGATGAAAACCTGCTCAACAGATCTTACAACCACGCATTCTCGCTGCTGCAGTATGTAAAGATCCGCAGCAAATCCCTTGGCCAGAAGTATCAGGGCATTGAGCTCTATGAGGATTATGTCCTGAATATCATCATGAACCAGATTCCTGCGGACACAAAAAAAGCTTTCACTGCGTTCGTCTTCGATGATGTGGATCTTCATACGATTGAAGATATTGTTCCGTTCATTCTCTCATACTTCGAATGCAACGGTTCCATCAATGAAATCGCGCGAAAGCTCTTTATTCATAAAAATACGGTTCAGTATAAAATCAAACGCATCCGGGATCTGACCGGCCTGGATCTCCGTGTGAGCCGGGATATGATCCGTCTCTACGCTGCCGCACAGTGGTTCCTCCTCACGCAGTGAGCCACCTTCCTTCTTCTATACCAGCTTATACCTGCAGTTTCGGAAGCTGGTGTCAAAGAGGCAGATGCTCTTGTAGGAACAGTACGTACATGAAGTTTTCGTCCAACCGCCCGACGAAGACTTCTCTTTTTTCGGGGCAATATCGATGCGGCCGGACTGGATATCCCGGCAGATGCTTCTGACATTGTCCATTGTAATATTACAAAGCTCATCAAACTCATCCGGTGCAAGGAGGGCTCCGCTCTTCGGCGTCTTCAGCTCGCCGGACGCCAGTTGCTGCAAAGGCAGTACTCTGCTCGTCTCCTTCGGCGCGATGGTTCCATCCATGGCTTTCAGAATCTGTTCATCGCCGACCATGATGCCCTCCAGCCTGCAGGCTTTCGCGATCCTGTCGTCAATGTTCTCGCCCAGGTCTTTGCTTCCGGACGTTGTATCCGCATTGTCATCCAGATCCTTGATCTTGAAGTAAAACACACCTGCCGGTTTCAGGTCTTCGCCGGCGCTGATGTTTGCGGATCCTGCTGCGTTCATGTAGACCATGAGCTGCAGCTTGTATCCTTCTTTGATCTGATCGAGATTGATCTCATCGCTTCCGGTCTTGTAGTCGATGACGCGGATTGCCTCGGTGGCAACGTCGTTGGTGCCGTCAGCGGTGGCATCGGCCGGTTCGGTTGTATCATCGGTGGCGGTAGCGGCATCCGCTGCGGTGTCTGCCGGCGACACGTCCATCACATCCAATCTGTCGATGATGCCGGAGAGTACGGCTTTCCTGCCGCTCTCGAGCTCGATTTCAATCGGCTTAAGTCTGGCGGCTCCATAGCCGAACGGCTCCTCGAAATACATCCGTGTCACGTTGCTTTTGCGCACCTGACCAATCATGGCCCATGCGATATCGGAACAGGTGCTGATGATCTGTTCCAGCTGCAGGCGGGCTTCGTTATCGCTCAGGTACACGCCTTCCCGATAGTCCGACGTCTCCTCGCGGATGATCTCGTCGATCTGCCGGCGGCACTCTTCCTCTGTAATCGTCATCCAAGGGGACTGCGGATCTGTCACCGCAAAATGATTCGCTTCAGCCTCTTCCGCAAGCTGCGCCGATAGCTTCTGCAGCGCCATGTGGAAGACATCGCCTCTGGATTTTCCGGATGTCTCATAACTATCCGGTTCATCTGCTTTGAGCCCTCTCTCGATAAAGTACCGGAACGGGCAGCTGCTATACACTTCCAGCCTGCTGGCGCTGACGTTGATGGAATCACGGTCTCCGAAGTAGAGGCTGTCTGCAAAATCTTCCTCTAGCTGTTCCGCTCTGTTATCGAAATCCAGTCCCTGCTGAATCTTCCGCACGCTGTCGGAGTCCTTCGCGCGATACCAGTTCATGGCGGCGAGCCACGCCTCATCAATACGTCCGTTCTCTATGAATCCTTGCATGGCGTCCGCCATATAGGCGAGGGAGCCTTTGCGCGAAGCGATTTTTTCTGTGATTTCTTCTTTTCCCAAATCACCGAATACCTGAACGCCTTCCAGATCTTCGAGGACTGAGAAGACACTTGAAGGGGTGATGCTTCTGCCGTCCTGATCGGACATGCTGCACATCACAATCAGTCGTTCAGACGGTAATGAGAACATCCTGTAAATCGCAAGCTGTTCCTCCTGTCTCCTCACATCGTCTTTCTTGGCAATGCTGTATTTGAGCTGCTCCAGCTTTTCCAGTTCCCGTTCTGTCAGAAGTCCGCTGTCACCGCCGCTCATCGGCAGGACGCCTTCATTCGCCGCCGTGACGATGAGGACAGGACACTTGCTGATTCTCGTTCTCTGCAATGTGCCGAGCAGTACGCTGTCTGTGCTCGTCGGTACAAGACCGATCTCCATTTCCCTTAAGCCTTCTGTCAGGATATCTTTCAGCTGTTTGTTGCTGATCGTATCTTCGCCGATGACTCGGATCACCTGCGCGAAAACACCGCAGATCATATTCCAGCTCTGCGCTGCTTCCGCTGCGCCTTCTGCTAGTCCGAGCTCCTTCTGCCTGGTGATCAGTTCCTCGATTCTTTCCAGAATATCGAACTTCTCCTCCAGAAATCTCGTGATGCCGCGGATTTTTTCCTCTGCATTATTTCTGCGTCCGATTTCATCCCGTGCCTCTTCCACAACGCTGACAATGTAGCTACGCATCTCATTCAGGCGCTCCAGTTCCTCTTCGTAGCGGGCTCCGCCGAAGCTGCCTTTTCCGGTCCAGGTGAATGGCTGCTTCCACTTGCTTCCGCGGATTTTCGCCTCGGTCACATAGTTGCTCAGCAGTTCTTCATCCCTGCGGCTGAACCCCATCAGACCAGCGCTGACCATTTCCATGACTGCGCTGCCGCCGAATCCATCGGAAATCACATCTAGAAATGACAGCAAAAACCGGACAACCGGCTGATGCAGCACCTTCCGCTTTCTGTCTGCAAAGGCAGGAATGCCCCACCGCTCAAAGGTCCGCATCAAAACGCCGCCGCGCACATCCATGTCGTTGCAAATGACGGCAATGTCTTTGTATCGATATCCTTGATCGCGAACGAGTTCCGTAATGCATGCGGCCGCTCTGTCCGCCTCCGCATAGATGTTCGAAGTCTTGATGAGTGTTATCTTTGCCGCCGGGTCTTCGTTCCAGATACTCTCTCTGAGTTCGGCACCCACCGGCTGCTTCTTCCATTTCACGCCCGCCGCATCTGCCGCATTCTGAAGAGTCTCTATCACCATACCCGTTAGACTGAAGAGGCCTTCGCCGCCGCCTGTCGTCAGCACTCTGGCGTCCAGCGGTGCTGTGCCTGCAGCATCTTCCCAGGTCATCACAACATTGACCTCTCGCGCTGCTGCGAGAAGCCGCTGGATGACTTCCATATTGACTGGGGTAAATGTATCAAATCCTGTAATCCAGATGACAGATTTTTTGATTAGCTCAGACTCCTCCATCAGTTTGCCGTAGAATCTGATGTAGTCTTCTGAGTCCGTAAATCGGTCTAGAATGGAATCTTCGTAGGCTTTATAAATCGTGTTGATGTCCGACAGCTTGAGCTGCAGGTAGCTGTCCGTCTCTCCTGCCGCCTGTTCGATATCGGACGCGGACACGCCGTATCGTTTCATCTCGGAGATGAGCTGGTTGGTGTTCGAGACGAAGGTGCTCTTGCCCTTCATAGTTTTGTACACGCTCAGTTCCCCGTCATCCGCCAGCCTGTCGATCAGTACAGACAGCAGCATCTGACGCCCGTATTTGTCGATGAGCTCCGGTTCCCTGCTGCCGGCTTCACTGATGACCTTGTGTCCAAGGGAAGAAAAGTCGGCCACCATAAGATCGAGGAGTGCGCTGCGCCCATCCTTGCCTTTGAAGTAATCCAGCGCGTCGCGTTCCATCTGAAGGGACGCCTGGTCCGGGACAATGATAATCGTCTGCTCGTCCGGATCAATGTGGTTGAATATGAACTTTTCTTTGTCGCAGGCTTCGCCTGCATAGTATATGTTCAGCATAACTAAATTATAACCCGCAGAAGGTGCCCTCTCAAGCACGTCCTGCGGGTGATTTTTGATTATTGATTTTGTAGTCTTTGCACCGTCATCGGTCTTCTCGGAAGTACGGCAGTCCGAGGCTTTCCGGCGGCTGATGCTCACGCTTGCGTCTCATACTAGTGATAATCAGTACGATGATCGTTACAACGTACGGCAGCATCTTGTAGAGTTCCTTTGTGGCCATTCCTGCACCCGGGATAAACAGGTTCAGGATGTAGAGTCCGCCGAAGAGTATGGATCCGAAGATTGCAACGTTCGGTTTCCACAGAGTAAAGATAACGAGGGCGATTGCCAGCCATCCTCTGTCACCGAAGGCGTCGTTCGACCATACGCCGTTAGCATAGTCCATCACGTAGAACAGTCCGCCAAGTCCTGCAATCATGCAGCCGATGCAGATTGCGAAGTACTTATATTTCGTAACATCGATTCCGGCAGCATCCGCCGTCGCAGGATTTTCACCTACTGCACGAAGCTGCAGTCCGATGCGGGTCTTCGTTAGGATGAACGCTGTGACGATTGCGATGGCAACTGCCAGATATGTCATGAATCCATAGGAAAGGAAAATCTTTCCGAAGGCACCGCAGTCATTTGCAAACGGCAGCGCTTTTCTGAAGCATTTGCTGGTTGCTGAAAGTGCGATGGATGGAACAGAGGCTCCGGTCAGCTTCATGAGTGATCCGCCGAAGAAGTTTCCGAATCCGATTCCGAAGGTGGTCATCGCCAGACCTACTACGTTCTGATTTGCTCTCAGCGATACTGTCATGAATGCAAAGAGCAGTCCCATGATCAGTGAGCCCGCGAGGCACGCCAGGAATGGTATCAGGATCGCTATGATCGGAACGACCTGACCTCCGCAGCTCTGCTCATAAAGGAAGGAGCCGATGACGCCGCAGATCGCGCCGACATACATGACGCCCGGAATACCCAGGTTGAGGCTTCCTGCCTTCTCTGAAATTGTTTCGCCAGTACATCCGAAGAGGAGAGGCATTCCCTGCAGTATGGCTCTAGGAATAAAAGCAACTAGACTGAACATTATGCTTCCTCCTTTCCTGATGACTTTCTGAAGTGAAGTTTGTAATTTATGAAGAACTCAACTCCTATGATGAAGAAGATGATGATTCCTGTCAGGATATCTCCGAAGGCTTCATTCAGTCCAAAGGAAGTGGCGATTTCACTTGCGCCCTGTCCCATGAACACAATGAGCAAGCTGCACAGAATCATGACGATAACGTTGAACTGTGCCAGCCAGGAAACCATGATGCCTGTGAAGCCCATGCCTCCGGCGAGGGTCGTTGTAATGGTGTGGTCGGAACCGGATACGATCAGCCAGCCTGCGAATCCGCAGATGCCGCCGGAGAGGATCAGCGTACGGATGATAACTTTATCGACGCTGATACCTACGTAGGTGGCTGTCCTCTGGCTCTCACCTACGACTGAGATTTCATAGCCGTGCTTGCTATATTTCAGATAAACATGCATGCCTATGGTGACGATCACAACGAATCCGACGACCAGTGCATAGCTGTTGGAGCCGAGGTACGGCAGCCAGCCTGCCTGTGTCGCCTGATTGATGATGCCGACATGGCCGGATCCCTTCGGCATCTCCCACTTGATGATGAAGTAGGCGACCATCTGGATTGCCACATAGTTCATCATCAGAGTGAACAGCGTCTCGTTCGTTCCCCACTTCGCCTTGAAGACAGCCGGGATGAACGCCCAGATTCCGCCGACGACGATTGCCGCAACGAACATCACCAGGAGCAGCAGTCCGCTTGGCAGCTTATCCCCCAGATAAATCATGCAAAATGCTGTCGCCCACGCTCCCATGAGAACCTGTCCTTCACCGCCCAGGTTCCAGAACTTCATTCTGTAGGCTGGCGTCAGGGCAATGGAAATCAGGAGCAGCAGTGAAAGCTCTTTGAGTGTGACCCAAATTTTTCTGGTCGTTCCGAATGCGCCCATGAACATCGTGGAATAGATGTCGAACGGATTCATGTGAACCACCAGCATGATGATGATTCCGTCGACAACCAGCGCGGCTAAAATCGCGAGTGCTCTGTAAGACCAACTGTGCTTTCTATCCAGGTCCGCACGTCTGGAGAGCTTGACGAGGGGCTCTTTGATATGTTTATGCTTCTCTTTCATTTTCCGCCTCCTCATCTTCATCGTTCTCAAGAAGTTTCGCGACGTTGATCTTAGCAATGTGATCGCCGCTGTACTTGGTCATCATAACGCCAAGTTCTTCTTTCGTCGTCGTACGCGCATCGACGATTCCGCTGACTTTGCCTTCGCACAGAACGAGAATTCTATCGCAAAGTTCAACGAGAACGTCCAGGTCTTCTCCAACGTATACAACGCCGACGCCCTTCTGCTTCTCCTCGGAGAGGATGTTGTAAATCGTATAAGAGGTATTGATGTCCAGACCTCTGACTGCGTAAGCTGTCATAAGAACTCTCGGCGCCAGGGAGATTTCTCTTCCGACCAGTACCTTCTGAACATTTCCTCCGGAAAGTTTTCTGACTGGTGTGTAGATGTTCGGTGTGGAAACCTCGAGTCTATCTTTGATTTCCTCCGCCAGCTGACGAGGTTCTTTCTCTCTTGTGAAAATGCCTCTGCCTTCGTTATAGGAACGCAGCAGCATATTTCCTACCATTCCCATGTTTCCGACGAGGCCCATGCCCAGTCTGTCTTCCGGTACAAAGGCAAGAGAGATGCCCAGATTTTTGATATCGTTTACATCCTTGCCCAGGAGCTGAATCTCATCGTTGTTATCGATAGCACGGTACATGATGCTGCTTCCCGGTTCCGCTTTCTGAAGCCCTGCAATGGCTTCCAGCAGTTCCTTTTGTCCTGCACCTGCGATTCCGGCGATACCGAGAATCTCACCCGCTCTGATGGTGAATGTAACATCATCAAGAGCCTTGATTCCGTATTTATTTAAGCAAGTCAGATGTTCGACCCTGACGAGATCTTTCACATCTACAGGATCGGTTCTGTCTATGTTGAGTTCAACTTTCTTGCCCACCATCATCTCGGTAAGGGAGCTTTCTGTTGCTTCCTTCGTTTCTATTTCGCCGATGTACTCGCCTTTGCGCAGAACGGCGACTCTATCGGACAGCTCCAGAACTTCCTGAAGCTTGTGGGTGATGATGACGATGGTTCTGCCGTGATCCTTCATGGCTCTGAGGACGAAGAACAGCTTCTCGGTTTCCTGCGGCGTGAGTACTGCCGTAGGTTCGTCGAGAATGAGTATCTGCGCACCTCTGTAAAGCACCTTGATGATCTCGACTGTCTGCTTCTCTGATACAGACATTTCATATATCTTCTTGTTCAGATCGATTTCAAAGCCGTATCTGTCGACCGTTTCCTGAATGTCCTTCAGGATGGCCTTCTTGTCCAGTTTCAACTTGCCCTGCATGCCGAGGATGATATTTTCAGCCGCGCTGAACACATCAACCAGCTTGAAGTGCTGATGGATCATTCCGATCTGATAATCAAAAGCATCCTGAGGGGATCTGATCACGGCTTCTTCGCCGTTGACAAAAATCTGTCCGCCGTCAGGAGCATAAATGCCTGCAAGCATGTTCATGAGGGTCGTCTTACCGCTTCCGTTTTCACCCAGGAGCGAGAGGATTTCCCCTTTGTATATATCCATGCTCACGTTGTTATTCGCTTTGATCGAGCCGAATGTCTTGGTGACATTCCGCAGGGATATTGCTACTTCTCTGTTTTCAGGAGAGCTCAATGGCGCTCCTCCTTTCTGTTGTGTCTAAATAAGAAATCAGGAAAACCCCGGAGACTCCGGGGCTTTCCCATAGTATATTGCTCGCTTAGAATTTTGTATCGAGGAGCTCGATGCCATCGATCTGAAGATCGAAGTAAGGAGCGGAACGGAACTTGGATTCCATGAATGCGCCGTCTTCGATAACGTTCGTGTCACCCTTGAACTCAGGATCAGTGTCTACGTCAGCATCGTACTCAGTAACTGCCTTGCCATCAACTGTGAATGTGGAAGTGTCGAATACCTGCAGAGATCCATCGATCAGCTTAGCCTTTGCTTCTTCGATTGCTTCTGCAGTTCCTTCTGCAGCAACGTTTTCGTTGATCTCAGTGAGCTGTACGGAACCTGTTTCGAGGTCGCCTGTCCAGTCAGCTTCGATTGCTTCGCCGTTCTGTGCAGCCTGGATTGCATATTCATAGTAAGGTACCCAGTCGATTCTGGATGAAACGATGAATGTTTCAGGGCAGGATTCGATTGTGCTGCCGTTGTATGATACGTCAGGAACACCTGCGTTCTCACATGCAGTTGGAGCTCCCATGGAGTCAGCATGCTGTGAAAGAAGTACGCAGCCGCCGTCGATCAGCTTAGTAGCACCCTCTTTTTCGAGAGTCTCGTCATACCATGAACCTGTGAATGTTACGTCCATTGTAGCGGATTTGCAAACGGAACGTGCGCCCAGGAAGAAGGAAGTGTAGCCTGAAACTACTTCTGCGTAAGTGAATGCGCCTACATAACCGATCTTAGCCTGGTCAGCAGTGATGTCGCCCTTTTCGATCATCTCGTTCAGCTTCATTCCTGCTGCGATACCAGCGAGGTAACGTCCCTGATAGATGGATGCGAATGCATTGTGATAGTTGTCAAGGCCTTCCGTGTGAGCCTTTGTTCCTGTTGAGTGGCAGAACTGCACTTCAGGGAATTCCTTTGCTGCCTGAATCATGTAGTCTTCGTGACCGAATGAGTCAGCAAAGATGATGCCGCAACCGGAGTCAACCAGTTCAGCAGCTGCATCATAGCATTCCTGTCCTTCCGGAACGTTTGTCTTGATGATTGCCTCAACGCCCAGTTCTTCACATGCTGCGTTAGCTGCGTCGATGAAGTTCTTGTCATAAGTTGAGTTTTCATCATGCAGGCAGATGAATCCAGCCTTGAATGCTGCATCGCCTGAGCCTTCTTCACTGTCTGATCCGCCGCATCCTGTGAAAGTCAGGGTGAATGCAAACACCATAGTGAGGGCAAGAACCAGTGATAATACTTTCTTCATTTTCTCCTCCTCGTAAAATGAATAAACCTTTGAGAAACAACAAAGACAGGTACAAGACCTGCCCGCCAACTTCTACGTACTCCCAATAGTCGTAACTCAGGCGTTACGGTAGAAACGCACTACACCATTTCTTCGTGCTTATATTGGCATGTATTGAATTAGTATGGCTTGTGGAATGCTGTTTACCCGTACACAACATATTGTGCTTTTTGCGCTATTTCCTATGATGTGATTACAGCTGTTTTGCAGTCCCTTTACCACAGTTTGAGTGTACCAATTCAGGGGTTCAGTGTCAATGAATTTTGCCTCCTGTTTGGCTCATTTTCTGTTCATTTTGTGCATATTTTTAAATACATTGCCAATGGTTTCCAAATCGTTACAACACTTTCCAAATCATGCAAATCATTTCCAAAATAGGGGTAATTTACAACGCTCGGCAACCTTGCAAGTTGCGCGTTGCAGGGGTAAAATGAGTCATGTGTTAATGCTTTGATAGGAAGCAGATTTTGATGCTTTTGCATATGGAGGTCAATGATGAATTACGAAGTAGATATCGCTGGATACAAGAAATCGCTCAAGCTGTTCAAGGTCTCAGATGACCTGCAGATCGCAGCTTTTATTCTCTACGGAGACGTGGCAGTCACGCAGCATGCAGCCAAGGAACTGCTCGCGCGCGCTCCTGAATTTGACATCATGCTGACATCAGCATCAAAGAGCATTCCGCTCATCTATGAGATGGCCCGCCAGGCGGGAATGAACGATTACATCGTTGCGCTGAAATCCCAGAAAGTGTACATGGGCGAACCGCTGAGCGCAGACGTGAATTCCATCACGACATTCCAGCGCCAGAAGATATATATCGGTGAAGATGATGTTGAGAAAATGCGCGGTAAACGCGTGTTAATCGTAGACGATGTCATCAGTACCGGCCAGTCTCTCGCCGCTCTTGAGAAAATTGCGGAAGGAGCCGGCGGAAACATCGTTGGCAAAATGGCCGTTCTGGCGGAAGGCGATGCTTACGACAGAACCGACATTACAGTGCTTGGCAAACTGCCACTGTTTGACGCAGAAGGAAACGTGCTGTAATTAGATGATATCCAGCAGATCTGCTGGCTTTTGAATAATGTAATCAGGGGCTTCGCCAGGCGCGAAGTCCTCTTTTGTTTTGCCGGCGAGTGTTGCGCTCCAACCTACGAGCACGCACGGCACGCCTGCGTTATGGGCGCAGAGAATGTCGAGACGAGAGTCGCCTACCATAATGGAAGTCTCAGGTTTCGAATCCAATCTCTCCATCGTATTCAGAACGATATCCGGAGCCGGCTTTCCATTCTCGGCATCTTCCACCGCGACAACTGTATCGAAGTACTGTTCTAGACCGTACTTTTCAAGGCCCTGGTTCAATGTGAATCTCAGGCGGGATGATGCGATGGCGGTCTTGTAACCGCGGGCTTTGACCTCCTGCAGCATCTCGGTGATGCCCGGGAAGAGCTTGATCATGTCAAGAAACCGTTCTCTGTGCCAGTCACGGTAGATCTTGACGGATTCCTCCATACTGACCTCTGGGAAAGAGTTTTCCATGCTGTATTCAAGAGGTTCGCCGAACGTTGAAAGAATGTAGTCCAGATCGCCCTCCTCCCCTCTTAATGTTTTATATACATGCTGCCACGATCCGATGATGACATCGTTCGTGTCCATGATGGTTCCATCAAAATCAAATATTACTGTGTCGATCATTTCGTTTCCTCCGCGCATCATTATAGCACGAAATATATGCAACGAAAAACCCGGCGATAAAGGGTGCGCGCCGGGTTTTCCTAGTGTATAAAAATGATTTTAGAGATTTTCTCTCTTATGTGGTTTCAGATTAATATCCGCCGTACATGCAGAGCATTACACCGGCAGCTACACCAGAGCCGATTACGCCTGCAACGTTAGGTCCCATAGCATGCATCAGCAGGAAGTTCGTAGGGTTCGCTTTCTGACCCTGTACCTGCGATACACGGGCTGCCATTGGTACGGCCGATACACCTGCCGATCCAATGAGCGGATTGATTGGTGTCTTGGACACCACATTCATCAGTTTGGCGATACATACGCCGCCTGCAGTACCGAAGCAGAATGCCAGGACACCGAGGATAACGATCTTGATCGTTGCCCAGGTGATGAATGTCTCGCCTGTTGCGGATGCGCCTACGCAAGTTCCGAGCAGGATAACGAGTACGTTCGAAAGAGCATTCGATGAAGTGTCGGACAGACGAGCTGTTCTTCCACTTTCCTTGAACAGGTTACCCATCATCAGCATACCAATCAGCGGTGCTACGGAAGGAAGCAGCAGTGCGATTACGATCGTTACAGCGATAGGGAAGAGAATCTTCTCACGCTGTGATACGGTACGCAGCTGTTCCATCTTGAGCTCACGTTCATGCTGTGTTGTCAGCGCCTTCATGATAGGCGGCTGTATGATAGGAACAAGGGCCATATACGAATATGCCGCTACTGCGATAGGTCCTACCAGATGGTCTGCCAGTTTCGTTGTAAGGTATATAGCTGTAGGGCCGTCTGCTCCGCCGATGATACCGATGGAGCCGGCTTCCTGAGCTGTAAATCCGAGAGCGATCGCTGAGAAGAATGCGAAGAATATTCCCAGCTGAGCAGCTGCACCCATCAGCAGCGACTTAGGGTTCGCAATGAGCGGACCAAAGTCTGTCATCGCGCCTACACCGAGGAATATCAGCGATGGCAATACAGGTTTCAACATATAGAATATGGAGAAGATACCTGCATCAGATAACTCATTGGAGTTGGTCACCCCTTGATGGACTACGTCATTGATGAAGATTCCTGTCATCGGCAGGTTTGACAAAAGCATACCGAATGCGATCGGTACCAGCAGCAGCGGTTCGAATCCGTGTCTGATTGCCAGATACAGGAAGAACAGTGCCGCAAGAATCATGATACCGTTCTGGTAACCGAAATTGGCGATACCTGTCGACTCCCAGAACCTAAGTAATGTTTCGCCTATTGCGCCCATAAATTTGCTCTCCTTTGTTCATGCTAATGATGTGTCACTTTCAAAAGCAACACGACAAAGCGATGCTATTCGCATCACCGATAAAATATTATCACACTGCCCATTTTGATACAAGTTGTATTTTGCCCTTTGTTGGTGAAATACTGTATACAAATCGTGCATCAGGCGCAACCCTGCGTCCTCAGGAACAAGCCCGTATCAGACTCAGAATAAACGCGGTTTGAGAATCTGTTTTTCAGCACGCTGTTCGCTGTAGATGCCCCCTGTACCGGACAGGAAGTGCGCCATGCAGGCGGTGATAAAAAAGTACATCGCCATCTCAGGGCGAAGGCTGATGGCCTCCAGTCCGTAGAGGAAGATGGCAACCGGGCAGTTGGTCACCGACGCAAGCGCTCCGACGATTCCGAGGGCCGCCGCTAGTGCCGGATCCAGGCCGATCAGATATCCTGCGGCGAAACAGCCTGTCGCGCCGATGAAAATGGTCGGCGCAATCTCTCCTCCCCTGATGCCGCATCCCAGGGTGAATGCGGTAAGCATCAATTTCCAGAGAAAAGCCAGCGTAGCGCTGTGCCCGTCCAGTGCTGCATCGACGTAGGAGAATCCGATTCCGTTGCAGTTCGTATGCCCTAAAATCTGTGTGAGCGCTATGACGAGCACCGTCCCGGTAATCACGCGGAGGTACTTGTTGTTCAATGCTTCAAAGCCCTGCACGGTGATTTTGCGCACGAAGCAATAAAGCCTTCCGATCAGCATTGCTGCAAAGGCAACCACGAGCGCTTTCAGAAGGACTGTGGTACTGATCGTCGCCGTTGTAAGGTCGTGGAAATCAACATAATAGATGCCCACCGCCTGCGCGATGCCCCATGTGATGAATGAAGCGATGAGGGTCGGAACAATGTAGACCCACTTCTGATAGCTGAGGACCAGCACCTCAACGCCAAAGACCGCGCCCGCAATTGGCGCGTTCAGAATCCCGCAGAAACCCGCCGCAATGCCGCAGGCGAGCAAAAGCTCCGGTGCCGGCGCGAACCTGCGCAGCAGGGCGAACTTCTTCCCAATCAGGACTGCCAGGCATCCACCGATCTGAAGGGCTGAGCCGACTCTGCCGACGGATCCCCCGGTCAGATAGGCGAGGCATGTGCTGGTGGCGATCATCGGCGCCAGCCAGAAGGACAGCGGCTTGCCCTCCTGCATATGCCGGTACAGCGCATTCATGGTCAGGTCGTCTTCCTTTCTGAACTCATCATACAGAATGACCACTGCGATACCGGCGAGTGGCAGCAGGAAGATCAACTTCTCATGGGTGTGGAATACATTGTCGCACAAGGTGGTCAGCCAACTGAAAAAGACGGCGGCTCCGCCGCAGACGATTCCGCAGCAAACCCCCGTCAAAATATATGTGATGATTGTTTTTCCTCTTCCAGCAAGTTCCACAGTTTACTTCGCTTTCAGTGTTTATGATACCTTTCGGTTTCTACTTTGCCTTCAGTTTCTCGTTGATAAAGTAATCCAGCTCTCCGTCCATGACAGCCTGTACGTTGCCTACTTCGGCGCCGGTCCTGTGGTCTTTGACCATAGTGTATGGCTGGAATACATAGGAACGAATCTGGCTGCCCCAGGTGATCTGGTTGTAGTCGCCCTTCAGCTCATCAAGAGATTCCTTCTCTTCTTTTTCCTTGAGTTCGATGAGCTTTGACATGAGCATCTTCATGGCAAACTCACGATTCTGAATCTGAGAGCGCTCGTTCTGGCAGGTCACGACGATATGCGTCGGCAGGTGCGTGATACGGACTGCAGAATCCGTCATGTTGACGTGCTGTCCGCCGGCACCACTGGACCGGTACGTGTCGATGCGCAGATCTTCCGGATTGATTTCCACGGTTGTATCATATTCGATCTCAGGCGTCACGTCCAAAGACGCGAAGGAAGTATGTCTGCGCGCCGAGGAGTCGAATGGGGAAATGCGCACCAGTCTGTGCACGCCCTTCTCATTCTTCAGATAACCGTAGGCGTAGTCTCCTTCCACGAAAACAGTTGCGCTCTTGATGCCCGCTTCTGTGTCGTCGTTCATGTCCATGATCTTCGCCTTGAAACCGCGCTTTTCGCACCATCTCAGATACATACGCAACAGCATCTCAGCCCAATCCATCGCTTCCGTTCCGCCGCTTCCTGCGTGGATCGAAATGATGGCGTTGTTCTCGTCGTACTTTTCGTTGAGCAGCGTCTTCAGCTTCAGGTTTTCAAGGTCCTCCACGAGGGCCGCCTTCTCTGCTTTTGCTTCCTCGGCCGTCTCCGCGTCGTCTGCTTCTTCCGCCATCTCGATCATGATCTTGAGGTCTTCCAGACGTCCGTTCAGACCTTCGTATTCGGACACGCGATCCTCCAGAGACTTCTTCTCCTTCATGATCTTCTGCGCGCGGTTCTGATCGTCCCAGAATCCCTGTTCTGTCGTCTTCTTCTCAAGCTCGGCTGCTTTTGCACGAAGCTCCTCCGGGTGGAGCGCTTCCTCCGCCTCGCTGAGCATGTGATCCAGCTCCGGTATTTCCTGCTTTAACTCATCCAGTAAAATCATCTATATCTCCTAGTGTGCTGCTTTCGCAAAAGCGATTACGCGTTTCTGCCGCAGCAGTGCTTGTACTTCTTTCCACTTCCGCAAGGACACGGATCGTTGCGGCCAACCTTAGGTGTCTCACGGCGCACGGTCTCCTGCTTGCGCTCTCTCTTCGGGACAGCTGCCTGTGCAGGTGCGCTGCTCATATCGACGTTGCCGCCGGCTGCCTGCTGACGGGCTGCCGCTTCACGCATTTCGCTGTCATCAAACTCATCCTTGTGCTCCTGTCCGCTGCCGATGACATCGCGACGTTCACTGGATGTGGTGACAGTGACGTTGTAGCAGTATCTTACGAACTCTTCCTGAATGGCGGAAACCATGAGCTCGAACATTGCAAATCCTTCATGTGCGTAAGCAGCCGCAGGATCCTGACCGCCCAGTCCTCTGAGGCCGATTCCGCTCTTGAGCTGATCCATGGCGTCGATGTGATCCATCCACTTGCTGTCTACGACACGGAGCAGGATCATACGCTCAACTTCACGCAGTCTGTCGACGCCGATTTCTTTTTCCTTGGCGTCGTACATGTCGCTGAACTCACCGTAGAGACCGTTCTTCAGGGACTCTTCATCCATGTCCGCCAGATCTTCCGCATCGAATTCGAGCGGCTCGAACTTGCCTGTGATCTTAGCCAGCGACTCGTTCATCGTATCGAAATCCCACTCTTCCGGATACTTGGATGCGATGACGATCGGGTCAACCGCTTCATCGATGAACTTGCGAACCATCATATCCAGATCTTCACGCAGGTCTTCGCCGAAGAGCACCTTCTTACGCTCGCCGTAGATAATCTCACGCTGCTTGTTCATGACGTTGTCGTACTGGAGAACGTACTTTCTGATTCCGAAGTTTCTGCCTTCGACCTTCTTCTGCGCGTTTTCGATCTGCTTCGAAACCATGCCGGATTCGATAGCCTCATCCTCTTCGACGCCCAGTTTCCTGACGATGTTCTGCATTCTCTCTCCGCCGAAGAGTCTCATGAGTTCGTCTTCCATGGAAACGCAGAACTGGGTCACACCAGGGTCTCCCTGACGTCCGGAACGACCTCTTAGCTGGTTGTCGATACGTCTTGATTCATGACGTTCTGTACCGATAATGCAAAGGCCTCCCAGCTCGCGTACTCTCTCCTGTTCCGGAGCGCGCTCGGCTTTGTACTTCTCGAGCAGCTGCTGGAATGTTTCTCTCGCTTCGAGAAGATCCGGGTCGTCGCTCTGTACGAAGCTTGTTGCAAAGGCAATCTGATCTTCGTCGTACTCCAGTTCCTCCATCTTCTTACGGGCCTGGAACTCAGGGTTGCCGCCCAGGATGATGTCGGTACCACGACCGGCCATGTTGGTCGCGATCGTAATTGCGCCTTCACGACCTGCTTCTGCAACAATCTGTGCTTCCTTCTCATGATGCTTTGCGTTCAGGACGTTGAAGTCCTTTACGCCGCGCTTTCTCAGTGCATCCGCGATGATCTCGGATTTTTCGATTGATATGGTACCGACGAGCACCGGCTGGCCTTTTTCATGGGCTTCGATGACTCTGTCGATAATGGCTTTGTACTTGCCCTGTTCCGTGGCATAGACTGCGTCGGCCAGGTCCTGTCTGACGACCGGCTTGTTCGTCGGGATCACGACGACGTCCATGTTGTAGATGTCCGTGAACTCGGCTTCTTCTGTCTTTGCCGTACCTGTCATACCTGCGAGTTTCTGGTACATTCTGAAGTAGTTCTGCAGGGTAATCGTCGCCAGGGTTTTGCTCTCGGATCTAACGAGTACGTTTTCCTTGGCTTCGATGGCCTGATGGAGTCCGTCGCTGTAGCGGCGTCCGAACATCATACGTCCTGTAAACTCATCGACGATGATGATCTCGCCGTCGCGGACGACGTAGTCGACATCACGCTTCATCATGTTGCGCGCTTTCAGCGCCTGCATGACGTGGTGGTTGATCTCCATGTTCTCCGGATCGGAGAAGTTCTCGATGCCGAAGTACTCTTCGCACTTCTGGACGCCCTCTTCGGTCAGCGAAATCTGATTGTCCTTTTCCTCTACGACGAAGTCTCCCGTCTCGACTTTGGTGTCTTTGTCTCTGGTTCCCTTGACGAGGGTCTTCACGAAGCTGTCCGCTCTGCGGTACATGTCCGTGGACTTGTCGCCGCGTCCTGAAATGATCAGCGGTGTTCTGGCTTCGTCGATCAGGATGGAGTCGACCTCGTCGACGATGGCGTAGTTGAGTTCACGCTGCATCATCTGTTCCTTGTAGGTGACCATATTGTCCCTGAGGTAGTCGAAGCCGTACTCGTTGTTTGTTCCGTATGTGATATCAGCCTGATAGGCTGCTCTTCTCTCTTCTTCTGTAATTCCGTGGATGACGCATCCTACTGTAAGCCCAAGGAAGGTGTAGAGTTTGCCCATCCACTCCATGTCACGCTTGGCCAGGTAGTCGTTGACTGTGACGACGTGAACGCCTTTGCCTTCCAGCGCGTTCAGGTAAGCCGGCAAGGTCGCTACCAATGTCTTACCTTCACCAGTTTTCATCTCGGAAATTCTGCCCTGATGGAGGACGATTCCGCCGATGACCTGCACGTAGAAGTGTTTCATACCCAGACTTCTCCAGGCGCCCTCACGGCATACCGCAAACGCTTCCGGAAGAATGTCGTCGAGTGTTTCTCCCCCTGCTATCCTCTCTTTGAATTCAGCAGTCTTGGCTCTGAGTTCCTCGTCTGAGAGGGCTTCCATCTCAGCCTCATGCGCCATGACCTTGTCTGCAATTTTTGATACTTTCTTGACTTCCTTCTCATTCAGGTCGCCAAAGACTTTCTCCATAAAACCCATTACTTATTCTCTATCCTTTCTGTTTCGTCCTCTTCTTCAATAACGTCTTCGCAGACGAGATTGATTTCTATCGATTTTCTCGCGTCAGCCTTTGTAACTCTGACTTTCAGTTTCTTCCTGTCTATCTCTGTTTCAAATTTATCGTCTTTCTTCGGGAGGTGATCCAGCATCATCGCGACCCACCCGTTCACGGTGTTGACTTCCGGAATGTCCTCGTCGATATCAAAGTAATCGAATACCTTCGCCAGGTTGGCACTGCTGCGCACCCGATAGCTTCCGTTCTGCAAAGGCATGATTTCCTTGTTCGCGATGACATCGTACTCGTCATAGATTTCGCCGACCAGTTCTTCGATGATATCCTCCATGGTCACCAGTCCTGATGTGCCGCCGTACTCATCGATAACGATTGCCATGTGCGTCTTGAGCTGCTGCATCTTGCGGAGCAGGTCGAAGATCTTCATGGTCTCTGCAACGAATACAACAGGGGTGATATAGTCCGAGATGTGTTTATCTGTTCCGACAACGTGATAGTGGAAGTCCTTCTGATTGATGACACCGATGATTTTGTCGATGTCCTCTTCGTAAACAGGCAGTCTGGTAAATCCTGTCTCCTCAAAGAGCTTCGCCAGTTCTTCTTCGCTGCAGTCGCTTTCGATGGCGACCATTTCCGGTCTCGGCGTCATGACCTCTTCCGCTGTAAGTTCATCGAATTCGATTGCATTCTGGATGAGCTCGCTTCTCTCTTCGTCGATGCCGCCGCCGGTTTCCGCTTCTTCCACCATGGTCAGGATCTCGTCATCGGTGATTTTTTCCTCGCTATTCAGGCTGAACACTTTCGAAATGAGGTTCTTCCACTTGGAAAAAATGAATGTGAGCGGTGTGAGAACCGCCATCAGAAAACTGATGAACGGTGCTGAGAATTTGGCGAAGGCTTCCGGCTTTTCCTTAGCGATGTTCTTTGGCGTGATCTCCCCGAAAATGAGCACAACAACAGTGATCACGATGGTCGAGACCGCAGCGCCGTTATGAGCCAGCAGTCCGACGAACAGCACTGTGGCAATGGCTGTCATCGTGATATTCACAACGTTGTTTCCAATGAGGATCGTTGTCAGCAGTTTGTCATACTTCTCACCCAGGTCTAGAACTTTCTGCGCCTTCTCATCTCCGTCGCCCGCCATGGTCTTGAGCTTGATCTTGTTCATGGACGTAAAAGCGGTCTCCGTTGCAGAGAAGTATGCCGAGAACAATATTAAAATTATGATTGCAATGATCTGTCCCGTCATGTTCTTTTATTCAACAAAGGCTTTGTAGATTGCCTTGATGGCTGTTTCGAAATCCTTCTCTTCTACGCCGACGATGATGTTCATTTCAGAGGATCCCTGGTCGATCATTCTGATGTTGACGCCTGCTTCCGCGAGGGCGGTAAACAGCCTTGCGGATGTACCCTTACGGGCTGACATGCCTGCGCCTACTGTTGCAATCAGAGCCATATCTTCCACGACTTCAATGCTGTCCGGCTTCAGCTGGTACTTGCATTCTTCGACGATCTCATCCAACTTGCCGTTCAGAACTTTGTTATCGATGACGACAGACATGGTATCGATTCCTGTAGGAAGATGCTCGATGGTCATGTCGTGGTCTTCGATGATGCCGGCCAGTCTTCTGATGAATCCCTTTTCATTGGCCAGGTGGTTCTTGTAGATCGCGATGACAGTGAAGTTCTTCCTGCCCGCGATACCTGATATGATCTGGTTCTCATGAACTTCAAGATCCGCCGTGATCATCGTTCCCGGATCCTGCGGTCTGTTTGTATTGCGGATGTTAATCGGAATACCTGCGACCTTTGCCGGGAAGATGGCATCTTCATGAAGTACGGATGCGCCCATGTAGGACAGCTCTCTGAGTTCCATATAAGAGATCTTCTCAATTGGTTTCGGATTGTTCACGATACGCGGATCTGCCATGAGGAATCCTGATACGTCAGTCCAGTTTTCATAGACTTCCGCATCGACACCTCTGGCAACCAGTGCGCCTGTGATATCGGAACCGCCGCGTGAAAAGGTCTTGATCGCGCCGTCTTCCAGCTTCTCTCCGTAGAATCCGGGGATGACCGCGCTCTCATGTTTCTGAAGGGTCTTGCCGATCAAATCGTTCGTCAGGTCCTCCATGAGTTTTCCCTTCTCGTTGAACTTAATGATTTCCTTGGCGTCCACAAAGTCAAAGCCAAGATACGCTGCGATGATCTTTGCATTCAGGTATTCGCCGCGGCTTGCAATGTAGTCAACGCTTGCGCCTTCTTCAATATCTTTTTTGATGGTTCTCAGTTCCGCTTTGATGTTCACATCGACGCCGAGATCCGCTTCCACAGCCATGAATCTGTCGTAGATGACCTGGAAGATCTGCTCGTATGGAATCTTGTGCTCGATGTGCGTCTTGCACAGGTAGAGCAGGTCAGTGACTTTGCTGTCATCGGCGTATCTCTTGCCCGGTGCGGAAACGACAACGTATTTGATGGACTCGTCAGCGCTGACGATGTCTCTCAGTTTTCTGATCTGTATTGCGTCGGCAACAGATGAGCCGCCGAACTTTGCAACCTTAATTCCCATTTTGATTCTAACTACTCCTTTATTTTATGTGATTGATGATCTTTCCCACCATTCTGTCTGCAAGCTCCTGCTTGAGCTCCGGAACCTTATCCAATCTCTCCCAAGGAAGATCGATGTCTGTTCTGCCGAAGTGTCCGTATGCGGCCACCTGTCTGTAAATCGGTCTCCTCAGATCCAGATCGTGGATGATGGCTGCCGGTCTCAGATCGAAGTGCTTGACGACGATGTCCGCGAGTTCCTCATCCGGGAAGACGCCCGTTCCGAAGGAATCCACCATGATGGATACCGGCTTCGCGATGCCGATGGCATAGGCGACCTGTACTTCACACTTCTTCGCAAGGCCTGCTGCGACCATGTTCTTGGCAACCCATCTGGCTGCGTATGTAGCGCTTCTGTCGACCTTTGTAGGGTCTTTGCCGCTGAATGCGCCGCCGCCGTGATGGGCGTATCCGCCGTAAGTGTCGACGATGATCTTGCGTCCGGTCAGTCCTGAGTCACCCTGCGGTCCGCCGATGACGAACTTGCCTGTCGGATTGACGAAGTACTTCGTGTCGTTGTCCAGCAGCTCTGCCGGAATGATCGGCTTGATGACGTGCTCGATCAGATCCGCCTTGATCTGCTCCTGGGTGGCGTCCGGGTTGTGCTGTGTTGAGATGAGAACCGTATCGACTCTTTTGACCTGGTCATCATCGTATTCCACGGTAACCTGTGTCTTGCCGTCCGGTCTCAGATAACCCAGCGTTCCATTCTTCCTGACTTCCGTCAGCCTTCTCGCCAGCTTATGCGCCAGAGAAATCGGCATCGGCATGAGCTCCGGTGTCTCGTTGCAGGCAAAGCCAAACATGAGGCCCTGGTCTCCTGCACCGATGTCATGGTCTGCATTCGTGCTTTCATTGACGCCGAGCGCGATATCCGGTGACTGCTCGTCGATCGATGTCATGATCGCGCATGAGTATCCATCAAAGCCGTACTTCGCTCTGTCGTATCCTATATCGACGATCACCTGTCTGGCGATCTTAGGTATATCTACGTAACATTCTGTCGTGATCTCCCCCATGATCATGGCATATCCTGTGTTGACTGTGGTTTCTGCTGCAACCCTTCCCTGTGGATCTTCCTTCAGGATTGCGTCTACAATCGCATCGGAAATCTGATCGCAGATCTTATCCGGATGTCCTTCTGTTACAGATTCTGATGTAAATAATCTCTTCATTTCTGTCTCCTTTTTCTATTCAAACGCATACACAGTTATTATAGCACAAAAGCAACAGTAATTGTGTTATACTTCTAATATGTCAAATACAGATTCCAGCATATCAAAACCCAAGTTCACCCTCATCGAAGGAGGCCTGAACTGCAGCATACCGCAGGCGCATAAACGCTTCGTTTCCGCCTATGTCACCAACACCCGTCTCATGGGTGTGCTTGCTGTGTACGCCCATTGGGCGGTAAAGGACGGCGGGGATATCCACCAGTTCTTCTACATCGACTGTGAAGAGACCGGTCTGGAAACATGCACCGTCTACCGGGGCGACTGGAATCAGGAAATGCAGATGGCCGAACAGGCTCTCGTCGGAGGCCTCGGCGCGCAGAAGCTCCCTCTGACAGCGAAGACATTCCGTTGGCTCATGGGCTACTGGAGACATTTCAATCGCAAACACGACATCCCTCTTCCGCCGAATAAGGACAACTACGAGTTCATCTTCCAAAAGCCTGTGAAGCTCACACGGGAAGAGAAGGCCGATCTGATGCGCCGCATCTGCGGTGAGATCACGACGGATTACCAGGTCGTGAATTATTTCCTCATGAGATGCTTCGGCCGCGATTATGTCGGCGCCGCCTATCTGGCACAGGAAGACGTCCCTCTTGACACCTTCGACAGCTACCATAAGGCTACTTTCTGCAAAAACATCATCGACCGCGTCAAGCCTCATACATACTTGAGCGAATCCCTGATCGAAATGGGAGGAAAGTACGAAACAATCATCACAAAAACCACCGTCAGAAATCTGCAGGTGGTCGAGTTTGAGCATTGTTCCACAACGCCTGTGACGGAAACGGAAGCCGCCCTCATGCTGCGAAAAAGTGAATTCGCAACAGTCTATGAAGTGCTCATGGACGATGAGGAAATTCAGGAGAATCTGGGTGAGTTCGTCCTCAACACGAACACCGTCATGACGCTCCAGCCGAACGGCCGGCTGCTCATGGCTTACAAGCCGACGAACGATCATGTGAATGAGCGCGTATTCATGCTGAGCAACGACGTCAAGGGTGTCTACTTTCTGACCAAAAACAAAGAGCTGATTGTCGTTGCCTACAATCAGCCTGACATTGTGGAGCTGGAGATCGGTCTTGCCGCAAGTCCGCTCCGAAAATATCTCGTCATGACAGGCCAGTATGAACTGCTGGATCCTGTTCTCTTCGAGTTCATAAAAAGCGATTGCCCGGACTTCCGATCGTTTATCAGTCCGATGGAGTAATCCGGGCATTTAATGCTGCTCTATTCTATTGATTCAAATCTACTGATCCAAATCTTCTGACTCAAATCCGCTGATTCGAGTCACTTTTTATTTGAAATACTTCACAGCAGATTCAAACATCTTCATGTCGTACCTTCCCGGTACGTTTTTGTAGAGTCCGTATCCTGTTCTCTCTGCGTGTCCCATCTTACCGAAGACGCGTCCGTCAGGAGATGTCATTCCTTCTACGGCGTAGACGGATCCGTTCGGATTGAATCTGATGTCGTCGGACGGCTTATCGTCAAAGTCTACGTACTGTGTCGCGATCTGGCCGTTGGCTGCCAGCTCTCTCAGGAGCTTTTCATCCGCCAGGATTCTTCCTTCTCCGTGTGATACAGGCACAGTGTAGACATCGCCGACCTGCGTCGCTGCGAGCCAAGGTGACTTGTTGGATGCCACTCTGATTCTGACAAGGCGTGACTGGTGACGTCCGATTTCATTGAGCGTCAGGGTCGGACAGTTCTCGTCCGTATCCATAATCTTGCCGTATGGCACGAGTCCCAGCTTGATGAGCGCCTGGAATCCATTGCAGATTCCGCACATGAGTCCGCCGCGGTTGTCCAGCATATCGGTAACTGCTTCTTTGACCGCAGGGTTTCTGAAGAACGCTGTGATAAACTTGCCTGATCCGTCCGGTTCGTCTCCGCCGGAGAATCCGCCAGGAATGAATACCATCTGTGACTCCGCCAGAGCTGCCGCGAAATCTTCCACGGACTTGCTGATCGCCTCTGCCGTCATGTTCCGGATGACCATGATCTGCGGCTCTGCGCCGGCTGCCGCCATGGCTCTTGCGGAATCGTATTCGCAGTTCGTGCCAGGGAATGCCGGAATGAGAACCTTCGGTTTCCCCATCAGGATCGCCGGTGCCTTTGCAGCCGCTTCTGTGCCGGCTGCCGGTCCATTGTAATCCAGATCAGGAATGTCCTGATGCCTCGTTTCGATGTTGCACGGATAAATCGGCTCCAGAACATCTTCGTAGATCTTCAGAAGTTCGTTCAGTTTCACAGCTTCGCCGCCGAGGGTGATGGCGCCGTCATCCGTCGTCTCACCAAGCAGGCAGCAGTTGACACCTTCCAGACCGGTGCCGCAGGCATCCGCCGCAACTTCCAGAATGAAGGAACCGTAGTTGTATCCGAAGAGTTCCTGCAGACCTGCCGCATCGGCAAAGGCTTCATCGAACCGGAATCCAATCATGTTTCCGAAGCACATCTTCATGACGGCCTCTGCAATGCCGCCGTGACCCGGAACATAAGCGGAATAGATTCTGCCGTCATCGCCCAGATTTTTGACGACTTCAAATATCTTCTTGAGGGAAGCAATCTCCGGAAGCCCGTCGCTATTCTTTTCAGGCTTGAGGAAGATGACCTTGTGGCCTTTGCCCTCGAATTCATTTGTCATAATGTCATTGACGCCGGCTGTCGTTACCGCGAAGGAAACGAGCGTTGGAGGAACATCGATATCCTCGAAGGATCCGCTCATGGAATCCTTGCCGCCGATCGCCGCAGCCTCGAGCCCCATCTGTGCTTCGAACGCACCCAGGAGGGCTGCCAAAGGTTTGCCCCATCTAGCAGGGTCCTTGCCCAGCTTCTCAAAGAATTCCTGGAAGCTCAGGTAGATGGCTTCACGTCCGCCGCCTGCTGCGATGAGTTTCGCATAGGAATCAACAACTGCCAGGTATGCGCCGTGGTATGGGCTCTTCTCGGAAATGAACGGATCGTATCCCCACGCCATGATGGAGCAGGTATCTGATACCGCGTTCTCCACGGAGATCTTCTGCACCATGGACTGGGCAGGGGTCATCTGATACTTGCCGCCGAACGGCATGATCACCGTGCCCGCGCCGATTGTGGAGTCGAACTTCTCGGAGAGGCCCTTCTGTGAGCAGACGTTGATGTCTGCAGCCAGCGCCTTGAGACATCCCGCGAAGGTTGCCTTTCCATCGGCCGCTGCCGGAAGTTCCTTCTCCAGTGCATCCTTAGATGCAGTTGCCGCTTTGATTTCTATATGTTTTTCCGCACCGTTGGAGTCGAGAAATTCTCTTGAAATGTCGACTATGACGTTGCCCTTCCAGTGCATCACAAGGCGGGGCTCTTCTGTGACGGTCGCAACAACGGTCGCTTCCAGATTCTCCGCGTCTGCGATCTCAAAGAATCTGTCTTTATCCGCTGCCGCGATGACAACAGCCATTCTCTCCTGTGATTCACTGATGGCCAGTTCTGTTCCGTCGAGGCCTTCGTATTTCTTCGGAACGACATCCAGGTTGATGTCCAGTCCGTCAGCCAGTTCGCCGATGGCAACGGATACGCCGCCTGCGCCGAAGTCGTTGCATCTCTTGATCATGCGGGATGCTTCGCCGTTCCGGAACAGTCTCTGGAGCTTTCTCTCTTCCGGCGCGTTTCCCTTCTGGACTTCCGCGCCGCAGCTTTCCAGTGAACTGACATCGTGAGACTTGGAGGAACCGGTCGCGCCGCCGCAGCCGTCCCTTCCTGTTCTTCCGCCCAGCAGAATGATGATGTCCCCCGGAGCCGGTCTCTCACGGACAACGTTGGCAGCCGGCGCTGCGCCGATGACTGCGCCCAGTTCCATTCTCTTCGCAACGTATCCGTCGTGATAGAGTTCCTGGACCAGTCCCGTTGAAACGCCGATCTGGTTTCCATAGGAGGAGTATCCATCCGCTGCTGAGGTGACGATCTTTCTCTGCGGCAGCTTGCCCTTCATGGTCTGATCAAGAGGCTTTCTCGGATCTGCCGCACCGGTGATTCTCATGGCCGTATATACGTAAGCACGTCCTGAGAGCGGGTCTCTGATGGCGCCGCCGATGCAGGTGGCCGCTCCGCCGAACGGTTCGATTTCCGTCGGGTGGTTGTGCGTCTCATTCTTGAAGAGCAGGAGCCAGTCTTCCTGCTGGCCGTCGATGGTGACTTTGACCTTGACGGTACATGCGTTGATTTCCTCTGACTCGTCGAGACCGTCCATCTTTCCGGCGGCTTTTAATGCCTTTACAGCAATCGTCCCCAGATCCATGAGGGTCACCGGCTTGGTTCTGCCCAGATCCTCACGGGTCTTCATGTAGTCGCTGTAAGCTGCCTTCAGGGTCTCATCTTCAAACTCGATCTTGTCGATGATGGTATTGAATGTGGTATGCCTGCAGTGATCGGACCAGTAGGTGTCGATCATCTTGATTTCTGTAATTGTCGGAACTCTTCCTTCGCTTCTGAAGTAGTCCTGGCAGACTTTGATGTCTCCCTCGTCCATAGCCAGACCTCTGTCAGCGATGAACTGTTTCAGCGCGTCCGCATCCATGTCGTTGAACCCTTCGATGGATTCCACAGTCCGCGGCAGTTCGTATTCCACTTTGAGGGTTTCCGGCATATCCAGGGACGCCTGTCTCATCTCAACAGGGTTGATGACATAGCTGATGATGGCCTGCAATTCTTCCTGGGAAACCTTGCCTTCGATCAGATAAACCTTGGCGCACGCCACGAGAGGTCTCTCCTGCTGGGAGATGATCTGGATGCACTGGGCTGCGGAGTCCGCTCTCTGATCGTACTGGCCCGGCAGCGCTTCTACGGCGAAGACCGCGTCGCCCATTTCCGCGAATGTGGCTTCGTCGCCTTTCCATCTGTAGACATCATCTACCTGCGGTTCGGAGAACACGCTTCCGATGCATTCTTCAAAGAGCTCCTCGGAGATGCCTTCTACATCGTATCTATTGAAGATCCTGATTTTCTCTACTGAACGGATGCCGAGAAATGTTTTGATTTCAGAAAGCAGCGCCTTCGCTTCATTCGCTACCGCTTCCCTCTTCTCGACGAATACTCTGTAAACCATTTTACTTCCTCCCTGCTTTCAGTGCTCTGGCTCCGATGTCTTTTCTGTAATATGCGTTTTCAAAGTGTATCTTCGCAGCATTTTCATACGCTGTATCAATGGCTTCCTGCAGTGTCGGCGCTACGCTTGTGACGCCCAGCACTCTGCCGCCCGATGTGAGGAGTCTGCCGTCCTCGAGTTTCGCGCCTGCGACGAACACCTCTGTGTTTCCTGTCAGCTCATCCATCGTGATCTCGCAGCCCTTCTTATACGCCTGCGGATATCCGCCGGATGCCACGACGACGCAGCAGGCGTTATCCTGTGAGAACTTCACCTCTGTTTCGGCCAGTTTCTCGTCTGTCACCGCTTCCATGACCGTCAGCAAGTCACTTTCGAGCAAAGGCAATACAACCTGCGCTTCCGGATCTCCGAATCTGCAGTTGTACTCGATTACCTTCGGTCCGTCTTCTGTGATCATGAGGCCGAAGTAGAGGCAGCCCTTGAACGGTCTTCCTTCCGCGTTCATGGCTTTGATGGTCGGCAGGAAGATTTCCTCCATGCAGCGTGCTGCCACTTCTTCTGTATAGTAAGGGTTCGGTGCAACCGTACCCATGCCGCCTGTATTGAGCCCCTTGTCTCCATCCAGCGCTCTCTTGTGGTCCTGGGATGAGATCATCGGAACGACGGTGTGTCCGTCTGTAAAGGAGAGGACGGATACTTCCGGACCGGTCAGGAATTCTTCGATGACCACCCTGGATCCGCTCTCACCGAACTTTTTCTCTTCCATCATGCTGCGGACCGCTTCCTTGGCATCTTCTCTTGTCTCGGCGATGATAACGCCTTTGCCCAGCGCAAGTCCGTCGGCCTTGACGACTGCCGGTACCGGCGCATCGTCCAGATAGGCGAGGGCTTTGTCCATGTCTTCAAAGACTTCATAGGCCGCCGTCGGAATGCCGTACTTCTTCATGAGATCTTTGGAAAAGACTTTGCTGGCTTCAATGACCGCCGCCTTCTTGTCAGGGCCGAAGCATCTGATGCCTTCCGCCTCCAGAACATCGACCGCTCCCATGGCGAGAGGATCATCCGGCGCAACCACGGCGTAATCGATGCCTTCGGATACGGCGAAGTCTCTGATGCCGTCCAGATCCTTGGCTCCGATGTCTACACACGTTGCATCTGCTGCGATGCCTCCATTCCCCGGCAGCGCGTAGATGACGTCCACCTTCGGGCTCTTCGCCAGTCCTTTGATGATTGCGTGCTCGCGGCCTCCGCCGCCGACTACCATTACTTTCATTGCTTTTGCTCCTTAATGGTGAAAGCGTCTCACCTTAGTGGTGGAAGAGTCTCACCTTGTTGAAAATCATTACCATGTTGTATTTATCCGCTGCCGCGATGACTTCGTCATCTCTGACGGATCCGCCCGCTTCCACGACATAGGATACGCCGCTTGCCTTCGCTCTCTCAATGCTGTCTCCGAACGGGAAGAACGCATCGGAAGCCAGCACGCCGCCGCTCTGGGCGTCGAGATAGGCTCTCTTCTCCTCTGCGGTCAGTCTCTCCGGCTGGCGGCTGAAATACTTCTGCCAGTTTCCTTCCGCGCAGACATCCTCTTCGTACTCATTGATGTAACCATCGATGGCGTTGTCTCTGACTGCTCTCGGAAGTTTCTCCTTGAACGGCAGATTCAGGACCTTGTCGTGCATCCTTAGATACCAGGTGTCCGCCTTGCTGCCGGCCAGTCTGGTGCAGTGGATTCTGGACTGCTGTCCGGCGCCGATGCCGATGCACTGTCCGTCCTTGGCGAAGCAGACGGAATTGGACTGGGTGTACTTGAGGGCGATCATCGCGATGATCAGATCGTCTTTCACACTCTCAGGCAGTTCTTTGTTCTCCGTCACGATGTTCTCCAGAAGGTCTCTGCCGATCTTGATATCATTATGTGTCTGTTCGAAATTGATGCCGAAGACCTGGCGGGTTTCCTGTCCTTCCGCGCTGTAGTCCGGATCGATTTCGATCACATTGTAGTTTCCGTTTTTCTTTTTGCTGAGCATCTCAAGGGCTTTCTCTGTGTAACCCGGGGCGATGACGCCGTCGGACACTTCGCGCTTGATGATGCGTGCTGTTGCTTCATCGCACACATCGGAAAGGGCGATGAAATCTCCAAAGGAACAAAGTCTGTCCGTTCCTCTGGCTCTGGCGTAAGCACACGCGATCTGTGACTCATCCAACCCTTTGATATCGTCCACGAAGTAAGCCTTTTTCATCTTATCGCTCAGCGGTCTTCCGATGGCCGCCGATGTCGGACTGACGTGTTTGAATGAGGTCGCTGCCGGCATGCCGGTGGCTTCCTTGAGTTCCTTGACCAGCTGCCATGCGTTGAATGCATCGAGGAAATTGATGTATCCCGGTCTGCCGTTGCGTATTTTGATTGGCAGATCCGTGCCGTCAGCCATGTAGATTCTTGCTTCACTCTGGTTCGGATTGCATCCGTATTTAAGCTTCAGTTCGTTCATTTCGCCGCTTACCTTTCGTTTCTGTTTATGCGTTTCTGTTTATGCGTTTCTGTTAATGAGTCTCTCTTCGTATGTGCCCTCGCCCAGATTCGTAAATCTGACGTAGAGGGAAATTCTGTTGTCTTCATCGAGGGCGTTCCAGATCTCATCGGTGAACGCATCAATGTCGTCCGGTATTGCAACCCTCTCCGGTTCCCCCTGGAAGGTCGGGAGCGGAGATCCGTCCTGCACATAGGTGTGGAGGAAGTGTCCCAATCCCGGCAGTGCCGCATAGGAGAAGGTGAAACGGTTGCATGCCGTTCCTTCCGCGTCGGCGCTCTTCAGGATGCTCATGTTGTAATCGCCGCTGGCCAGATCTGTGATGCTGCTGATTCTCGGCGTCAGATTCGGCGCATCCGGCTCAAACTGTCTGCTCTCCAGTGCCTTCGAAAAGGACAGTCCGTTGTCCAGTCCTTCATAAATCGTATCTGTCTGGTCGCCGTTTGTGACGATCAGGCTGTCGCCGTACTCTCTGATGGCCGCATAGATGATGAGGCTTGGATCTTCGACTTTCGAAGCGTCGAACGGCTCGGTGAAGACCTCTTCATCACGTATCGTAAATACACGATTTCTGCTGTTTGCGCTTCTTCCCATGATGAAATAGGCTGTGGCCGCTTTACCGGAAGGCGTCATGCCTGTGACGATGCCGCGTCCCACATAGGAATTGCCTTTCACTCTGTCTGTGAATGTGTCAATCTTATATACATCCATCTGTTCTGTTCCTTTCTGTGTCACCCTTTGTTTCACGCCTCTGCGTCATTCCTTACTCACGCCTCTGCGTCATTCCTTTGTTTCCGCTGATAATCTCAGCGCATATCTTCTCTGCCGCCGCCGGCAATATGATCCATTCCGCTTCTTCCATCACGCGTTTCTGGAGCACTTCCGGCGTATCGCCGTCCTTGACTTCGACGGCCTTCTGCATGATGATCTCACCACCGTCGGGAATCTCGTTCACATAGTGGACGGTCGCTCCGGTCACCTTAACGCCTTTGGCGAGGGCCGCCTCATGGACCAGGAGTCCGTAGAAGCCTTTGCCGCAGAAGGATGGAATCAGAGATGGGTGGATATTGATGATTTTGTGATCATAATGTCTGGTGAAGTCCTCGCTAAGGATACTCATGAACCCAGCCATGACGATCAGATCGATGTTCCTGCCGTCGATTTCTTCTATGAGTTTCTTCTCAAATCCTTCCTGTCCGCCACAGCTTTTTCTCGTGATTGCCAGAGCTTCAATGCCTGCGTTTGCCGCTCTCTCCAATGCAAAAGCATCCCTCTTGTTGGATATGACGAGTTGGATGCTTCCGCTCTTCAGCTTGCCGCTTTTCTCTGCGTCGATGAGTGCCTGCAGATTGGTTCCTCCGCCTGATACGAGAACCGCGATTCTTGCCTTTGCAGATCCGTCTGCTCTTGCCGTTACCATAGCGCCTCCTAAATAAGTTCGATCTTGCTTTCGCCCTTCACGATTTCGCCGATGATGTATGGCTCTTCGCCGGCATCTTTGAGAATCTGAAGTGCTTTCTCCGCATCCTCGCTTTTTACGACGATGCTCATGCCGACTCCCATGTTGAAAGTGTTGAACATATCGCGTTCCGTGATGCCGCCGGTCTTCGCAATGAGATCAAAAATCGGAAGCACTTTCACGGAAGCCTTGTCGATCTTCGCGCAAAGGCCATCCGGAATGCTTCTCGGAATATTCTCATAAAAACCGCCGCCGGTGATGTGCGAGATGCCTTTGACCGGCACTTCGTCGATCAGTTTCAAAACCGGCTTTACGTAAATTCTGGTCGGTGTCAGGAGTGTCTCCCCGACGGACTTTCCGCCAAGCTCCGGAACCGGTGACTTGATGTCCGCGTTCTCTACGTCAAACACCTTTCTAACGAGAGAGAATCCGTTTGAGTGCACGCCGCTTGATGGCAGCGCAATCACAACGTCCCCCTCTTCCATGGTTTCGTTATCTATGATCTTGTCCTTGTCGACAACGCCTGTGACATAGCCGGCAAGGTCGTATTCATCTTCCGGATAGAATCCCGGCATCTCTGCTGTTTCTCCGCCAATCAGCGCAGCACCCGACTGGATGCATCCGTCGCAGACGCCCTTGACGATGGCTTCCATCCTCTCCGGCACGTTCTTGCCGCAGGCGATGTAGTCCAGGAAGAAGAGCGGTTTCGCGCCGCCGCAGATGATGTCGTTGACACACATGGCAACGCAGTCGATACCCACTGTATCGTGCTTGTCCATCAGGAACGCAAGTCTGAGTTTGGTGCCGACGCCGTCTGTGCCGCTGACCAGAATCGGTTTTTTGATATTTGTAAGGTCGAGTTCAAACATGCCGCCGAATCCGCCGATGTCAGAGCATACGCCCTCCGTTCTGGTTGAGGCGATATGCTTCTTCATCAGTTCCACAGCTCTGTAACCTGCTGTGATGTCTACTCCGGCTGCAGCATAAGCATCTGATCTTGAGTTCTTCATGTATTATTCCTTTCCGTTCCAGCAGTATGTGCAAACACTGTCTTCGTCAAGTCCGATTGCTTCCAGAATGCCGTCGATGTTCTGATATCCCAGGGAATCGAATCCGAGTTTTTCGCTGATGGCCTTGCGGAGGGCTTTGCCTCTCTCTGTTCTGCCGTCGCTGTACTCATCGATATACTTCTCACCTTCTTCTCCTTCGAGTTCAAGGATCGTCTTTCTGGCGATCAGATCACGTTCCGGAGTCTGTCTGGTGAAGTTGAGATATTTGCAGGAATACATGATCGGAGGACACGCTGATCTCATATGCACTTCCTTCGCACCGTGCTCATAGAGGAAATCCACCGTTTCTCTGAGCTGCGTGCCTCTGACGATGCTGTCATCTACCAGCAGCAGTTTCATGTCCTTGATCAGCGGAGTGACCGGAACCTGCTTCATCTTCGCGACTCTGCTGCGCTCTTCATGTGACATAGGCATGAAACTGCGCGGCCATGTCGGCGTATACTTGACGAACACACGGCCGTAGTCCTGACGGCATTCATTGGAGTATCCAATGGCGTGCGCAATACCGGAATCCGGTACGCCGCAGACGTGGTCCACTTCCGGAACGCCTCCGTGGGCGGCCTCTTCCCTGGCCATGATGTGGCCGTTGAGATTTCTCATCCGCTCTACATTGATGCCTTCGTAGTCAGAATTCGGATAACCGAAATACGTCCAGAGGAACGCACAGATGCAAGTCTTCCCCGTTGGCGGCGAGAGCACTTTGAAGCTGTCTGCTTTGACTTCCACAATTTCCCCTGCGCCTAATTCATATTCTGTTGTATATCCCAGCTTCTCATAGGCGAAGGATTCGAAGGATATGCTGTGTCCATGTTCGTCCTTGCCGATGAGCATCGGCGTTCTGCCGTATTTATCTCTGGCTGCTATGATGGTTCCGTCCTCTTTCAGAACCATAATGGAAGCAGATCCTTCAATGGAATCCTGCGCGAATTTGATTCCGCTGACGAAATCACTCTTCTGGTCGATCATGGAGGCCAGAATCTCCGCGGAATTCAGGCGGCCGCCGCTCATCTCTTCGAAGTGTCCGCCGCTGAACGCCAGGTACTGTTTCACCAGTGTATCCTGATTGTTGATTCTTCCCACAAAAACGAGCGCATAGGTCCCCAGATTGGAACGTATGATCAAAGGCTGCGGGTCTGTATCACTAATCGTACCGATTCCGGCAGTGCCGTGCATCGAGCCGATCGCATTTTCAAATTTCGTTCTGAATGGTGAATTCTCTATGTTGTGAATCTCTCTTTTGAATCCTGTTTCCGGATCAAAGAGTGCCATTCCTCCTCTGCGTGTACCCAGGTGAGAATGGTAGTCCGTTCCATAAAAAACATCCATCGTGACGTCTCTTGTTGAGACTGCTCCAAAATATCCTCCCATCAGATTGTTTCTCCTGTCTCTATTACTGTGTTGATCAATGTGTTTGTCGTATATCCAAATACGGAATCAGCCAATGCCCCGTAGTAGATGATTCTCTGGGTGCATTCGCCGTTGATTTTCATTGCCAGATCTCTGTCCTTCATCATGTTCGTGTTGATGTAGATGTTAAAGCTGGCTGCCTGCATGGCTGCCTTGCACAGCACTGCACTGGATCCGGAGTCAGCGATAACGACTTTGTTTCCTCTGACTGCAAAATCCTGTGCCAGTTCTATCGCTCTGCCGCATTTGATGATGATTTCCATCGGTACCTGGCAGGCTGTATGAAGCGCTTCCTGCTTCATCTGATCGATTCTTGCCTTTTCTTCCGGATCCTTGGATTTCATCTTGTAGAGTTTGGCCAGCGGTTCGAAGTTATCGATATCCTTCTGTACCAGTTTGACGAGATCCTCCTGGATCTTCGTGATCTCGGCAATATTCTTTTCCATCTCTGCAGCAACGCCGATGTACTTTTTCTTACCAACGGTAAGACGCGCCACCATAGCGCTGAGCGACGCTCCAAGAGCACCTACCAGAGCGGCGACGCTGCCGCCGCCCGGGATAGGTTCTTTGCTTGCTACAGACTCAATAAATTCCTTGCATGTTTTATCCGTATAAGCCATCTTATCTTCCTTATCTTTTATCTTTCTTTGATTTCGAATTATTCTGCGAAGAAGAGTTCTGAGAGCTTGAGCGGCTCAATGTATTCTCCGTCTTTGTAAACTCTCATGTTGCCGGATGCGATTTCGTCGATCAGCATAACCTTGCCGTCCTTGTCGTACCCGAATTCGAACTTGATGTCATAGAGCACGAGTCCCTTTTCGAGCATGTCGTCTGCAACGATCTGTGTGATTTCCTGTGTCATCTTCTTGATGTCTTCGTACTGTTCATCCGTCATGATTCCCAGAACGATGAGGCCGTCCTTGGTTACGAGCGGATCTTCCTTCTCGTCGTTCTTGAATGTCGTTTCAACATATGCCGGGAGGTCTGCGCCTTCTTCGATGTATTCACCGTATCTTCTGAAGAAGGAACCGACTGCCTTATGTCTGCAGATGACTTCGAGACCATTTCCGAACACCTTGGCAGGCTTAACTTCCATTGTGGTGTTCTCCAGATCGGAGCTGATGAAGTGTGTTCTGATGCCGGCTGCGTTGATCTTCTCAAAGTAGTAGGTTGTCATTCTCAGATTGACATCACCGACTCCCTCGATCGTAAGCCCGACCTGGTTCATGCCAGGATCGAACACGCCGTCTTTGCCTGTTACATCATCCTTGAACTTGAGCAGGTAATTGCCGTTGTCCAGTTCAAATACGTTCTTTGTCTTGCCAGTGTAAACTAATTTTTCCATGGGTTCCCTCCTATGAATATTAAAATGAAATTATTAAACGGATATATGGCAGACCTTCGTCTGCAAAAGCAAGGCAGCAGCCTTGTCCAACGGCTGACGGGCAGATTTATTCCGCTCCATTCAGCCGCGCGTCCTTCGCCAGGACCGCTTCAGCTGCTGCTTCTCTTTCATTCTTCAATTTTTCTGCCAGATCCGGATCGCTTACAGCGATGATCTGGGCTGCCAATATTGCGGCGTTTGCTGCGCCGTCAATTGCCACTGTTGCTACCGGGATTCCTGATGGCATCTGAACTGTCGACAGAAGCGCATCCAGTCCATCCAGTGTTGATGATTTTACCGGAACTCCGATGACCGGCAGGAGTGTGTTCGCTGCCAAAGCACCCGCCAGATGGGCGGCCTTTCCTGCCAGCGCTATGATGACTCCGAAACCATTTGCCTCTGCATTCGCGGCAAAACCCTTCGCCTGCTCAGGGGTTCTGTGCGCGGAGTATATGTGAACTTCGTAAGGGATTCCATATCCTTCAAGTCTCTCTATTGCCTTCTGTGCGATTGGCATATCGCTGTCCGAACCCATTACGATTCCGACCCTTTTCATGAGCCTCACCTGCCTTTCAAATATACGTAGTTATTATATCATGAGCAGGGTATGTTAATCTATGTTTTTTTGGCAGGACTTGGGGCATTTCCACACATAAAGCAAGTGGCATTCTCCCCTGCAATACAAAAGGAGCCGCGGCCTGTGCCGCAGCTCCGGTTTTGTTGCTTTTGCCCGCGGATGCGGGTCTTTCCGCCCGACTATACGAGCTCGAGGAATACTACCTCAGCGTTGTCACCCTGACGAGGGCCAAGCTTGAGGATCCTGGTGTAGCCGCCCTGACGGTCAGCGTACTTAGGAGCGATTTCCTCAAATAACTTTGTTACTACAGATTCGTCATAGATGTAAGCCATAGCCTGTCTTCTTGCGTGAAGGTCACCGCGCTTGCCCAGCGTGATCATCTTCTCAGCCTGTCTTCTGGCTTCTTTCGCTCTATGCTCAGTTGTCTGGATTCTTCCTTCTCTCAGCAGGTCTGTAACCAGATTTCTCAGCATTGCCTTTCTGTGAGCTGACTCTCTGCCTAATTTTCTATATCCTGGCATTTCTGCGTCCTCCTGTTAATTATTCGTCACTCTGTCTCAGACTAAGACCCAGCTCTTCAAGCTTGTTCTTTACTTCGTCCAGTGACTTCTTACCAAGGTTTCTAACCTTCATCATGTCTTCTTCACTCTTCTGAGTGAGCTCTTCAACTGTATTGATGGCTGCTCTCTTCAGGCAGTTGAAGGATCTTACTGAAAGTTCCAGTTCCTCGATGGTCATCTCGAGGGCCTTTTCTTTCTGGTTTTCTTCCTTCTCGACCATGATTTCCATGCCTTCTGCGGAATCATCAAGACCTACGAACAGGTTCAGGTGCTCCTGCATGATCTTCGCACCGATGGAAACGCCTTCTCTAGGAGTGACGGAACCATCTGTCCAGATTTCCAGAATCAGCTTGTCATAGTCAGTTACCTGTCCAACTCTTGTGTTCTCTACAGTGAAGTTGCACTTTCTGACTGGAGTGTATATGGAGTCTGTAGGAATAACAGATATAGGAGTGCTTTCATCCTTGTTGTTCTCTGCAGGCACATAGCCTCTGCCTCTTGCGAGGTTGATCTCCATAACCAGTGTTGTATTCTCGTCGAGTGTTGCTATATGAAGTTCCGGGTTGAAAATCTCGATATCCGCATCGCCGCGAATGTCTGCTGCCGTAACTTCCTTAGGTCCAACTTCGTTGATGATAACCCTTTTCTCGTTTTCGCCTGTCATCTTGATAGCGAGCTTTTTGAGATTCAGGATGATTTCTGTAACATCTTCCTTTACACCTGGGATCGTTGAAAACTCATGGAGAATTCCGTCGATCTTAACTGATGTAACAGCTACGCCCGGGAGGGAGCTGAGAAGGATTCTTCTCAGGCTGTTTCCGAGAGTTGTGCCGTAACCTCTTTCGAGTGGTTCTACAACGAACTTGCCATAGTTCGGGTCATCGTTTGAATATATACATTCGATTGTTGGTTTTTCTATTTCTATCACGCAAAACCCTCCTTTTTTCATTTGTATTATTATTACTTGGAGTACAATTCGACGATCAGATGCTCTTCTACAGGTGTGTCAATCTGATCTCTAGTAGGGTCAGCAAGAACTGTTCCCTCGAGCTTTTCTCTGTCTACTGACAGCCACTCAGGAACGCCTACTGTCATGTCTTTGATCTCCTGGAATTTCGGGGAGCTTGCGCTTTTAGCCTTAACCTTGATGACATCTCCCGGCTTTACCTGATAGGAAGGGATGTTTACCTTCTTACCGTTTACTGTGAAATGTGCATGGACAACCAGCTGACGAGCTTCTCTTCTGGTCATAGCCAGTCCCATTCTGTATACTACATTGTCAAGACGCTCTTCGAGCATGATGAGCAGGTTTTCACCTGTGATGCCCTTCTTCTTGGCAGCCTTGTCAAATGTGTTTCTGAACTGCTTTTCCTGAACGCCGTAGATGAACTTCGCTCTCTGCTTCTCACGAAGCTGCAGTCCGTACTCGCTCATTTTTCTGTTGCTTCTTGCAGGAGTCCTCTTTGATTCTTTGAAGATTCCCATGTGGCTAGGGTCTATCTGAAGGGATCTGCATCTCTTCAGGATCGGATCTCTGTTTACTGACATTTCTATTTTCCTCCCTTCTATCAGACTCTTCTACGCTTAGGTGGTCTGCATCCATTGTGAGGAATCGGTGTGATATCCTTGATCATGGTGATTTCGAGACCAGCTGTCTGAAGTGCTCTGATAGCAGCTTCTCTTCCGGATCCCGGACCCTTTACGTAAACTTCAACTGTTTTCAGGCCGTGTTCCATTGCGCCCTTAGCAGCTTCTTCTGCAGCTGACTGAGCAGCAAACGGCGTTGACTTTCTTGATCCTCTGAAGCCCAGTGAACCTGCGCTTGACCATGAAAGTGCGTTACCTGCCATGTCGGTCAGTGTAACTAATGTATTGTTAAAGGTAGCCTGGATATGTGCCTGACCTTTTTCAACGTTCTTACGTTCTTTTCTCTTTTTTCTAACAGCTTTCTTAGCAGCTTTAGCCATATCAATCTACCTCCTTATCCCTTCTTTTTTCTGCCAACGGTCTTCTTAGGACCCTTACGAGTTCTGGCGTTTGTCTTGGTCTTCTGTCCTCTTACAGGCAGACCTCTTCTGTGTCTGATTCCTCTGTAGCAGCCGATTTCCATCAGGCGCTTGATGTTCATGGAAGTGTCTCTTCTCAGATCACCTTCTACCATGTAATCGGATTCGATAACCTTTCTGATTTTACCAGCTTCTTCTTCAGTCAGATCTTTTACTCTGGTTGAAGGATCAATTCCGGTCTTCTCCAGGATTGCTCTGGAGGTAGCCCAGCCAATACCATAGATGTAGGTAAGGCCAGCTTCGATTCTTTTTTCGTTTGGTAAGTCTACACCGGCTATACGAGCCATATTTTCCTCCTGTTCCCATCTTCCGTCACGCTGCCGCCTCTCTTACCTGAGCGGGCGTAATATAAACGGGATGTTCTAAATAATTAGTGATAATTGATCAGCCCTGCTTCTGCTTGTGCTTAGGGTTCTCACAGATAACCATTACTTTACCTTTTCTCTTGATTACCTTGCACTTTTCGCATATAGGCTTTACGGAAGCTCTTACTTTCATTGTGTTCCTCCTTAATGCTTCATGCTGCGGCTAAGTTTATGCCTTGCCTCTCCATGTGATTCTGCCCCTGGTCAGGTCATACGGTGAAAGTTCAACCTTGACCTTGTCTCCGGGGATGATTCTGATGTAGTTTGTTCTGATTTTGCCTGAAACGTGAGCCAGTACTTTGTGGCCTGTTTCAAGTTCAACGATGAACATTGCGTTCGGCTGTGCTTCTACAACTACGCCTTCTGCTTCTATGACATCTTTTTTCGCCATATTCTTTCCTCCTGGTTATTCACCCAGAGTGAGCAGCTCCGGCTCACCATCTGTTATGACTACAGTGTTTTCATAATGCGCTGACAGTTTCCCATCGAGCGTAACAACGGTCCAGTCATTGGATAATGTTCTGACATCGTAGGTGCCCTCACATATCATTGGCTCAATGGCAAACACCATACCCTTGGCCAGTCTCGGTCCTCTCCCCGCCTTACCAAAGTTCGGAATCTGGGGATCTTCATGCATCTGCTGTCCAACGCCGTGGCCCACATAATCTCTGATTACGCTGAAGCCTTCGCCTTCGGCAGATGCCTGGATCGCATGTGATATGTCGGACAGTCTGCAGCCGACCTTGCAGAACTCAAGCCCTGCAAAAAAACTGTTCCTTGTGGCATCGATCAGATGTCTCGCTTCTTCGCTGATTTCCCCTACTGCGTAGGTTCTGGCAGCGTCGCTTACATATCCTTTGTAGGTGGAACCTACATCAACACTTACAATGTCCCCTTCTCTCAGAATCTTTTTTTTATCAGGAATCCCATGGACGACTTCTTCGTTTACTGAGACGCATGCGCTTGCCGGGAATCCGCCGTATCCCAGAAAGGTCGGGATCATTCCGGCGTCTCTGATGGTCTTCTCAACGAAGTGGTTTACATCGGCCGTTGAAAGGCCGGGTTTGATGACATTCTCCAGTTCCTTAAGAATGTATCCTGTCACCTTACCCGATTCTCTCATCAGATCTATTTCTGAGTCTGATTTGATAATAATCATGCCTATTCCCCTAAAATGCCGACGATTGCGTTGAATACGTTTTCAAGGCCTGTAGTGCCGTCAATATGTGAGATATTGCCGGCCTTCTCATAGTAATCTATGAGCGGCTTTGTTTCATTGTTATATACTTCTATTCTGTTGGCAGCGGTTTCTTCGTTGTCATCCTTTCTCTGAATCAGCTCTGCTCCGCAAACGTCGCAGATGCCTTCCTGCTTAGGCGGGATGTTTACAACGTGGAATGACGCTCCGCACTTTGAGCAGACTCTTCTGCCAGTCAGTCTGATCATCAGTTCCTCTCTGTTCACGTCGATATCGAGTACGTGATCGATCTTGGAACCCTTCGCTGCGAGGAACTTGTCCAGTTCCTCAGCCTGGAATACTGTTCTTGGGAATCCGTCGAGAAGGAAACCTTCCTTACAGTCATCCTTGTTCAGTCTGTCTGTAGCGATTTCTACTACCAGTTCATCCGGAACGAGCTGACCCTTGTTCATGTATTCCTGAGCCTTCTTGCCAAGCTCTGTTCCGTTCTTGATGTTTTCTCTGAAAATGTCGCCTGTTGAGATATGAGGAATATTATACTTCTCAATGATCTTAGCGGCCTGGGTGCCTTTGCCTGCTCCCGGAGGGCCTAATAATATTAAATTCATCTTATACCTCCTATTTGAGGAAACCGCTGTAGTTCCTCATTACCATCTGGTTCTCAAGCTGTTTCATGGTATCGAGTGCAACACCAACTGCGATCAGGAGTGATGTTCCTCCGAAGTGGAAGGACAGGCCTCCCAGCTGGCTGACGATGGTCGGCAGGATTGCTACCAGCGCCAGGAATATTGCACCGACGAATGTGATTCTTGTCATTACTCTGTTCAGGTATTCAACCGTGGTCTTACCAGGTCTGATACCCGGAATGAATCCGCCATTTGCCTTCAGATTCTGAGCAACCTCCATTGGGTTGAACGTTACTGAAGTATAGAAGTAAGTGAAGAATATAATCAGCACTGCGTTAAATGCTGCATATACCCATACACCAGGTGAACCCGTCGGTGCCAGCCATTTTTCTACCCACATGGCTGCATCGCCCTTTGCGTTCATGAAGTATGTGATCGTGAGCGGGAACTGCAGGAAAGCCATGGCGAAGATTACTGGAATAACGCCTGCCTGGTTTACCTTGAGTGGAATATGTGTGGCCTGTCCGCCGTACATCTTCCTTCCGACTACTCTCTTCGCATACTGTACCGGGATTCTTCTCTGGCCCTGCTGAACCATAATGATTCCTACGATTACTGCTGCGCAGAAGAGCAGGAACACGATCAGCGTAATGATGCTCATCGTTCCTTCTGTGAGCTTGCCCCAGATTTCCTGGCAAGCGGACGGAAGTCTTGCGATGATGCCTGCGAAGATGATCAGCGAGATACCGTTTCCGATACCGTTTTCGTTGATCTGCTCTCCCAGCCACATCAGGAACGCTGTACCTGCTGTAAGTACGAGTACAATTACGATGACAGAGAATGCATCGGTACTGATGAGCGCCTGTCTGAACAGACCAATCGTAACACCGATTGCCTGTACCACTGCCAGTGCAACTGTCAGGTATCTTGTGTACTGTGCTATTTTCTTTCTTCCTTCTGTTCCTTCTCTTGACAGCCTTTCCAGTGCCGGAATGGCGATTGTCAGGAGCTGGAGTATGATGGATGCTGTGATGTAAGGTGTGATACTCAGTGCAAATATTGTGAAGTTACTGAACGCACCTCCTGAGAACAGATTGAACAGAGCAAATAGTCCTGTATCACTGTCAAAGGTCTGTGCCAACACTTCTCTATCCATACCGGGAACCGGTATCTGCGCACCGATTCTGAAGATCAAAAGCATGCAAAGCGTGAATATGATCTTCTTGCGTATGTCAGGAATGTTCCAGGCCTTTGCAACTGTTCTAAGCATCTCCATTAGATCACCTCTGCCTTTCCTCCGGCGGCTTCGATTTTTTCAACAGCAGTCTTGCTGAACTTGTGAGCCTGTACGGTAAGGTTCTTTTCCAGATTGCCGTTTCCGAGGATCTTGATTCCGTCCTTAACCTGCTTTGCAAGTCCTGCTTCCATGAGAGTCTCCGGTGTTACTGTTGCGCCGTCTTCGAATCTATTGAGTGCGCTTACGTTCAGTACTGTGTACTCAGTTCCCCAGATGTTCTTGAATCCTCTCTTAGGAATTCTTCTGTAAAGAGGCATCTGTCCACCTTCGAAACCAAGTCTTACACCGCCGCCTGATCTGGACTTCTGTCCATTCATACCTCTGCCGGCAGTTGTTCCGTTTCCGGTTCCTGTTCCGCGGCCCTTTCTCTTAGGAGCTCTTGTTGATCCTTCTGGGGCCCTTAATTCATGCAGTTTCATCTGTGTGGCACCTCCTTATAACTCTTCTACAGTTAAGAGATGCGGAACCTTGTTGATTGCTCCTCTTGCTGCAGGAGTGTCAACCAGTTCAACTGACTGATGCATCTTCTTAAGTCCTAACGCTTCTACTACTTTTCTCTGCTTAGGGGAAGCGCCAATAACACTCTTTGTCAATGTGACTTTGATCATTTTTGCCATTATTACTTCCTCCTTATCCTAAGATTTCTTCCTTAGTCTTTCCTCTTTTTCTGGCTACTTCTTCTACAGTAGTGAGGGCCTTGAGGCCTTCCATTGTAGCGTATGCCATGTTACCGGTGTTGTTGGAACCGATTGACTTGGCTCTGATGTCCTTGACACCTGCAGCTTCCAGAACAGTACGTACTGATGAACCTGCGATTACGCCTGTACCAGGGGCAGCCGGCATGAGCAGAACTCTTCCTGCTCCGAATACGCCCAGCTGTCTGTGAGGAATTGTTGTTCCTACAGTAGGAACCTTGATTACATTTTTCTTGGCATCTTCTGTTGCTTTTCTTACTGCTTCAGGAATTTCCAGTGCCTTGCCCAGGCCAACGCCTACGTGGCCTTCGCCATCGCCGACAACCACTGTTACGGAGAATCTCATGTTTCTTCCGCCCTTAACGGTCTTAGCAACTCTTCTGATGCTGACTATTGTTTCGTTTAACTCCAGATTTGAAGTGTCTAAAGCTCGTCTCATCTTGTTACCTCCCGTTAAAATTTCAGTCCTGCGCTGCGAGCACCATCGGCCAGTTCCTTAACTCTTCCGTGATAGAGGAATCCGCCTCTGTCAAAGCATACTGTTTCAATGCCCTTCTCGAGTGCTCTCTTAGCAATAGCTTCGCCAACAGCCTTAGCAGCCTCTTTGTTGCCGCCGTACTTGATGCCGTCCTTAAGCTCTTTGTCGATTGTTGATGCGCTTACCAGCGTTACGCCGTTAACATCATCGATAATCTGAGCGGATATGTTCTTGTTGCTTCTGAATACGCAGAGTCTAGGCATTTCAGGAGTTCCGCTGAGATTTTTTCTGATGCGTGCGTGTCTGACGAGACGCTTGTCATTTCTGCTTTCTCTTGCCATTTTGCTTTACTCCTTTCCTTAACCTGCAACGCCGGTCTTACCTTCTTTTCTGCGGATGTGTTCGTTTTCATACTTGATGCCCTTGCCTTTGTATGGTTCAGGTTTTCTCCAAGCTCTAATATTCGCAGAATAGTTTCCAACCAGTGCTTTATCAATTCCTTTAACGATTACTGTATTTGCATCCGGACACTCTGTCTCGATACCTTCCGGATCAGGAAGCTCGACCGGATGTGAGTATCCCAGATTCATTACGAGAGTCTTGCCCTTCTTTTCAGCCTTGTAGCCAACGCCTACAAGCTGGAGCTTCTTCTGGAAGCCATCGGTTACGCCGATCACCATGTTGTTAATGAGTGTTCTGGCAAGACCGTGCTGTGATCTGTCCTCAGCGTTGTCTGAATGTCTCTTGACTTCAAGAACGCCGTCCTTGATCTCAACTTCCAGCAGATCGCTGATCTTTTCCTGCAGCTGTCCCTTAGGACCTTTAACGGAAACTGTGTTTCCATCAACTTTTACTTCTACGCCGGCAGGAATGTTGATTGTCTTAAATCCAATTCTTGACATTGTATATACCTCCTACCAAACGTAACAAATTACTTCGCCGCCGATTCCGAGCTTTCTGGCTTCCTTATCGCTGATAACACCCTTTGATGTTGAGATGATAGCGATTCCCAGTCCGCCGAGAACTCTTGGAATTTCATTTGCCTTTGCATAAGTCTTGAGTCCAGGCTTTGAAATCTTCTTGATTCCGCTGATAACTCTTTCTTTGTCAGCACCATACTTCATTGTAACTTTGATGATGCCCTGCTTGTTGTCATCGATGACCTCGAAATCTTCGATGTAACCTTCTTCCTTCAGAATTCCTGCGATGGACTTCTTCATCTTTGAAGCAGGAATTTCAACTGTCGGATGTCCTGCGGTGTTCGCGTTCCTGATTCTGGTCAGCATATCCGCAATCGGATCTGTCATTGTCATTTCGTAAATTCTCCTTCCTCCGCCAGTTTTGCCGGCCCGTCCGGCAACTTAACGGATAGTAGTTCTAACTTTCTTTTTACCAGCTTGCTTTCTTAACGCCAGGGATCTCACCCTTGTAAGCCAGCTCTCTGAAACAGATTCTGCAGATGCCGTACTTCTTCAGTACTGAATGAGGTCTTCCGCAGATTCTGCATCTTGTATATGCACGCGTCGAATACTTAGGTTTTCTCTGCTGCTTAACTTTAAGAGATGTTTTAGCCATTATTTCCCTCCTATATTACTTCTCAAACGGCATTCCGAGATCAGCCAGAAGAGCCTGCGCTTCTTCGTCTGTCTTAGCCGTAGTAGTGAATACGATGTTCATACCCTTGATTGTATCAACCTTGTCATAATTGATTTCAGGGAAAATCAGCTGTTCCTTGATACCCATTGAGTAGTTTCCTCTACCGTCGAATGAGTTCTTGCTTACGCCTTTAAAGTCTCTTACTCTAGGAAGAGCGATGTTGATGAGCTTGTCGATAAATTCGTACATGTTGTCGCCTCTGAGTGTGACCTTGGCGCCTACCGGCATGCCCTGTCTTACCTTGAAGTTAGCGATGGACTTTCTTGCCTTCGTAACGACCGGTCTCTGGCCAGTGATCAGTGCGATTTCTTCAACTGCGCTTTCCAGTATCTTAGCATTTTCCTTTGCTTCGCCCAGTCCCATGTTCAGTGTGACTTTCTCAAGCTTCGGAACCTGCATAACGTTTTCGTATCCAAACTGTTCCTTCAGTTTTGGGAACACTTCGCTTTTATACTTTTCTCTCAATCTTGCTGTCAAAACCGTCTCCTCCTTTCTTAGTCAATTTCTGCTCCGGTTGCCTTAGCAACTCTGATCTTCTTGCCGTCTTCGAACTTGTATCCGACTCTTGACGGCTTCTTTGCCTTTGTATCATAGAACATTACGTTCGATGCATCGATCGGGCCTTCCTGATGCTTGATCTCAGCAGCTGCTTTCTGAGTCTGCTTCTGATGCTTTGTCTGGATGTTGACGCCTTCTACGATGACTTTGTTTTCTTTAGGCATTGCCTTCAATACTTTGCCAGTCTTTCCCTTATCTTTTCCGGCAAGTACGATTACTGTATCATCTTTTTTGATTTTCATTTGATACCTCCTATAATACTTCCGGTGCAAGGGATACGATCTTCATGAAGCCTTTTTCTCTGAGCTCTCTTGCTACAGGTCCGAAGATACGTGTTCCTGCTGGCTGCATATCATCCTTTATAATAACTGCTGCGTTCTGGTCAAACTTTACATAGCTGCCGTCCGCTCTTCTGGCACCGGTCTTCGTTCTAACCACAACGGCTCTGACAACGTCGCCCTTCTTTACAACACCGCCCGGTGTAGCATCCTTAACTGCGCAGACGATGATGTCGCCGATATTTGCATACTGACGGCTTGTTCCGCCCAGGATACGGATGCACAGAAGTTCTTTAGCTCCGGAGTTATCAGCAACCCTTAATCTTGTTTCAGTCTGAATCATTACGAGGTGCCTCCTTTACTTAACCTTCTCTACGATGTTGACAAGTCTCCATCTCTTGTCCTTTGACAGAGGTCTTGTCTCCATAATTCTAACTTTATCTCCGATTTCACATTCGTTATTTTCATCGTGAGCCTTGATCTTCTTGGTTCTCTTTACTGCCTTACCATAAAGGGAATGTCTTACGAAGTCTTCGACTGTAACGACTACTGTCTTATCCATTTTGTCGCTTGTTACGATGCCGACGAGTGTCTTTCTTCTGTTTCTCTCAACTGCCATAATTCATCCTCCTTTCCTTTAGCCCTGAACCTTCTGAAGTTCTTTTTCTCTCATGATTGTTTTAACTCTTGCAATGTCTCTCTTTGTATCTCTCAGCAGGATAGGGTTTTCGAGCTGTCCAGTTACATGCTGGAATCTGAGATTAAAGAGGTCTTTTTTCATTTTGTTCAGTTCAGCGTTCAGTTCCGCTTCTGACATTTCTCTGATTTTCTTTAATTCCATTACGCTTCACCACCCTTTACCTTGTCTGCGATGGCAAACTTGCACTTAACAGGCAGCTTATGTGATGCGAGTCTCATAGCTTCTCTTGCCTGTTCTTCTGTTACTCCTTCGATTTCGAACATTACTCTGCCCGGTTTAACTACTGCTACCCAGTACTCAGGAGCACCTTTACCGGAACCCATACGTACTTCTGCAGGTTTCTTCGTTACTGATTTATGAGGGAAGATTTTGATGTAAACCTTACCGCCTCTTTTAACAGATCTTGTCATGGCAATTCTGGCTGCCTCGATCTGATTTGAAGTGATCCATCCACACTCTGTGGCCTGAAGACCATAATCGCCGTAAGTGACTGTGTTGCCCTTTGTGGCTTTGCCCTTCATTCTGCCTCTGTGGACTCTTCTGTGTTTAACGCGCTTAGGCATTAACATGTCGCGTTCCTCCTTCCTGACGTCTATTCTTCTGCTGCTGCAGTTTCTTCTGCAGGAGCCTGAGCTTCTTCAACTTGTGGAGCCGGAGCTTCCTTTGGCTTTCTGATTCTCTGGTTTGCAGCCTTTGGAATTTCAGCTCTCTCGTCTCTTCTGTTGTCTCTTCTAGGTCTTCTGTCGCCGTCTCTTCTGCCTCTTCTGTCGCCTTCTCTTCTCTTGCCGCGGCCTCTTTCCTTCTTTTCTTCAGGAACAGATGACTTCAGATCCTTGTCGAGTCTTTCACCGTGGTTGATCCATACCTTGATACCCAGCTTGCCGTAAGTGGTATCAGCTTCTGCGAAACCATAATCGATGTCAGCTCTCAGTGTGTGAAGAGGAACATTTCCTTCGCTGTACTTCTCTGATCTGGCGATTTCAGCGCCGCCCAGTCTTCCGGATGTGAGAACCTTGATGCCCTTTGCGCCGGCCTTCATTGTTCTGCCAATGGCCTGCTTCATAGCTCTTCTGAAGGAGACTCTTCTCTCCAGAGCCTGTGCGATTGACTCAGCTGTGAGCTGTGCATCCAGTTCTGCTCTTCTGATCTCTCTGATGTCCAGTACAACGTTCTTCTTTGTCATTCTTTCCAGTTCAGCCTTCAGATCGTCGATTCCTGTTCCGGATCTTCCGATTACCATACCAGGCTTAGCTGTCATAACGATGACTTTGATCTTATTATCTGCTGCTCTTTCGATTACAACCTTTGAAACGCCGGCAGCATATAATTTTTTCTTAACGTATTCTCTTACTTTATTATCTTCAACCAGGAAGTCAGCAAACTTTGACTTGTCTGCGAACCACTTTGAATCCCAGTCTTTAATAACGCCAACTCTTAATCCGTGTGGACTTACTTTCTGACCCATTAGTTAACCTCCTTTTCTCTCAGAGTGCAGCCAACGTGACTTGATCTCTTCAGGATGATTGATGCTCTGCCCTGTGCACCGGCCTTCCATCTCTTCATTGTCGGACCCTGATGAGCGTAAATCTCTGCTACATAGAGGTTGTCTGCGTTCATTTCCTTAACGTCTGCGTTTGCAGCTGCGGACTGAACGACCTTTTCTACGATTTCAGCTCCCTTGCCAGGAGTGAACTTCAGAATCGTCAGCGCTTCGTTTAAGTCTTTGCCTCTTACTAAATCAACAACAGGCTTGATCTTTGAAGGAGACATTCTGACATACTTTGCAATTGCTTTTGCTTCCATTTGTTATCTCCTTTCTTACTTTGACTTCTTGTCTGCTGCGTGGCCTCTGTATGTTCTGGTAGGAGCGAATTCTCCTAATCTGTGGCCAACCATATCTTCTGTGATGTATACAGGTACATGCTTTCTTCCGTCATGCACTGCGATTGTATGTCCAACCATCTGTGGGAATATTGTTGATGGTCTTGACCATGTTTTAACGACCTTCTTTTCGTTCGCTGCGTTCATTTCTTCGATTGCCTTAAGCAGCTTCTTTTCTACGAAAGGGCCCTTTTTCAGTGATCTTCCCATTTATCTTCTGCTCCTTCCTTTTATTTTTCGTTTCTTCTCTTAACGATGTACTTATCTGACGCCTTGCCCTTCTTTCTCGTCTTGTATCCGAGTGCAGGCTTGCCCCAAGGTGTTACAGGGCTTACACGTCCGATTCCGGCCTTTCCTTCGCCGCCGCCGTGTGGGTGATCGTTAGGGTTCATTACGGAACCTCTTACTGTAGGTCTGATTCCCATGTGGCGCTTTCTGCCGGCCTTACCGATCTGGATGTTCTGGTGGTCGATGTTGCCAACTTCACCGATGGTAGCTCTGCATTCCTGTCTTACTTTCCTTACTTCGCCTGAAGGAAGTCTCAGTGATGCGAACTTGCCTTCCTTAGCCATGAGCTGTGCGCCGTTTCCAGCTGATCTTACGAGCTGTGCGCCCTTGCCAGGCTTAAGTTCGATGTTGTGGATAATCGTACCAACCGGGATGTTTGCAACCGGAAGTGCGTTTCCGATTTTGATGTCTGCATCCGGTCCGGATACGATTACGTCGCCGACTGCCAGCTTGTTAGGAGCAACGATGTATCTCTTCTCGCCATCTGCATAGTTGATCAGTGCGATGTTTGCACTTCTGTTCGGATCGTATTCGATTGTGGCTACCTTGCCAGGAACACCATCCTTATCTCTCTTGAAGTCGATAATTCTGTACTTAGGTCTGTATCCGCCGCCTCTGTGTCTGACAGTGATCTTGCCTCTTGAGTTTCTTCCTGAGTGCTTCTTAAGAGTGACTGTCAGGGACTTCTCAGGTTTGTCTGTCGTGATTTCCTCAAATGTGGAAACTGTCATTCCTCTTAAACCAGGAGTGGTCGGATTATATTTTCTGATTCCCATTGATTCTTACCTCCTGTATTACAGACTCTGGAAGAATTCGATTTCCTTACTTGCCGGAGTAAGTGTTACGATCGCTTTCTTTGTAGCGGCCGTCTTTCCTACGTATCTTCCCATTCTCTTTTTCTTGCCTACAACGTTCATAATGTTTACTTTTTTAACTTCCACATCGAAGATCTCTTCTACTGCGTTCTTGACTTCTGTCTTGTTCGCATCTACGGCAACCTTGAATGTGTACTTTTTGTTCTGCGCATCGTCCATTGATTTCTCGGAGATGACAGGTTTAATTATTACATCGTAAGGAGTCTTCATTATGCGTACACCTCCTCAATCTTCTCTACTGCGTCTTTCGTGAGGATCAGGCTGTTGTGGTTGATGATCTCATACACATTCATTGTTCCTACGAGAGCAGTTCTGATTCCAGGGATATTAGCTGCGGACTTGATGATGTTCTCGTCCTTATCTGCTGTTACGATCAGGGCTTTCTTCTCAGCCTTGATGTTCTCAAGCATCTTGACCATTTCCTTGGTCTTTGGTTCTGCGAACTCGATCTTGTCTACTACGATCAGTTCGTTTTCCTGAGCCTTTGATGAGAGCATTGACAGCATTGCCAGCTTTCTGAGCTTCTTGTTTACTGTATATCTGTAGCTTCTAGGCTTTGGTGCGAATACTACGCCGCCTCCTACCTGTGAAGGGTCTGTTGATGAACCCTGTCTATGACGACCGGTTCCTTTCTGTCTGAAAGGCTTTCTGCCGCCTCCTCTGACTTCAGCTCTGGTCTTAGCAGACTGTGTGCCCTGTCTCTTGTTGGCCAAAATGTTCTTTACTACTGCGAGAACCGCGTTCTGGTTTGGCTCGATTCCGAAGACTGCATCGTTCAGTTCGATGGTCCCGGCTTCCTGGCCAGCCATGTTCAGCATTGTCACTGTTGACATCTTACTTCCTCCTTTCTGAAGTCATTCTATTTGTCCTGACCCTTTACTGCGTACTGGATGCGGACGATTCCGCCTTTGTTGCCCGGAATTGCACCCTTGATCAGCATCAGGTTCCTATCTTCAATAACTTTTACCAGCTCTACGTTCTGAACTGTTACTGTCTCGCGGCCCATTCTTCCCGGACCTGCATTACCCTTGAATACTCTTGATGGGTAAGTACCTGCAGCCAGCGCGCCTGCGAGTCTCTTGTGCTTTGAACCGTGGCTCATCGGGCCTCTGTGGTGTCCATGTCTCTTGATGTTACCCTGAGTTCCCTTACCTTTTGAGGTTCCTGTAACGTCAAGCTTCTTGCCTGCTTCGAAATCAGCAACTGTGATCTGCTGTCCGACTTCGTATGTATCGCCTTCATCTGGTCTGAACTCGATCAGATGCTTCATCGGCTTGAGTTCGTTCTTAGCGAAGTGGCCTGTCATCGGCTTGTTCACTCTCTGTGGCTTAGCTTCTTCGAAGCCAACCTGGATTCCGTCGTATCCGTCTGTTTCAACGGTCTTGACCTGGGTTACTGTCATTGGGCCTGCCTCTACTACTGTTACAGGAACTACTGCGCCTGCTTCAGTGAAGATCTGAGTCATTCCCAGCTTTCTTCCTAAAAGTGTTTTCATTGTTTGTTATTCCTCTCTTTCTTAACAGCGGGCCGGTACACCTTCTGGTTCGCTATGCAACTCGTGCGATCCATGTCATGCGCCGTCCATTCTTAAGGGTGAGTTCCCTTGCGCTTCTTACAGCTTGATCTCGATGTCAACGCCTGCAGGCATGTCCAGCTTAGTGAGGGCATCCGTAGTCTTGGCAGTTGCGCTTGTGATGTCGATCAGCCTCTTGTGTGTTCTCTGCTCGAACTGTTCTCTTGAGTCCTTATACTTGTGAACAGCTCTCAGAATAGTGATAACTTCTTTTTCCGTTGGAAGCGGAATCGGACCTGATACTTCAGCTCCTGTCTTCTGTGCTGTTTCAACGATCTTAGCTGCTGAAGCATCCAGAAGTTTGTGGTCGTAAGCCTTAAGCTTGATTCTGATTTTCTGTAACTCGCTCATTTTTTCCTCCTATAACTTGCTTTAGTACAGTTTTCGCTATGCTTGTACAAGGGGTTCGCTCGCAGACGCCGTATGTCTTTGACTCCGTACACGCCCTTGTGTGTTTCCATGTACCGACGCACATGAAAAATTCAGCGAATCCCTTCGCCCCCGATCAATGTGGGGACAATTCTCGGTGGAAATTCTCCGATAGCGCGGTAACTTCCCACTTCTTCGCCTTACACAAGCTCTAACATCATAACAAAAGCCCCTGATAAAATCAAGCACTTTTTTCGATTATTTTTTATGTTTTTCAAACAGGCTAAAACCAGTCATATCAAGGGCTGCAGGAGTTAAAGCGCGCACACTCTATACAGTGTGCCCACTCCTACCACTAGATGTACCCCTTCCTTTGGAAATAAAGCGAAATACACACTATATCTGCAGTTTTTCAAAAAGAAAAACCTTCAGATTCCGACTATATAATAGTAATAATAGTACTGATTTGAAGGTTTACGGTTTTGTATTGTGTTTTCCTGATGAATCAGAAAGTCGATTTAGAATCCCAAATCCTCATTGACCAGAATCACATGCATACGGTCAACAATGCTGGAATACCTTGTGATAACAGTGTGGCAGCAGACGGTATTGCCCGGAGACAGACAGTTGCCGCACTTGCCGGTGATGGCGCACGGCGTGTTCTTGCCGAGCCTGATGCAGTTCGGCGGACAGGCATCACACTTGATTCTGGCGATGGCTGCATGCACATCTCTGGCGATCTTCTTGGCGCCTATGACGAAAATGACCTTATCCGGTCCCCAGATAATCGGTGCAACTCTGTTGCCGGTACCGTCGATGTTGACGATTTCACCGTCCAAGGTGATGGCGTTGGCGCTGGTCAACATGAAGTCCGCTGAGAAAATGGCACGTCTGATTGCCTTACCTTTTTCCGGATCCGGTTCTTTGAATGGTTCATACGTCGTATAGTTGCCCTTGTTAAGTTCTTCGAACACACCCATCTGGTTCAGCGTCTCACTGCCTCCCCTGCCAACAGAGGACCCTTCCGGAATCATTTCAAGAATCATCTTCAGGGCTTCCTCGCCGTCTTCCGCATAGTAGCCCTTCATGCCTCTCTTCTCGAGGGCTTTGATGACCGTCTCGATTTTGACTTTATTGCCTTTGCTGATATTATCTGTTTTCATTGGTTATCCTCCTGTATATTGTGCCGGCTTAATACGGCCTCTCATCTATTACATCCTTTAGAAACTCCGCTGCCGCTTCCATTCCAGCGCCAGCAGCCACTTCCAGTTTTTCTTCTCCTTTGCTTGCTGCGACGACTGCCGCAGTCAGCACATCACCTGCACCCTTCGTCTCCGCGAAGGTCAGCTTCCGCTCCGGTTTGATCAGGCCGGATTGTGTTCCTTCCTTATAATAGAGTCCGCCGCCCTTCAGGGTGATGATCACTCTCTCCACGCCGCGCTCCTCAAAGGCATCGCCGGCGGCCATGAGCTGGTCCATTCCGAGAACCTGCTGCCCGCTCATTGCTTCTGCCTCCATTCTTCCCGGCAGGACGCAGTATGCCTTCAGCTTGGATTCCGCAAACCTGCTTCCGCCTGCGATCGAACCCGGATCAAAGAATATCCTGCTTTTGTCGGAGTATCGATCAGAGATGTAGTTCAGCGTTTCCGCCGGAACGGTTCCATCCACCACGATCGCATCCGCTTCTTCCAGGATCGCCGCGCATTCATCGATCATCTGCGGCGTCAGCATCTCCATTGCGGTGCTGTTCTCTCTCTGGAACTGCAGCTCTCCTATAATATTGTGGATTTCCACAGACACAGGCGTGCTGCAGGCTGTCACTTTGATTCCTGCGGTATCCACGCCGGCGTTCTCCAGTTCACATCTCGCCGCCAGTCCAAAGGCATCGTCACCGACCACCGACAGGAACGCTACCTCTTTTTTGTGGTCAGACGCCAGATACCTGGCGACATTGTACGCGCATCCGCTGTTCGAAACGCGGATTTCTGTATCTTTCTCTGCAACAACAGGGTCGTAGCCGCCGAATTGGTTTCCGCCCGCTCCGACCTCGTTCCAGTAATTTTCACTCGCCTGCTGGCGCATGGTGCGTTCGTAATACTGACTGAAACCTTCCAATTTCTGTCCGCCGGCGCTCCTGTCATTGCCCGCCGGATCGATTCCTGCCTGACGCAGCGCTTCTTCATCCTGCTTCTTCTGCAGTTCCACGTCACGCTTCGGCGGCATCAGTCTCACATCGACTTCCACCAATACTGCACCTACTACAGCAATCATTCTACAAACACACTCCCTCCTATGAACTCTCTGAGTATCGAGTTGTTTGGAACATCCGTCTCATCTTCTATGGTCTCAAACAGCCTGAAGAACCCCAGCAACCTGCGGGCTTCTCCGTATTCAGGCTGATCTGGTGTGATCTCCTCGAGCAAAGGCAACGCATACTTTTTCAAAAGACTTGTCTCATAAGCCAGCGTTGAATTGAAGAGCACATCTGCTTCCCCGTTGTAAGGGAAGATGTTCTTATCTTCACCGCCTCTTACTTTTGGCCACGTCTCTATGGTCTGTGCGGCTGAATGGCCTCTGTACTTGTAATCGCGCACAAGTCTTCTGAGCAGTCTGGCGTCTGTCGTCGGAACTCTATTGTGAATATCTACATTGATCTGCGCCAGAGGGCTGATGTAGATTTTGTATTTTGTCTCATCCGGAATCTGCTCGGTGAGTTTCTTGTTCAAAGCGTGGATTCCCTCGATGACGATCAGCTGATCCTCATCGATCTTCGTGAGCCTCGTGCCGAAGATCTTCTCCCCTTTGAGGAAGTCAAAGACCGGAAGGTCTACTTCTTTGCCGGCGAGGAGATCATTCATATTGCTGCAGAAGAGATCGATATCGACAGCATTCAGACTTTCGTAATCTTTCTCGCCGTTTTCATCGACCTTCATGTCCTCCCTGTTGATGAAATAGTCATCTGTTCCCATGTAAATCGGTCTGAGACCATTCACTCTGAGCTGTATGCAGAGCCTCTTGGCGAACGTCGTCTTGCCGGATGATGACGGACCCGCGATCAGGACGATCCTGCGTCTCTTGCTTTTGACCTCATCGGCGATCTCAGCGATCTTCTTCTCGTGAAGCGCTTCCGAAAGCAGAATGGTGTCCTTGGATCCGCCTTTTTTGATCAAATCATTTAAGTCAGCCAGATATCTGGTTCCCAGAAGATGCAGCCATCTGTGTTCTTCGCTGAAGGCGCCGTATATCTTGTTGTCATCGACGTATTCCGGAATCCTGTCAGGACTGCTGTAATACGGATAGCGCAACAGGATTCCTTTGTGATACTTTCTCAGCTCGAATCGCTTGATATAGCCTGTCGACGGCACCATCGGTCCGAAGAAGTAGTTCACATAGGATTTGACTCCATTTTCCTCTGGAACATCGATCGTATAGTATGCAGGCTTGTATTCCGGATCTGTGATCTGATCCAGCAGGCGAGCCTTCTCATGGTATCCTGCTTCCTGCCAGATGCGCAGACCTTCTTCCATGGATACTCTGCTTCTGCGGATCGGGAGATCCATGCGGACAAGCTCCTTCATGCGCAGTTCGATTTTCTCAACGACTTCCTCAGTCAACAGTTCCTGTATCTCATCCTGTGCCGATTTAGGAAGTCCTCTCTGCGGACGAACGCGGGTAAAAAAACCTTTATTCAGGGAATTGTCAATCTCCGCATCCGCGTTTTCGACACCAAGCTGCGCAAATATCTCCTTGACTGCAATGATATAAATGAAATTCAGACTGCGCTGATACGTCAGATTCGCACCCTGTGTCCTCATATCCAAAAGCTCTACAGAATCTCCTTCCTTCAACTCCTCTGTAAGCTCTGTATCTCTTCCATTCAAACTGGCCAGCAGGATGTCGTACTTAAAAGGACCTTTCTCCCTGATCAGGTCTTCAATGGTCATTCCTTCTTCGATATTCAGTTGTTCTCCGTCTTTCACGGAATCGTATTTCATATTGATATTCATGGATGTAGTATACCATATAAAAAGGAGCTTGTCGCATCCATGCGACAGCCCCTATGAAAGACTTTTGCTGTATTCAGCTGTTATCATTCGCCTGTGCTAGGCCGGTGCCTGCTGCGCCTTAGATGCACTTTCAGGCTTAGTGAAATCACTGCTGTCGGACTCCTCAAGTGCACTGGAAACTTCTTCTGTTGTAACGACAGGCTCTGTCTGCGCAGACGATCTGCGGTTTCTCGCATTCATACGGCGTCTGCGCATCAGATCGAGGATTCGTCTCATCTCCTCTTCTTTCAGTGTGATACCTCTGGACATCTTCTCATGATACGGATCCCAATCGCGAATGTCATACTTCGCCATACCGCCATTCCATCTCACGAGGTTGATTTCCTTCGTCCAGCCAGTATCCTGTGTGCTGATAATCCCAATCTCCTCAATGATCTCAAACGTTACGTCTCTGTCATCATCATATACTGCCATGATAATACTCTCCTTTCCTTTCGCCCCTTATTCAAATAATAAATGTTGCGTTTTGTAGCAGGAATATATTACCATTTAATGCAGCATCTGTCAACTGCCTAATTCTCGCTGTCCATGACCTCTTTGATGATAGAAGGCAGTTTCCTGCAGATCTCTTCCGGCAGGGATGCTACGGATACGCGGATCCCCTTGGCAAGAGGCACCAGGAATACATCCCGCTCCTCCAGCTTGCGGCTGATGCCGTCCGGGTCGTCGCAAGGAACGCTGACGAAGAAGCCTGCATCGTACGGCACGATTTTGAGGCCGCACTCTACTGCCGCCTCGCTGAACGCTTTGCCTCTGGCCGCCAGCATATCTCTATAGATCTTTCTCTCTTTGTTGACTTTATCCAGTAGTTCCGAATCGCTATAGATTCTGGAGAGAATCACCTGGGCGATCTTCGCGCTGTTCGACCAGGTTCCTCTGGACGAATACTCGGAAACCCGTCTGAACTCTTCCGCGATTTCCGGTGTCTTTGCAACGCAGATCATCGCTCCGCAGCGCGCGCCGTAAAGGGTGAAGGTTTTGCTCAGGCTGTAAGCCACGATGCTGATCACATTCTCAGGAAGTCTGGCCAGACCCGGCATGAAACTTCTGTACTTCTCCTCATCTCCCGCGAAATCGATGTAAGCGGAATCGACAAGAAGGGCGATGGCTTTGCCGCACTTGGCTTCCTCTGTCAGTATGTCGATGACTTTGTCCCAGTCATCATCTGTTAGAGAATATCCTGTCGGATTGTGCGCCGGCGTATTCAGAATGATCACGAGGCTGTTCTGCTCCGCCAGAAGAGCCGCTGAAGCAGAACGGAATGAATCTGCATTGAATGTTCCATTCTCGGTGAACAGTTCAAATGTCGCGATGCGTCTGCCGATCTCTCCTGAGATCGTTCCGTACGGCGCCCAATGCCAGTCACTTGTCAGGATCTTGTCGCCAGGTTCTGAATAGTTGGAGATGACATTTCTGATCGACCCTGTTCCGCCAGGTGTCGCAACCGCTTCAATATATCCTTCCGGAACATTTGATCCAAAAGCAGCCTTCTTCACTGCCTCCCGGAAAGGCTGTGTTCCGCCGATCGGCGCGTACTCCGCGTAGTCCACCGGCTTAAGACTTCTGAACACCTCGTCGACAGACTCCAGAACGACGAGCTTTCCCTCATCATCCAGCAGCGCGCCTATGGTGCCGCTGATAACGTTGTCTTTTCCTTTTTCAGCGATGGCCGCCTTGGCTCTGCTGGAAATTCCGAAGATTTTGTCTTCCCGCGGAATGTTTCTGTTGTTTTTTCTTGCTAAAATGTACTCTGCCATTTTACTTCTCCTTGTCGATGATCACTCTCACGTAATTGATATTCTTCCCGGATGCGCTGAACTTGTCCTCGTATTCGGTCGTTATATTCTTAGATTCATAGTGACAGTCTGCTGCATGAAGATCTCGTGTCATCTCCTCCGTGCGCAGAATGTCCGCACACTCTGCGATTTCTTCCAGAGTGAATTCGAAGAGACCTTCGTTGTCGGTTTTGATTTCGATAAACCCTCCGTTTTTCACAGCCCATGCATACTCTCTGAGTCTGTCACGATAGGTCAGCCTGCGTTTGGCGTGGCGCGCCTTCGGCCATGGATCGCTAAAGTTGAGATATACTCCGGAGAGCTGGCTTTCTTCAAACAAATCCGCCATGTGATCCACGAAGCAGTTCACAAATTTGAGATTGTTCAAAGTTGCTGACAGTCCTTCCATCCGTTCTTCACCCGGCACGTTTTCCGGCCAGCTGGTTTCCCCGGTGACACACATTGCTTTCTCCGCCGCGCGAAGAACAACGGTCTCCTGCCCTTCGATGGCAAGATATCTGCTGCCGGGATCTGCCGCCGCTTTCTTAATGATAAACTGTCCTTTGCCGCAGCCTATCTCCACATAGAGATTCTCAGAACAATCGCAGTATTTCTGCATGGTTCTGTCGCCTCTGTATACCATATGCCCCTTGCATCTTGCAAGTCTCTTGTCCAGGTCTTTCGCCTTACGCTGTCTCATAATAACACTCTCTGTAGCACAACTACTGCCAGAAATACGCAGAATATGATCGATGCGATCAGATCACGTCCCGCAAACTTCATGGCATTCATTCTCGTACGTTTTACAACACCGCCGTAGCAGCGGGCTTCCATCGCCATGGCAAGGTCCTGGGCGATTCGGAACGCGCTGATAAACAGCGGTACGAGAATCGGAATAAGGGCTTTCGCTCTTCTGAGGATATTCCCACTTTCGAAATCGGCCCCTCTGGCCTGCTGCGCTTTGATGATCTTATCTGTTTCCTCCAACAACGTCGGGATGAATCTGAGAGCTATGGTCATCATCATCGCCAGCTCATGAGCCGGAAGTCCTATCTTCTTGAATGGGGAAAGCAGCGCTTCAATTCCATCGGTAAGGCCAATCGGTCTCGTGGTCAATGTCAGCATGGTTGAACCGATGATGAGCAGTATGAGTCTGACAGCCATGAATTCAGCTGTTCTCAGTCCCTGCCTAGTGACATGGAGAAATCCCAGCTGCCAGATGATGTCCCCTTTTATCATGAACATATTGACAGCTATGGTGAAGAATATGATGATCAGCACCGGCCTGAGTCCGCGCCAGATGTACTTCCGCGGAACCTTCGACAAAACGATCACCGCTTCCAGAAGTACAAAGGCAGCGATGAATCCGGTGAAATCCTTCACGACAAAGAGCGCTACGATATACAGCAGCGTTGCTAAAATCTTAACTCGCGGATCCAGTCTGTGGATCACAGAGTTTCCCGGATAAAATTGTCCCAGTGTGATATCTCTTATCATCTTATTTAACGGTCTACCTTAACTCTATTTTCCCAGCGCCGCCGCAATAGCATCCGCGGCTTGGCCGATGGTGAGACAGTCAGCAGGAAGTTCCATACCTCTCTTCCTGAGCCGCGACACGATCTCTGTCGCGTCAGGCAGCGCCAGTCCCATCGCCTTGAGTTCTTCTTCTCTTCTGAAGACCTCCGACGGCGTTCCATCCATGGCCAGTCTGCCTTTGTCTATGACCAGCACCTGGTCAGACATCCTGGCGATATCATTCATGTTGTGTGAAACAAATATGGTGATGTTGTTCTCCCGTTCGTGAATGTCCGACACCATATCGAGAATATCAAAATGCGCTTTCGGGTTCAGCCCGGCTGTCGGTTCGTCGAGCACGAGGATGTCCGGTTTCATGGCAAGAACGCCGGCGATGGCAACCCTTCTCTTCTGTCCGCCCGACAGTTCAAATGGTGATTTATCCTTAAGACAATCATAGTCAAGGCCGACAAGACCGATGGATTCGCGGACCCTGGCGTCGATCTCTTCCTGCTCCAGACCGAGGTTCGTCGGGCCGAAAGCCACATCCTTTGCGACTGTTTCTTCAAAGAGCTGGTATTCAGGGTATTGGAAAACAAGCCCCACTCTTCTCCTGATGTCCAGCATCTTCGTGTGGCTGTCCGTGATATCGACACCGTCGATGACAATGGTTCCTGACTCAGGCTTGAGCAGCCCGTTCAGGTGTTGCAGAAGTGTGGACTTACCTGATCCTGTATGGCCGATGACGCCAACAAAGCTTCTGTCTTCTATTCTGAAGCTCACGTCATCCAGCGCTACAGACTCATGAGGCAGCCCTTCATTATATATATGTGTCAGATTCTTTACTTCTATCATAAGGACTTCACCTCCGCCTCTCCTTTTACCTTGAGCAAGGCTTCGATGAGCTCCTCATCTGTCAGGATATCTTCCGGCAGATCAACGCCGCGGTCTCTCAGATCAGACGACAGCTGTACCGCTGCCGGAACGCCAAGACTTAGCGCCTTGAGTTCTTCCTTTCGTCTGAAGACCTCGTGCGGTGTTCCCTCCAGTTTGATCGTTCCGTTGTCCAGTACGATGACTTGATCTGCGCAGGCAGCCTCTTCCATGAAGTGGGTGATGAACACGACTGTCATGCCTTTGCGGTTGAGCTCTCTCGCAATGGAAAGAACCTCCCTGCGGCCGCGCGGGTCGAGCATCGCCGTCGGTTCATCGAACACGATGCATTCCGGTTCCATCGCAATGGCGCCGGCAATCGCAATGCGCTGCTTTTGTCCGCCGGAAAGAAGATGGGGCGCTTTGTCCTTGTAATCGCCCATCTCCACTCCATCAAGCGCGCTGTCTACCCGCCTCCTGATTTCAAGGGGATCGATCCCGAGATTCTCCGGTCCGAATGCAACGTCATCCTCTACGATTGCGGAGACGATCTGGTTGTCCGGATTCTGGAATACCATTGCGACTCGTTGGCGGACGTCCCACATGTTCTCAGGAACGGACGTGTCCAGCCCGTCTATATAGACTTTGCCTGCCGTAGGCAAAAGCAGCCCATTCAGGTTCTTCGCCAGAGTGGACTTGCCGGAGCCGTTCTGCCCGATAATCGCTGTGAAACTGCCCTTCTGAACAGTAAAGGAGATGCCATCTATTGCTCTGAACGAGACAGGGGCTCCTCCTTCATCCGTCTTAGTATATTCAAATATCAGATCTTCTACTTTGATAAAATCCATTTTAATCTGAGATCAATATCTGCCGATGCCTACTTTCTTAAGTGCCGAAGTGATTGCGATAGCTACTGCGATTCCAACCGCGAACTGACCAATGTTCCAAGGAATGCCAAGTGCTGCAACTGCCCATGTGCCATAGAGGACTCTCTCCGCAATGAAGTAGCCGAACACCATGAAAAGACCACCGCATGTCATGGCGAAGATGCGGGATAAAAGTTTGCCTTTTGCCGTGAGCTGTTTCTTCGCAAAAGCATCCATAATAACGACGGTAATGAGCGCCATCACGCCTTTGATGACAAAGGTCCAAGGCGCCCAGAACGCAAATCCGCTCAGGATGTCCCCCATCATGCATCCGAGAGATGCCGCCGCGACGCTGTGCTTTTTATCGAGGATAAAAATCGCGATGAAAATAATTCCGTCACTCAAATTAACGTATCCCTGTGTGAATGGAATCGGTATACGCAGCACGAATATGGCCACAATGATTATGCACATCATCATAGCGGTCAGCACCGTTATGGATGTCTTTTTTAATTTTGTTTCCATCATAACTTTTTCTTTTCAATCACTACTGTTTGGTTTACACTATAATAAGCCAATATTGTACATAATTAAATAGACAAAAATAATTATTTTTATAATAACAGTTTGGAGAAACGCCATGAAAGCTCTGATTCCGATATTCGATGAGACACGCGAAAAGCCCTATTATCTGCAGCTCTACAGCTATATTAAGAACGCTATTCTGGCAGGGGAGATCACCGAGGGTGAAAAGCTTCCTTCCCTTAGGAGCCTTGCGAAATCTACGTCCCTGAGCATCACAACAGTTGAGCAGAGTTATAACCAGCTGCTTGTGGAGGGGTATATCTATTCCAAGCCCCAGTCGGGCTACTTCGTCAGCAAAGTCCTGGCAGGCTCTCCTCAAACTGTACCTGTTCAGGAAAGCAAAAACATGCACGAAGTGTCTGTTATCGATGAAGCTGTGGATTTAGAGATGCCGGCCATGCAGTACGATCCGGAATGCTTTGACTTCAACAAATGGAAGAAATGCATGAACAAAATCCTGAACGATTACTCTCCTGCCCTCCTCTTTGAAGGCAACCCGCAGGGTGAAGAAGCGCTGCGCGCGGAAATCGCCAGATATCTTTATATGTCCAGAGGCGTCAGCTGCAAGCCGGATCAGATCATCATCGGCGCAGGCACTCAGCAAATCACGAACCAGCTGGCGACGCTGCTCCGTAAGCAGGGCGTCGAGCATGTCGCTCTGGAAGATCCCGGTTATATGCCCGTCAGAAACGCATTCCGGGACAGAGGCTTCGCCATCACCAACGTGGCCGTAAAAAGCAACGGCCTCGTCATCGAAAAACTGCCGGCAAACATCCGGGCGGCCGCTTATGTCAGCCCGTCGAATCATGCTTTCACGGGAAGTGTCATGCCGGTCGGCCGCAGATATGAACTCCTCGCCTGGGCAGAGGAAAACAACAGTTACATTATCGAAGATGACTACGACAGTGAACTGAGGTACTTCGGCAAACCTATCCCTGCCCTGAAGAGCCTCGACGCAGGCGGACGCGTCATCTATCTGGGTTCCTTCTCCAGTACCCTCTTCGCAGCACTGAAGATCAGTTATATCGTTCTCCCTGCCGGGATGGCTGAAGTCTTCTCCTCGATCGCCGGCGACTATTCTCCGACTTGTTCCAAGCTGGAACAGCTGACCCTGGCCATGTTCATGGAGAGCGGTATGTACCAGACCCACATCAAGAAACTGCGTAAACTATACTCCCAGAAGCTCACAAGAATTACCGAAGCGTTCGATGCAAAGGCATCCGATTTCGTACGCGTCATCAGTTCTTCCTCGGGTATCAGCATCATTCTCGACATCAAAACATCCAAAACGCCGACGCAATTAAAAAAAGATGCCGAGAAACTCGGCATCCCTGCTGCAACTATTGGTCACAGGATCATTCTGTATTACAATCAGATTCCGCTGTCTGGGATCGACGGCGTCGCAGCACAGCTGGCAGAAGCGTGGCGACAAGAAGTATGATAATCGACTCAATCGTCAGAATCAGTCCTTTGATGAACCCTGCCGGTCTGAAACTGAGCTCTATTTCGTGGATGCCCGGATCCAGCTGCGTGCTGATCCACACATCCCCTGTGAGTTCCGTGATGTCTGTCTTCCTGCCGTCTATCTTCATAGACCATCCTTCTTCATAAGGAACAGATGTGACGAGTATCCCCCCATCACCGGCGTCAATCGTTCCCTTGAGGAACGAATCACCGGCATCCGTAACCGTCATAAGGCTGGATGATATCATGCTGTAGGTTCTTTCCCATGCCTCTTCATCTAAGGTGCAGACATAGCAGGTGATTCTTCCCACGTTGCCTTCTTCGAAGTAGACTTTGATTTTGAATGTCTGTCCTTCCTCCATTGGGCCGATGTTCAGAATAGAGCCGCAGTCTGCTTGCACTGAGATGTCCTCAGGGCTGTCTTCGCATTCAATAAAAATCTCATCTGCATAATCTGCCGCAACATACACATAGTACTTTTCGCTTGTCGTAGCTTCGTATTCAATGGTAGTTGACGCCTTAGCAGAAGCATCGTGCAAAGTGCTTTCGATTTCTGAATCGCTGACATATGACGCAGTCACATTTTCGCCTGACACGGTGCCTTGCCCCATGTTATCAAACACCTTTTCCACCTCACCGGACGTCGCTGCTCTCGCGTAGTCATTCAGATTGATGAATGGATTCGAGTCATATGGGCTCCATGTCCGAATGGATTCCGGCAGCATATATCCGATGGACATCGGGTAATTGCTTTCGTAAAGTCTGGAATTTCCATCGCTCTTTATATATGTGAAATCAGGGTCTTTGAGCTTCCTGTTCTTTGCGATCAGGTAGTCAATATTGACCAGGCAGTTCGTCACCGGACTGGTTTCATTGTAATTGAACCGGTTGCTTCCCGGATGTCCTTCCAGCCCGATGTGCTCCATCAGCGTGGTCGTATTGCAGTTCAGTGTTGATGCGAACTGTCCCATACCTCTGTAGTGATATTTGGCCGGACAGTTGTGAATGAGTGGGTCATCGATTTCCATTCTGGCAAAGCGCCCATTGCCGCCGTCCGCTGTGGCGCCGCCTTCTTTCTCTGCATAATCAGCAAGCCGTATGATACTGGCTTTGTTTTCGTTATATGTTTCCCTTGAGGAATTGCCCATCGTGTTGAAATCAATCGCTGCTGTCACGCCCACTTCTGCGGCCACAACAAGAGCAAGCACAAGAATGAAACGCCGTCTGACCAGCTTTTGCTTCTTATAAAGGACAAGCAGGATTCCATAGGCAGCTGTCAACGCAAGGCCGTAATACACAAAGGTATCCATATCGTCAACAACATCGGTCATGATTTTCTGGGCGATAAGATAATAACCTGCAACGACTGCGATGATTGCCACGATACTTTTCACCTTCATGCCATCCAGTCTGTTGAACCCCCTGTACGCCATCGCCACCAGAAGGAAACAAATCACAAATGTGAACCTGTGCGTCAGCTGATTCGGGAAATGCATTCCATGCCAGATGAAATCCAACTTGTTGATGTTGAGACTCAGGAACATGAACACCAGAAACGCGCCGTGCAGCACCTTCTCTCTAAACGGGATCTCTCTCGATATGAAATAGCAGACGAGCATGATCAGAACCAGGAAACCGCAGCACAGATTTGGAAGACCCTCAAGATAGGTCAAATGTGAGGCCGGCAGCAGCTGGTTGATCACATCCAGCACATCATAATACAGTTTCCACTCTTCCGGCATCTCAGATGAGAAATAGTATGCGTTCTGCATGCTGATGTAAGTAGGCAGAAGCATGACAGCCGACATTGCGATGCCGAGAATGGAAGCACCAATCGCCTTAAGCGTGGTAATCAGGCATGCTTTCGCTCCTCTGTCTCTGACTATGATGAAATAGCAGACCGGATAGTAAACGAGAATAAAGATGCAGACCATGATGGCAATGTAGTAATTGCAGAAGACCATCAGGGCCAATGTGACTGTATAGAGTGCGATCTTTCCGTCTTTGATCAGCCGGTTCATGCCCAGCATACAGAGCGGCAGCAGCATCACTGCATCGAGCCACATGATGCACCAGTAATAACCGATGGAATAAGAGCTCAGCGCATACGTGCACGCGAACAGCATGGTCTTGGCGCCGGCCTGTCTGTCCACCAGCATTTCATCGGGATAATAGACATTCTTCAGATAGATGTACATGAAGCTCCCCGACAGTCCGATCTTGATCAGCAGGATGACGCTTACGCCTTCCATGATCAGTGTCTTCGGGAACAATACGAGCAGAAGGTTCAAAGGGCTGGCCCCATAATAAGACAAAAGGCACCAGAAGTTGCATCCGCCGCCGCTGTTCCATGAATAGAACAGGCTCCCGCCTTCCTGAAGTCTGCACTGCAGTTCGCTGAGGAACGGAACATACTGGTGATACATGTCAATAATCGCAAGCTGCTGTTCTCCGAACGGGTAGATTCCTGTGCACGCGAAAACAAACACCAGTATGATTACCGGCATAAAAAACGAACCGAAGACGTATCTGTTCAGTTTCAGGAATTTTAGGATCTTATTCTTCAATATTTGATTCCTTCTCAACGTAGATTGGTCTGCCTTTTGTTTCAAGATACATTCTGCCGATGTACTCTCCAATGAGTCCAAGGATGGCGATGATGATCCCGCCAAAGAACAGAATCAGGCAGATTGTAGATGCGTAACCCGGTGTGTCCTTCCCCATGACGATCGTCTTAATGATCTCCACGATCAGATAGATCGCTGAACCTGCGGCGACGACTCCGCCGAAAGCTCCTGCGAACTTCAGTGGTGAATCTGCAAAATCAATAAACCCGTCCACGGCATATTTCGTCAGTCCCCACACGGTCCACTTTGTCTCACCGGAAAGTCGCTTGACGTTTTCGAACTCAATCCATTCCGTATTGAATCCGACCCAGGCGAAAATGCCTTTGCTGAATCTCTGTGTTTCCGGCATCTCAGCAACTGCCTTGACCATCGCATGGCTCATCAGCCTGAAATCAACAGCGCCGTCAACGATTTCAATGTCGCAGTACTTGTTCATGATTTTGTAGAACAATCTTGCAAAAATGCTGCGGATCTTTGGCTCGCCCTTCCTGCTGACTCTCCTGGCCGCCACGCTGTCGCATCCTGTTTCCTCCATCTTCCTGATCATTTTTCCAACTAGTTCAGGAGGATGCTGCAAATCTGCGTCCATGACCACTGCCAGATCACTCGGCTTGCCGCCTTTCGACCCTTTGGCGGATGCCTTCAGGCCTGCATACATGGCAGCTTCTTTGCCGAAGTTTCTGCTGAAAGAAATGTATTTCACGGCAGTCAGTTCTTCTGCGCCTCTATCCGCAATCAATTTGATTTGCTCCAGCGTCCCGTCCGTACTGCCGTCATCTATAAAAATGTAGCTGAAATCATAGCTGCATTCGAACTCACTGCTCTCCTCAATGTGTGCGGCAGCAGTCTGAACAGCCTCATAAAAAGCTTCTATATTCTGTTCCTCATTGTAGCAAGGAACGATGATGTCTATCCGTTTACATTCCATGGGCTTATTGTACGGCTTTTGAATAAATATTGTCAACGAAGTGAATAAAAAAGAGACCCGCAATTGCGGGTCTCCTGTGATGCTTTTGCATTATTTTATTTGCTTACTGCTGCGAGGAATGCCTTTTCTGAAAGCTCATCAGCATATTCTGAATCCATTTCCTTGATTCCTGCAGGGAATTCATACTTCGCAAGTCTTTCTACGAATGGATCTGGATCGAAGTGTTCCGGACCCCAAGCGCCTGCTTCATTCCAGATGCCCTTAGCAATCAGTTCCATCATGATGACAGGACTTACTGCAGTCTGAGCAACTACTGAGTTAGTCGTGTACTTCTTGATGCATTCCTGGTTGTCAGCTACCTGATAGAGGTATACTGATCTGTACTTGCCGTCTTTCCATCCTGTTACCCAAGTACCAGCGCAGCCCTTACCTGTCATTTCGTCAGTAGCTCCTACCGGTGAAGGAATAACCTTGCAGACAAAGTCTCTCGGAGTGATCTCGCTGTCGCCAACCTTGACCTTATCTCTCTTATTGTCGAGTCCCCATCCGTGGAGAGTCAGCAGCTTCGCTCTGAATTCTCTTGGAACACCATACTTGAATGTAACTCTGTTGCAGTCGATTTCTCTTGGAACGAGCAGTACTTCTTCATGCTCTACGTTTACAACTTCCACGTCGCCGATTCCGCCAGGGAAGTTGAAGATCTCAGGCTCTGAGAATGGCTCTGTGCAGAACCAGTGTCCATCTGGATTTTCTTCATTCTTTTCCCAGATTACAGGCGGCTGCAGACATTCTTCGATGGTTGTCCATACGGAGAATCCGAAGTCTGAATCAGTGTTTCCGTAGTTGTCGCCGTCACGTACGTCTACTCTGTCGATCTTGTCGAAGAGGTGTACAGCAGCATACTTCGCGAATACGTCAGCCATACCTGGCTCTACGCCGGATCCGCATATTGCGATCTTACCGGAAGCTTCCCATTCTTTCTGCTTAGCAAACTGATAATCACCCAGTTTGATGTATGGCAGTTCATACGGCTTTTCTGGATGCTCTGTTCCAAGTGTCATGGCGCAGTCAAGATATCCAATCTTCAGCTCCAGGCATGTATCAAAAATAGTCTGGTTCATTCTTGGGTCGCAAGCGTTCATTGCGAAGTCACATCCATGCTCTGCAACAACAGCCTTGATGCTTTCAGGATCCATAGCGTTGATCTGTGCAGGAACGAACTTGCCGCCGCCGCAGATCTCATTTGCAACCTTCTCAGCTCTGGCCAGGTCGTAGTCAGCTACTACTACCTTCTCTGCCCAGTCGCCTTCTGCTCCGGCTCTTTCAATAATCTTAGCTGCTGAAGTTCCTACTCCGCCTGCTCCGATGATAAGTAATTTCATAGTTCTTACCTCCATAATATAATTATTATTTTGTTGCCGTTTATCTGCAGATTGCCCAGATTGCAGGACAACCTTTCCTAATCATAATAGTAAGACTTTTCCTAATATTGTTCAATGAGCCATTTGCTTTAAAAAAGTACTTATTTGCTGTCCTTGAGGTCGATAAAAATGAGTTCTGAACCGATTCCCTTGAAAACGCTTCTCAGGCTGAGAGCATCAGAACTGAAATATGTGGCACTTGAGATGGATGGTTTTTCAGAAAGGTCGCCGAGGAGTTTCTCTCTGTCCGTCAGTTCCTCGTCCTGTCTCGTCTGCGTCTCGATCTTCCCAGTCAGATTTTCTCTGTCCATTCTGTACCTGAGAACTCTGAACTGACCGGAAAGTCCGGTGCAGCGCACAAGAAACTCTGCTTCCCCATCATAATTTCTGATCACTCTGAGCAGATCCTGGTTCGTCCCAATCCTCTTCAGTGACTTACATACGTTATCGTCAAAATTGTAGACCAGTATGCTCAAGCTTGTGAGTGGCCCCGGAAACTTTTCTCTGGTCGTCACCATGTAATTGTTTCCGGAGGCGATGAGGTTTTCGCCAAGTCCCCGCAGCAGCTTATAAGGCTCTGCAAGAATCTTATTGATGTCACGGCTCATGATTTCTTCAAGCTCCGGTTCGCCTTTCTTGATTTCTGCGTAATCATCATAGATGTCGACATCCACGATCGTCGGTCTGACTTTGAGCTTATCAAGATAGTCAGCGTAGACTCCTTTGACCTGACGGCGAATTGCATTTTCGATCTGGTTCGGGGAACACCTCGTGTACTTGGCTTCTATTTCCCTGCTGATGATCTTGCCGATATAAGCCTTCCTGTATTCAAGCGGGTGCATACCAAACCAGTGCTCAAAGTGCTTGATATAATATCTGACCGCCGAGAAACCTGTTTCCTCAGCAATCGTTCCAATCTTTTTGTTCGTTCCCAGAAGCAGTTTCTCCGACTCCTCTACTCTGATGTAGCTCAGCAGATCCTGGAAACTGAGTCCTGCCGCTTCCTTGATGATGTGCGACAGATAATAGATGCTCAGGTGCTCTCGTTCGGCGATTTCGCTGAGCGTTAGCTTCCTGTTGTAGTTGTCATACATGTAATCCGTGATTCTGTTCAGTCTCCCGGCAAGAATCTTATTGCCTTTGTTCTTGGCTTCATTCTTAAACTTGCCGTCTTCCATCACAAAGTATCTGAAGTTGGACATGAGACATGCAATCAGGTTGTGCGTACTCTCGATGACCTTATGTTCATAACCGTAGCCCTTCTGGAGAACTTCCATCATGATTCTCGCCAGGATGTCCTTGAGAATGTCCAGACTCTCATCGCTGTCATCCTCCATGTCCGTCACAAAGAAGTTGTTCTTCAGATTATCATAGTATCTGGAGAAATAGGAAAGATCCAGCTGCAGCATCATGACCATATTGTCTTCCCCGGTGTTTTCAAAGCTGTGCATCTCCCTGTCGTTCAGGATAAATACATCACCCTGCTTCAAATTGTATGTGTAATATCCGTTCCTTAAAGTAACTGATCCATCAAGCACGTACACTACTTCCATGTCATCATGGAAATGAATCGGGTATTCTTCGATGTTTGCTGTGATCACATTGATCGGCAGCTCATCCCTATACATGATTTTTTCTTTCAGCATTTTTGACTCCTAAATTGGTTGAGTTATGTAAACCAAAACCATTGACTGTAAATAATTGGTTCAACAATCGCAAAACCTTGTAATTAAGGGCATTTCAGCGGTTATCCACAGTTATTTCGAAATCGTATACAATTTAATCCAATGATGGCTGTGGATAACCATTTTTTTACTATTGTTGAAATTTCAACGGTTTCAGCTGTCAAGTTTAAAATGAGATACAAGGTTTTCCACAGGAATTGATAGAATTATTTCATCTTCAAGGCAAAACCCCTGAAAACGTGGATTTTCTGCGGTTTTTCGGCTTTTTGTAAAATCTTTACTGTAAAAATCTGAAAACCCTAATGCAACCGCAAATAAATCACTATGATTGTTAATTATACTACTAATTTGCACGACAATTCAATAATGTTGCCGTGTTTTTCATGCGTTTATGCATATTGTTTGACTTTTTTGCGGGAAGGCAGTACACTCTCCATGATGTTATTGCGGTCTATAGAGGAACTAGAAACAATGAGCACAACAAAATTATACCAGCATGATGTATATACGAAAGAATGGGATGCAACGGTAACCAAAATCACCGAAAACGGCATCTTTTTTGACCAGACTGCCTTCTTCCCGGAGGGCGGCGGACAAAGCTGCGACCTCGGAAGCGTACTGACAGCCGGCAAAGACGCACTGGAATTGCAGGTCATAGATGTGCAGGAAGACGGGGATGACGTGATCCATAGGCTTTCTTCCTATGAGGGGCTCAGCGAAGGCTGCACCGTACACTGCACTTTGGACTGGCCGCGCCGTTTTGATAACATGCAGCGGCATTGCGGCGAACACATACTTTCGGGAATCTTTTATCAGGAATGTGGCGGCGTGAACCGCGGTTTTCACATGGGTGAGGATTACATGACCATCGATATCAGTCTGGAGGACGAACCGACAAATCCGGAAAGAAGCAGACCTTCTGTGATCGATTGGGATATCGCGCAGCATTGCGAACGCTTGGCGAACGAAGTAATCTGGTCAAACACCCCTGTATATGTCTTCCGCTTCGACAACAGAGAAGACGCCGAGAAAATGCCTCTCAGAAAGAAACTTGCTTTTGACGAAGACATCTCCATCGTGTGCGTCGGTTCCCCGGAACATGCCGCTGACTGTGTGGCTTGCTGCGGTACGCATCCATCAACCGCAGGCCAGGTGGGCATCATCAAATTATTCAAAGTAGAAAAGTACAAGGAGATGTTCCGCATCTATTTCGAAGCCGGTGCCCGCGCCCTCGAAGACTACGAAATGAAACACAATATCCTTACGGATCTCTCCAACAAATACTCTTCCTCCGTGGAGGATTTCCCGGATAAGATCCGCGGCCTCGAGCAGAGAGCTGCCGACCTAAAGGGTGAGCTGATCCAGCTCAAGCACGCTTTTACCGACATCGAAAGCGCTGCACTGGACGAAACCCTTGACAGTGCGGAAGGAAATGTTGTCGTCCATACACTGGAACACTTCTCCATGGATGACGCATTCAACATGGCGAAGTCCTACATGGGCAAACCGAGATGCAAAGGCAAACTGATCCTGCTGTATTCGAAACCGGCAACGTCCTACATTCTCGTAAGCGACGGTGAAATCAAATGCGGAAGTCTGGTCAAAGAATACGCCAACTTCTATCAGGGCAAAGGCGGCGGAAACGATGTCTCTGCGAGGGCCATCTTCACAAACGATGAGAATGCGGCACTCTTCGCCGATCTGCTGCAGAAACATCTGCAATAAAAAAGAGCGGTCACAATCGTGTGAAGTGGTAAAACAAAAGTAGACACTTCAAAAAGAGACGTCTCACAAGCAGACATTCGAAAGAGTGTCTGCTTTTTCTTTGGTAAAATGAAAACGGAGGTGGAAATATGGGTAGACCTAAAGGCGGAAAAAACAGAAACTGGAGTAAAGAGGAAAAGCTCAGAGTCGTTCTTCGCAATCTGGATGACAAAATTGGCCAACAGACGATTGCAAGAGAGGAAAACATCAGCAGAGGACAAGTGCATTCCTGGATTCAAAAATATTTGGAGGGAGGACCTGATGCACTCGAAAACAGGAAAAAGCCCGGCAATCCATTTGCGGCATTGTCCACAAGCAAATCTCTCACCGAAGAGCAGCGATTGAAACTCATCGTTGAGAAGCAGAAAATCGAGATCGAACGGTTAAAAAAAGGATACGTAGTGAAAGGAGTTGGTGCAAGCAAGGAATTCGTTACTTTAAGAGATCTGAATACGAAATAATCGACAAACTGAAGGATGAATACTCGGTATCGGAGCTTTGCAGGCTCATGGATGTCAACAGATCCGGATACTACAAATGGAAGCGAAGACAAGGAACCAAGAACCAGTATGAGAGGTATCGTGACGATCTTACAGCTCTATTGTTTGAGGTCCATGAACGACACCGCTCGTACGGTTACCACAGACTCGCAGCAGTAGTCAGAAGGGAGACGGGATTGATCTTCTCAGACAATCTGGCACATAAGTGCTGCAAGTATGCAGGAATAAAGGCACATGTTAAGCACTACAGATGGAAAAAGCCAAAGGAAGAAAGCAAGATTTTCCCTAATCTTGTAGCATGTAAATGGAACGCCGGGCAGCCGCTTGAGCTTGTGGCTTCGGATATGACGGTGATGAGACATAAGGGTAAACAGTTTGAGTGGACGTATCTGCTGGACACATTCAATAACGAAATCATTTCAAGCCACATTGGAAAGCGAGCCGGAGATAACAGGCCATATTATGACTGCCTGGAAGACCTCATAGAAATGACAAAGGAACAGAAAGACCCAGTCACTTTGCACACCGACCAAGGATCAGTCTATTCCTCTGCAGCATTCTGCAATGCTCATAAAGATTATAACATAATTCGCTCGATGTCGCGCGTTGGTACTCCTACGGACAATTGTGTGATCGAAGCGATAAACGGGTGGATAAAAGCAGAGATGTATGCTGAAGGATGGCACAGACAGTTTGATACGCCCGAGGAAATGATAGACAGCTTTGTATATTACTATAACAATTACAGACCTGCATACTCACTACAATACAAAACCCCAGTTCAGTATAGAACTGATCTGGGGTTCTTGTGATTGAGATTTGCTCTTTTTGAACTGTCTACTTTTAGTTGACAAGTTCACACAATCGTGACCGCTCTTTTTATGTCTTTATTTGATATACAGATCGACCGTTCTGCGCCCCCACGAAACAGCCTGCCCTCTCGTCTCAAAGAACAAGTCGATGCGGTTGCCTTTGATGGCGCCGCCGGTATCTTCAGCATGCACCGCTCCGTAACCCGGTACATACCCGTAAGAACCCATTGCAATGACGCTGCGGTCAACCGCCATGGTCCCCCGGTGAGGACGCGTACCTGTTGCCGTTCTGTTTCCTGTGTGCGTATAGCCTGTTGCTACAACTGTAATCATTCTGCTGTATTTCACACCGTCATAGGATACGGCTGTTCCCTCAGCAATGACTTCCGTTACAGGTTTGCTCACTGTTTCCCTGGCGATTTCTTTACGGCTTTGTACGATTCCTCCGAGATATGTGATTTCGTAAGTCACTTTATCCTCGCCTTTGACACCTTCCGTCGTGACCTTCGTTTCACCTTCCATTAGATCCGAAGTATACTCCGTCTTGGTTTTGAAGTCGACGGCTTCCGATACGGTTTCCTTCCGGACTTCAAAGAGGTCTATTTTTACATTTGTTCCATCCTTCAGGGCTGCATTCATGCCGGGTTTGACGACGTCTTCCTCGTTCAACGTGACATCCCAGCCTCTGAGCATGTCGCTTACAGAATTTCGAATGGTCTTGTACTGAGCTGTCTTGCCGTTTACTGTGACAGTAATATCTTTCACGCTAACAGAGACTGCAGCCAAAAGTCCTATGAGTATCAGGTTGCACCCGATGGCTGCGGCCAGAACTTTGAAAAACATTCTGTTTTCGTCAATCTTCTTTCTTAGCCAGTTCATAAACAGCCTCTGCATAAATCTTTGCCAGGCGAACCATGTTATCTATTGAGATTTTCTCGTTCTTCATGTGACCCAGCCCCGGCTCACCTGGAAATCTCGCACCAAAGGCAACGATGTTATCCATCGCACGGGCGTACGTGCCGCCGCCTATGACGAGAGGTTTGTTCTCTGTGTCACCTGTATGCTTCTGATACACTTCCATCAGCGTCGTTACGAGCTCAGATTCCGCATCGATGCTGATCGGCCGCTTTTCCATTCCTTTGACGATGCCATATCCATATTCATCGAGCACTTCCATGATGCCGGAATAAACCTGCTCACCTGTGCAGCTGACCGGATATCTGACATTAATCGTGAGTTTCGCCGTATTCTTGTCAACGTCTACCATAGAGACATTAAATGTGAGCTTTCCGGAATCTTCATCCTCCAAAGGACAGCCGATTCTTTCCCCATGGAGATCATAGCCGATTCTATCATTGTAGAAATCAACGAAATCCGCAGTCCCATCATTGAGGAACGTGAGCCGTCCCAGAAAATCCATCAGAATGGAAATGGCGTTCACTCCCTGCTCTGGCTTCGCTGCGTGGGCGGATTTTCCGGACACGCTAATCTCGAGACTTCTTCCCGCGCCTCTGCAGCTTATGTCCCATCCGTTCTTTTCCGCGCAGCCCGCCACCGTCTCTTTAATGAAGCTGTAACCGCCTCCCGCGGTGTCGTATACGACTGCCTTTGCAAAGTCAGGCACGGCATTGCGTGCTGTTCCGCCAGTGATGGAAGTGAGCTCAAGGCCTTTCCCTCTGGACTTCGGGAATTTAGAAATGATGTCGAATGTCAGGATGCCTTTCTCGGCTCTGATGACCGGGAAGTCTGCATCCGGAGTAAACCCTATATCCGGAAGATCCGGTGTGCACTCCAGATAGTATTTCATTCCATCCCAGTTCGTCTCTTCATCGAGACCGAGTATCAGTCTTACTGTCTTCGCCGGTTCAAACCCGCACTCCTTCAACGCCTTCATGGCATAAAAAGACGCGATGACCGGGCCTTTGTCATCCATTGTTCCGCGACCCTGCAGATATCCGTCTTCGATTTCACCGCCATAGGGTTCGAAATCCCAGTCTGCCCCTTCCGGCACGACGTCCAGATGGCCCAGAATTCCCACGACGCCATCCTCTGTTCCGTCGTAGTCGATGTGACCGCCGTAACCGTCGGCATCAAACGTCGTGAAGCCTTCGTCTTCGCCGAGCGAGAACATAAACCGATACGCCCGGTCGACGTCTTCCCCAAATGGCATCGCCGCCCCTTCTGATGCACTCTCTGCGGTGTCCGGAGTAATCGCAATGCTTGGGATGGATATAAGCTTGGACAGAGATGAAAGCATCTCTGTCCTGTTCTCTTCTATTCTGTTATTTACTGTCTCAAGAAAATCCATGTCTGCTGTTGCCTTTGCAGTATGTTACATAACAGCTTCGACACCTGCGATTTCCGGATAGCTTTCCTTCAGGATTCTTTCAACGACTCCCTTGATCGTCATCTGTGCACCCGGACATCCTGCGCAGTGTCCCTTCAGTCTAACTTTCACGATATTGTCTTCCGTGTACTCTACGAATTCAATATCTCCGCCATCTCTCTGGAGAAATGGTCTGATCTGGTCTAATGCGTTGTTGATTTTTTCTTCCATTATTATTTCCCTTTCTTTATATATTAGAGTTCTTCTTTATTTGAGAGCCTCGACTGTATAAATCGTGGCTGTCTTATCAGTTTGCCATACATTAATATATGCGGTCTTGATTGGATCTCCGTTCTTGTTGAAGTTGATCAGTCCTGTCGCACCTTCAAAGCTGTACTGTGGGTCCGCCAGTATTTTATTAATATCTTCGCTTGTCGCATCATCTGCCGCCTTGTCTATCGCGTCAACCGCGACGAAATAAGCGTCGTATCCAAGAGCCATCGCTTCAGATGGTTCGCTGTCTCTTCCATATTCTTCAGCATACGCTTTCAGGAAACTTTCCCTTTCTTTCGTGACAGCTTCCTCACCGATTCCACTGTTATCTGCCGAGAAGAACTGCACGAATGCTGCATTAGTCGACTTGACCTTGTTGCTGAGCATCTTGTGGAATTCTTCCATGCCCCAATCCGAATCGCCGAGGAACATGACATTCAGATTCATCTCAGCAGCCTGATTGATGATGTTCGCCGCATCTGTGTAGTCACCAGGCAGGATAACCTTGTCCACCTTGGTTTCTGCAAGTTTTGTCAGAACCTCTGTGAAGTCCTTCTGCCCCGTTGTGTACTCTTCATAATATGCAATGGAGTCGTCGTTTTCTGTTTCCGCTTTCATCCTGTCAGTGAATGCTGTGGCTTCCGCAAGAGCAACATCATCGTCCCTAGGCAAAAGCACCCCAGCGACATTTTCATTCTCTGACTCCAGTATATATCTCGCCAACAGATCTCCCTGGTTAGATGCAACGTAGCAGACCCTGTAATAATACTCATTGTTCGCTGTTACCAAAGGATTTGTATTGGTGATTGCGATAGCAGGTATCTTGGCTTCTTTGATGTACGATGACGCAGCAAGTGAGAGCACGTTTCCGTAGCTCCCCAATATGACCATCGGCTTTTTCTCCACCAATGTCTTCGCTGCAGTCTCCGCAGCATCGATATCTGACTTATCATCTGAGAACACAAGGGAAATCAGCTTGCCGTTTACGTTAGGATGCACTTTGTTTGCAAGCTGAATGCCTCTGATCTCATCTTCCGCAGCCTTCGAATCCGCTCCTGTGACCGGTTCGAGAACCCCGATCTGTATCGTCGTATCCGGGTCCTGGTCATCTATAAACGCCGCCTTGAAGTTGTCCCATGTCGTACATCCGCACAGGGCCATCATACATGCGGTAAATACTGCTATTAAAATTGTTGCTTGAAATCTCTTCACCTGTTTCACCTCGTTGCGCATACATAGTTATTATACATATAACAGGCAGAAAGGTAAAGAACTGTGATATAATCCTTTTGTCTGAACAATAATAACACAACACGATGGAGACGATGATGACAGCGAAAGAACTACATCTGAAAAAAATAACTGCGATTCTTCTCAGCATCATGATTGCCTTTGCATTTACGCTCACGGGCTGCGGGGAGGAAGAGCCAATCGGCGCAGACATTACGAAGAACGTTGCAGGCGTAGAATACTATCACTACAATCCTGCTGATTTCAATGCAATGTGCGACGAGCTGGAAGAACTGGCTGCAGGCGATGACGCAAAAGCCGTCATTGAGACATACGATAAGCTCTATGCGGAGTGTGAGGAACTGGACACCCTCTACTCAGTCATATACGTCATGTACTCCACTGATGTGACCAATGATTACTATTCCAAAGAGCAGCTGTATTCCTATGACAAGCTCGAGAAGTGCTGTGACAAACTCTGCGGCGTCTGCCGTAAGGTGACGGAAGGCCCGTGTGCGGAGCAATTCAAGAAACACGTCGGCAAGGATGCCTTTGATGCCTTTGCAGAATATGAACCGATGAGCAAACGAGAGAAGAAGCTCACCAAAGAGGAGAAAAAACTTGTTGACGAATACTATGACGTCATCGAAGAAGCAGAAAAAGCTACCTACAACTATAAAGGTGAGGACTGGACTTTCGAACGGATAAACAGCGATGAGGGCGTGGAGCTGTCCATGACAGATTATGAAGGTTATGTTGAGATTTTCGATGGACTGCAGAAGATCGCCAACGACGCTGCCGGGCCAATCTTCCTGGAGCTGGTTCAGATCAGAACTGAAATCGCCAACCTAAATGGTTATGACAGCTATGCTACTTATGCTGATGAACTGGAGTACTGCAGGGATTACTCGGAAGATGAAATCAAGCAGCTTTATAAGGACGTAAAGAAGATTGCCGAACCTTACTTCATCAGTTATTACAACTCCTATGATGAACAGGTCTCATCTGATATGTCGACGAAAAAACTCCTGCAGAATCTGCAGAAGTACACTGCGGAGGTCGACGATTTGGCTTCCACTTCATGCCAGCAGATGATCGATGAGAACCTCTTCTCGATCGGTGATGAAGCTGACCGCCAGGACGGAGCTTTCACAACATACATCCGCAAAGCGGGTAAGCCGTTCATTTCCATGACGCTCGATGGACAGCGGGATTTCATCGTTCTGTCTCATGAGTTTGGACATTTCACAGAATACAATAATGAAACTCAGACGAACATTCTGACGGACAGTGACAACATTGATTTGGCGGAAATCGCTTCCAATGGACTGCAAGGATTGATGACCCATTTCTACGACGAAATATACAAAGTCCAGGCAGATGCAGCCAAACGGGATGCCGTCGGCGAGCTGCTTGAAAATGTCATCGACGGATGCGTCGAAGACGAATTCCAGCGCGCTATTTATGCAAATCCGGATATGACTCTGGATGAGATCAACGCTCTGTATTCAAAGACTTACTCTAAGTATAACAAGTGGACAGAAGGAGATCCCGGATATTCATGGGTCTATATCAGCCACAACTTCGAAGCGCCGATGTACTACATCAGTTACACGGTCAGTGCGCTTGCTGCGCTGCAGATCTGGAACCAAAGCACGAAAAACTTTGATAAAGGTGTGAAGATGTGGGAGAAGTTTATAGAATACGGAACCTATAATCAGACATACCTCGATATCGTAGAAAAATGCGGACTGATCAAGTTTACAGAGAAAGGTGCTGTCAAGAAAATCTGCGGACCGGCTCTCAAGGCGATCAGCATAGAAAAGGATTTTAATTATGGCATTGAAAATTAACATCATTAGGGGCCAGAACCAAATCGGCGGCTCCATCATCGAACTATATACAGAAAGCACACGCATCATTCTTGATGTAGGCATGAACCTCGGCGAAAACAAGCTGCACACCTCAGTGCCTGATGTCCCCGGTCTGTTCAAAGGCTATCCTATCTACGATGCGATTTTCGTGTCTCACTATCACTCAGACCATATGGGACTCCTGAAGTATGTACTGCCTGAGATTCCTGTTTATATGGGACGCACTGCTTATCGCGTCGCGCATGCCTTAAACAAACACCAAGGCGGCAAGCTTGGTTTCCGCCCTGAATTTCTTGATGCAGAAAAGCCCGTTACCGTCGGCGATATCACAGTAACGCCGATTCCTTGTGATCATTCTGCATACGGTTCATTCATGTTTCTCGTCTCGTCCGGCGGGAAAACGGTTCTTTATTCTGCGGATTTCCGTTCGACAGGCCGCAGCAATTTCGATGCGCTTCTTGAAACACTTCCTGAAGTGGATGTGCTCATCACAGAAGGAACCACTCTTTCCCGCGGCCTCGATTTTCATGAACCGAGCGAGCAGGAACTCGAAGATTTTGCAGTTAATACGCTGCAGGCACACAAAGGTCCTGCGGTGGTATATCTCTCTGCGCAGAACGTGGAACGAATCATCACTGCATACAACGCGTCAAAACGCGTTGGCAGAAGATTCATCATGGACGACCTTACCAGTACGGTTGCCGAAGCGGCTGGATTGGATTTTGATGCCTATGTGCTCAAGCCATCCCCTTCTTTCGCAGATTTAGGTGAAATCGTCGCCACCAGTATGCGTGGCAGCGAGAGCGGTCCTTATCCTGCCGTTTCTGACAAAAAGGCCTTCAGTTCACCGGACTTCCTTCTTTGTCTGACGCCGCAGAGTCTGATCAATTTCCGGAAAGTCGCACAGCGCTCTTCCTTTAAGGACAGCGTTCTCTTCTTCGCGCGCCGCGAAACGCATATGCTCAAACCGGCAGCGGCAGCCTTCATCGCATTTATGGAATCATTGGGCGCCGTCGTTCCAACGCTTCATACAAGCGGTCATGCTGACAGCAATACAATAGACCGGCTGATTCGCGATGTCAGACCATCGGTCATCATTCCGGTCCATACCGAACTGGCCTCTTGGTTCGCCCGTTATGAAGACGAATGTGAGGTCATCTATGATTGTCATGATTATGAGGTCTAAGGCCTGAGTCTCTCGATCAGCCGACCTTTCTCAAGATCACCAAGTTCAACTACTTCAATGTTCAACTCAGCAGCTCTCATTCTCATGAGAGCTCTGTTTCTGCTTGCCGGAGCTGATGTTACAATCATCGCTCTGGAGCCTCTGCCGCCGAATCTGTCTCTGAGCACAGCGAGTTCGTTGAGCGCTTCTGTTCTGATTTCACTGGTTTTGCAGCTGATGAACAAAGGCGTTATCCCCTGGATGGCCATGACGTCGATTTCGTTGGTGACCGCATTCCTCTGGGTCATGCCGCCCTCCCAGTTGACAACAGCGCTGAGCACCACATCGTCGAAGCAGCCCGCTTCAAGACATGCGCGGTAAACCTGCAGTTCCAGAACAGACCCGATATCACGAAGCCAAAAGCGAATCGTTTCATCCGGGAAGTCGAAACTGATGGCATCGTGTTCGATGTTGAGATTCCTGATCAGCCCTGCATTGTACAGTTCACGCAGCATTCCTTCCTCAGCGGTTGCCGTGCCGTGATCAACCCTGACTGTTTTCGGTCCTTCGGCATGCAGCACTCCCGGTTCTGATGAAGAAATCATCTGTATGTATGCGATTTGTCTTCTCCAGATCTTGCGGTATTTGCGGAAGATCGTAAATAGCGCGTCGATCTGAGGAAGCTTATCCTTCAGCAACGCATTGTCTTCCCTCCCCGGAAGGAGTGTGCCTCCCGCCATGAGGAAGCAGGATTTCGTATCCAGCGTCACATTGCAGGCGAGGTTTCTGGCAAATGGAGCATTCTGAATCTCGAAGAATGAGTTTCGTTTGCGGCTGTATGTAAACACAGGCGTGTCACCGCAGGCTGCCCCTGCCGCAAAGAGTGATGCGTCTGTGCCTCCTGATATGTCGATGGCGCAGTCCTCATGGGTGTCCAAAATGTTGCTCAGCTGCTTTTCGACTTTGGCTGCATCGAGCAGGCTCACCGGAACAACGGTGATCCTAACCGGGCATCCTCTGTATTCGAAATACTTGCCCAGCGATTCCCGCAGCACTTTGTCCGATACGGTTTCCGGCGGACACAGCATGATCAGTTCTTTCGGCCGGAACATCTCTGTTGCCAGAACGTTTTCAATTGGTTTTTCGTCATATAATTCGATCAGTGTTTTCATAGTAGAATTTTACCATACCCTCTTCTGAAACCCAAGGTTATAGAACCTGCTATTGCGGATAAATCCAATACTATTATATAATAAAAAAGTAAAGAATAAAGGAGGTACATAGCTATGTCTTCTAACAGAACATATGATGACCGCATGTTCATTGAGACCTTTGAACATGAATATACTTGGCTAAACGGTTTCCTGAGGAACGTCAGAAGATACGGAAACAAACCGGCGCTCATCGACCCGAGCACGGACACCACCTGGACATACAAAGAGCTTGACGCAGAATGCAACCAGTTCGCACACGCATTAAAGGATGATCATGTCGGCAAAAACGATGTCGTAATGTCCATCCTCAACAACTGCCCTGAGTTCTGCTTCACATACATTGCGCCAAGAAAGGTCGGTGCAATTATCACCTTGGCGAATTATAAGCTTTCACCAGGAGAACTTGCGAGACTGATCGAGCACAACGAACCAAAGGTCGTTTTGTACTGCGCGGAAATCAAGGATGTTATTGCTGAAGCTGAGAAGTTGTCTGCTTATAAACCACTGAGATGGATCATGTGCGACAATCTGGATGGTTTCGATCTTCCTCTTGGACATATCCCATACAGAAACTATGTCAAGAATCACAGCAAAGAAGCGCCTGCATTAGACTTCCCGCATCACATCTATGATGAAGTCATCCGCATGTGCACCAGCGGAACATCCGCTCTGCCGAAGAATGTTCCATTGAACGATATCAATGAAGTGCTTTCTGCACACGACGCAATCATGCACTATCCGCTCAGCTGCAAAGATGTCTGCATGAACATGACGCCGTTGTTCCACAGGGGCGGCAGCCACTCCGGCGGTACCTGCCCGACGTTCTACATCGGCGCGTGCCTGATTCTGCTTCGCGCTTATTCACCGCGCGTCACGCTGAACTACGTTGAAAAGTATAAGATTACCTTCCTGACCGGTTCCCCATCAGCCCTTGAGATGCTGGCCAGAACGCAGGAAAGAGATCCGCAGGACATCTCTTCACTGAAGGGGCTGGTCACCATGGGCGCTCCTCTTGAAAAGGCCGCCTGTGAACGTTTCCTGAAGGTCCTCACTCCGAACATCTTCAACGGATACGGCACGACAGAGACCTTCTGGAACTCCTTCCTCAGACCGTACGACCTTCCGGATTACGCCGGGGCTGTCGGCGGCAGCTGCACGGATGACGAAGTTCGTGTTGTTAAGGTGTACGAAGACCGCAAGGCCGAACCGGATGAGCTGGTTCCTACAGACAATCAGACCGTCGGTGAAGTCATCCTATACTGTCCGGGGAAGACAACTTACAGCTACTATAAGAATCCGGAGGAGCAGGAGAAGAAATTCTACAAAGGATGGATGTACACCAACGACCTGGGCTTTTGGGATGAGCACCTCTATGTTACCATCACCGGACGTAAAGACGATATGATCGTCAGCGCCGGCGAAAATATCTACCCTACTCAAGTTGAAGAAGCAATCAACGAATTCGACAGAGTTGCCGACTGCATGGTGACATCTATTCCGGATGCTGCCCGCGGACAGGCACTTGTGGCGTATGTCGTTCCTGCGGATGACTCCCTCACGATCAGAGATCTCTTTGACTTCTGTCTGGAAACACCGATGCTCTCTGCCTACAAGCGTCCAAGATGGTATAAGCTTGTGGACAGCCTCCCTATGACCTCAACGGGCAAGAAAATGCATTACGTAATGAAGCAGCAGGCTGCCAAGGATATGGAAGCCGGCCTGCTGAAGAGAAAATAAAGAGAACGCAAACAGGAAGACAGGTGGATTGTATGTGGAGTTTCAAACGGTCGGTAAATTATTATGAAACAGACAGGATGGGCGTCGTCCATCATTCCAACTATCTGCGGTATCTGGAGGAAGCCAGATACATCTGGATGGAGGATATGGGTCTTCCGTATCCGGAGTTTGAACGACAGGGTGTCATCATTCCATGCACGACTGCCGAAGAATCCTTCCTCGGTTTTCTCCGCTACGGGGATGTCTTCTCGGTTCACATGGAAATGTATAAGTTCACTGGACTGAGAATGCTTTTCCGGTACGAAGTGTATAACGAGAACACCGGCGAGCTCTGCCTGAAAGCAGAAACGATTCACTATACAACGACCAGAGAAGACTATAAACCGACCAGCATCAAGAGGAGCCATCCGGAGCTCTATGATAAAATCCAGTCTCTGGTATCGGATACAAGAAAAAAGTAATATAAAAAGAGAGATGTGTGATAATTCACTGAACCTGTCAACTAAAAGTAGACAGCAAAAAGAAACATCAAAAGCCCCGTTCATGTTTGAACTGAATGGGGCTTTTGTATTGTAGCGCGGCTGCAGG
>CACWSO010000001.1 GCA_902763505.1 uncultured Eubacteriales bacterium | reverse complement strand
CAAGGACGAGAAGAAGACACCGGATGCAGAGATCGTAGGCAAGATCGTACAGAACGCAATGAACAAGGGCCTGATGCTGGAAGCAGCAGGAACATTCAACAACGTTATTAGAATCCTTTGCCCACTGGTTGCAACTGATGAGCAGCTGGAAGCTGGACTGAAGATCTTCGAAGAAGCACTGGCAGAAGCTGCGAAATAAGAAGCAGTACTGTTGAAACAGCTATTTCTTTAATAAATAGGAGAATAATTACATGCAAGAAAGACATGAATTACAAAAATCCCTCAACATGAAGGATATACTGGCACTGGCATTCGGTACCATGATCGGTTGGGGCTGGATCATGCTGGCTGGTTCATGGGTAGGCAACGGCGGAAGCCTGGGCGCAATGATCGCGTTCGGACTGGGCGGCCTGATGGCAATCTTCGTCGGCCTGACTTATGCAGAACTGACACCGATGCTGCCGCTGTCCGGCGGAGAACTCGTATTCTCATACAGAGCGATGGGATACAACGCATCCTGGTTTACCGGCTGGATGATTGCACTGGCTTATCTGGGCGTAGCTGCCTGGGAAGGTCCGGCGCTCTCCAACGCTATCAACTTCCTGTTTGCGGGCGTACTGCCTCAGGGAGCAACACTATGGACATTTGCCGGATCGGATGTAACGACGACGTTCCTGATTATTGCAGCCATCGGCGCTGTTGTTATGACAGTTGTTAACTACAGAGGCGCGAAGGCATCCGCTATCTTCCAGACTGTTGCTACAGTTGCAATGGCAATCGGCGGTATTTCATTCGCAGTCTGTGGTACGGCAACTGGTTCCATTGAACACTTCATTCCGCTCTTCACAGACGGCAAGGGCTTCGTAGCAGTAATGCTGGCTGTACCTGCAATGTTTGTTGGATTCGACGTTATTCCGCAGGCTGCTGAGGAAATGAATATTCCTCTCGGCAAAATCGGAAGAGTTATGATCATCTCGATTTGCATGGCAGCCTTCTGGTACTGCCTGATGATCTTCGCAGTTGCAATTTCAACTCCGGGAGAAGTACTCGATGGATTCAACAATGACCCTGCAGCCGTTCCTGTAGCGAACTGCTTCGCATGGTGCATGAACAACCCGATCTTCGGTAAACTGATGATCATCGCAGCAATGTGCGGAATCCTGACCTCATGGAACGGATTCGTCGTTGGTGCATCACGTGTTATCTTCGCAATGGCAAGAGCTAAGATGCTGCCTGAGATCTTTGCGAAGGTTCACCCTAAGTATGGCTCACCGACAGCAGCAGTACTGCTCGTTGGTATCATCACAATCATTTCACCGTGTGCTGGAAGATCCGCACTGGTATGGTTTGTTGATGCAGCTGCGTTCGGAACGGTAGTTGCATACTTCATGGTATCACTCTCATTCTTCATCCTGAGGAGAAAGGAACCTGAGCTGACAAGGCCATTCCGTACACCGGCTGGTCCTGTCATCGGCGCACTGGCGATGCTGGTAGCTCTGTTCTTCTTCTGGCTGTATCTGCCTGGTCTGGGCAGCCCGTCACCACTGACTGGTCCTGAATGGATGTTTGTCGGCGGATGGATCATCCTGGGCATCATCTTCTTCATCATGAACAAGGCAGGCAAGAACGGCAAGACACGTAGAGAAGAAACAGAATACCTCATGTTCGGTCACAAGTATCTGAGATCGTTTGCTAAGCCTTACATCGCACAGCACCACGAACTCGAAGAAGAGCATGATTTCTAAAGACAGTCTGAGATAATCAGTCAATTAACAATAAAGAGACATCGCGTAAAGCGGTGTCTCTTTTCTTGTGTTTTCAATCATATGAGATGTGTCCGTGAAATGTGCCCAAGCACGGAATCCGCAGATTAGAATCAGCCTGCCATAGCGATTCCCATGGAGATTCCGCCGATTGCCATCAGAATACACATCAGGATCAGCACGACCAGTATGATGATTTTCGTTGATTTTTTCATTGCAATATATCCTTTCAGAACGGGATTCGTCATAGTCTGACTGATTGCATAAAGTATAGCATAAGAAATCTGTGAATTCTATCAGAACATATGGTAAACTTGGAGTAACAGGAGGATGTGATCAATGATGAAAGCAGTTTTTCTCGACTGTATCGATATCAACCGCGGAAATCTGTCGTGGGAACCGGTGGAAAACCTGTGTGAATTCAAATGGTTTCTGACGTCTACAGAGGAAGAGGCGGAGGAACGGCTGCATGGTGTGGATGCTGTGTTTATCGATTCTTTTCCAATCGATCGAAGGATCATGGAGAATCATCCACAGCTGAAATACATTGGAATCGCAGCAACAGGGTTCAACCACATTGACCTTGAGGCAGCCGCTGATTTTGGTGTGGCTGTCACGAATATTCCGGCCTATTCGACCGATGCCGTTGCACAGCACGCTATTGCGCTGCTTTTGCAGCTAACCAATCATCCGGGGGCTTATGATGATGTGGATACGACGCCGCTGACTCTACTGACCGGAAAGACCATCGGCATCGTTGGATATGGGAATATCGGCAGAAGAATCGGTGAGATCGCTGAGGCGCTGGGCATGGAAGTCATTCCGTACAGCAAAGATCCTGTCAGAGCCGTTAAAGCGGATGTTCTTTCTCTGAACTGTCCTCTGACAGAGGAAAACAAGGGGATGGTGAATCGTGAATTCATCGGCAGGATGAAAGATGGTGCGATACTGATTAACACCGCGAGAGGCGCACTTGTAGAAGAACAGGCGCTGGCAGATGCACTAAAGAGCGGTAAAATCGCTGCTGCGGGACTGGATGTTCTCGCGAAAGAGCCCCCAGACGAATCTTGTCCGCTGCTCGGACTTGAGAATTGCGTGATTACACCGCATATTGCCTTTACGCCGCGAGAAACGAGAAAACTGATCATTGATCTCATGGCGGAGAATCTGAAATCTTTCCAGGAAGGCGGCAGAAAGAACAGAATTGACTGAATCATATAGTGACGGAATCCAATCATGAAAGAAAATGGAGAATCAGGATGACTGAAAAATATATTATGGCTCTGGATCAGGGCACGACGAGTTCAAGATGTATTATCTACAACAAAGAAGGCACTCAGATCAGCATGGCACAAAAGGAGTTTACACAGTATTTTCCAGAGGCAGGATGGGTCGAGCACGATCCGATTGAAATATGGGACACCCAGCTCGAAACCGCGAGGGACGCCCTTGCAAAGGCAGGACTGACAGCTTCGGATATTGACTCCATCGGAATTACCAACCAGCGGGAAACGACCATCGTCTGGGACAAAAACACCGGGGAACCTGTATACAACGCAATCGTCTGGCAATGCAGAAGAACGGCTGATTTCTGCGGGGAATTGAAGGCAGAGGGGCTGATGGAAAAGTACCGTGCGAAGACAGGTCTTCTGATCGATCCATATTTCAGCGGCACGAAACTCAGATGGATCCTGGAAAATGTGGAAGGAACCAGAGAGAGGGCGGAGAAAGGCGAACTGCTCTTTGGAACGGTGGAAACATGGCTCATTTGGAATCTGACAGGTGGCCGTGTTCATGTAACGGATTATTCCAATGCTTCCAGAACAATGATGTTCAACATTCACGAACTTTGCTGGGATAAGGAGATTCTTGAACGTCTGGATATTCCGGAATGCATGCTCCCGCAGCCGATGCCATCCAGTTGTATTTACGGTGAGACAGAAAAATCCATCTTTGGAGAAAGCGTTGTAATAGGGGGCGCTGCCGGAGATCAGCAGGCAGCACTCTTCGGACAGACATGCTTCGGAAAAGGGGAAGCAAAGAACACATATGGCACAGGCGGATTCATCCTTGTCAACACAGGGGACACTCCAGTCACGTCAACCAATGGCCTTCTGACGACGATCGCATGGGGCATCAACGGCAAAGTCACTTATGCGCTGGAAGGGTCAGTATTTGTCTCCGGTGCGCTTATAAAATGGCTCAGAGATGAACTGGGAATCATTGAAACCGCTGCGCAGACGCAGGAAATGGCCATGAAAGTGGATGATACGGAAGGAGCATACATTGTTCCGGCATTTACAGGTCTTGGGGCACCTTATTGGGATCCATATGCCAGGGGAGCGATCTTCGGTCTTACAAGAGGTGTAAACAAAAATCACATCGCTAGGGCTGCTCTGGAATCCATGGCATATCAGACCTATGATCTTTTGAATGCGATGGCAGAGAATCTCGGAGAAGGCATCAAGGCACTCAAGGTCGACGGAGGAGCTGCTGCAAACGATTTCCTCCTTCAGTTCCAGGCGGATATTATGGACAGCGATGTTTACAGGCCTGATTGCATTGAAACAACATCTCTGGGTGCAGCCTATCTTGCCGGCCTTGCAACAGGATTCTGGAACTCAGAAGATGACATCGATGACAACTGGCAGGTTGACAGAATCTTCAAATCCCGCATGGAAGAGGAGAAGAGAGAAGAACTGCTGAAAGGGTGGCACGAAGCGGTGAAACGGACTTTGACACGAAACGGATAGATGATAGATATCAGTTTTGCGCATATAGATGATAGATATCAGTTTTGCGCATTATGTTGCTTTTTTGCATTATAATCTCATACGACAGTGTTTTATTGCTTGAAAACGCATAGGTAAAACAATATAATATAATCGTAAGTCTGCACGTTTTCAGGAGAGTAAATTGGAAGAAAAAATCAGAGCGATTTTAAAAGAACAAGTTGATCCTGTATTACAGGAGCACTTCGGTGGTTCAAGCCTTTCGAAGTATGAGGATGGAGTGGCATATGTCAGACTTACAGGTGCATGTGCCCAGTGTCCGTCTGCCCAGGAAACTCTTGAGAGCGTTGTAAAGGATTTTGTAATGGGAGGATGTCCAGAAGTGAAGGACGTTGTGCTTGATACTTCTGTAAGTGAGGATCTTCTTGACATGGCCAGAAAAATCCTGAGGGGAGAAATGAAAGACGATTAAACAGGCAGCCTTTTTGTACTGCCTTTTAATAATATCAGCTATCATTTAGTTCACAATAATCTGCCGGCAATTCTGCCGCCAGAAGTAAAGCAATAAGAAGGAGTGATTTTATTATGTTAATGACAGGCGAACAGTACATTGAAAGCTTAAGAAAACTGAACACTAGAGTTTACATGTTCGGTGAAAAGGTTGAAAACTGGGTAGATCATCCAATCATCAGACCTTCCATCAACTGCGTAAAGGTTACTTATGACCTGGCTCAGGACCCTGAATACAGAGACCTGATGACTGCTAAGTCAAATCTGACAGGTGAGACAGTAAACAGATTTGCGCATCTTCACCAGAGCACTGAAGACCTGAAGAACAAAGTTAAGATGCAGAGACTGTGCGGACAGAAGACTGGTTCATGCTTCCAGAGATGTGTAGGTATGGACGCATTCAACGCAATGTTCTCATCCACTTATGAAATTGATAAAAAGTATGGCACTCACTATCATGAAAACTTCACAAACTTCCTGAAGATGGTACAGGAAAAAGACCTGGTAGTTGACGGTGCTATGACAGACCCTAAGGGCGACAGAGGACTTGCTCCACACGCTCAGAGAGATAAGGATCTGTTCGTAAGAATCAAAGAGAGAAGAGAAGACGGAATCGTAGTATGCGGTGCTAAGTGCCACCAGACTGGTTCCATCAACTCACACTGGCACATCGTAATGCCTACACAGGCTATGAGAGAAGAGGATGCTGACTACGCTGTAGCATTCGCTTGCCCATCAGATGCTGACGGTATGTATATGATCTACGGAAGACAGTCCTGCGACACAAGAAAGCTGGAAGAAGGCGCTGACATCGACCTCGGTAACGCTCAGTTCGGCGGACAGGAAGCTCTCGTAGTATTCGACGATGTATTTATTCCTAACGAATATGTATTCCTCGCTGGCGAATATGAATTCGCAGGCATGGTTGTAGAAAGATTTGCTGGATATCACAGACAGTCATACGGCGGCTGCAAGGTTGGCGTTGGTGACGTTCTGATCGGTGCTGCTGCTCTGGCTGCTGAATACAATGGCGCTCAGAAGGCTTCACACATTAAGGACAAGCTCATTGAAATGACTCACCTGAACGAAACTCTGTACTGCTGCGGTATCGCTTGCTCAACAGAAGGATATCCTACAGAAGCAGGAAACTATCAGATCGATCTGCTGCTGGCCAACGTATGTAAGCAGAACATCACAAGATTCCCTTACGAGATCGTAAGACTGGCTGAAGATATCGCAGGCGGACTGATGGTAACTATGCCGGCTCAGAAAGACTTCGATTCAGATCTGCCAGTAGGCAGAAACGGCGAGACAATCGGCGAAATCTGCAACAAGTTCTACGCAGCTGCACCATCATGCACAACTGAACAGCGTATGAGAGTTCTCAGACTGATCGAGAACCTGTGCCTCGGCGCTGCAGCAGTAGGATACAGAACAGAGTCAATGCATGGTGCTGGTTCACCTCAGGCTCAGAGAATCATGATCCAGAGACAGGGCAACATCGAAGGCAAGAAGGCTCTTGCAAAGGCTATCGCAGGTATCAAGGAATAATGCATTACCTGAGATAACTAAATAGACAGTGTTAGTGAAGAGGCCGCTTGGCAGTCCCGGGCGGCCTCAATTATTAAGAAGGAAAGTTAAGAATTTAACATGAAGTGCGGGGTCAAGTTCTGCGGCGGCTGCAATCCTCATTATCAGAGAGGGGATGCGTTCAGAAAAATACAATCGGATCTACCGGAAATTGAGTTTGAGCATGCCGAAGAAGGGCCTGCCTATGATCATCTTCTTGTCATAGGTGGCTGTACAGCCTGCTGTCCTATTATTGATCAATACACTGTCAATGGCGATGTTATCAAAATGTGGTCAGAGGATCACATATCCAAAATAGAACAATTACTGGAGGAAAAAGTTAATGAAAAACTGGAAAGAACTTTATGATGCAAAGAAAATGACTTCCGATGAAGCCGTACAGCTCATCAAGTCAAATGACAAAGTAGTTTTCCAGCATGACGTAGGTGAACCGGCAGAGCTGGTTAGAGCCATGGTCAGAAATGCGAAAAACTACAAGAACGTTGAGATTTCTCACATGTTCTCACTCGGTCCTGGAGATTACTGCAAGGAAGAGTACAAAGAAAACTTCCATCCAAACATGTGGTTCATTTCCGGACAGACAAGGAAAGCCTGCAATGATTGGGGCGATTACACGACATTCTTCTTCCATGAACTGCCGGAACTGATGAGACAGGGAAGAGTACAGGTTGACGTTGTCCTGATTCAGGTTTCTAAGCCGGATAAACTCGGCTATGTCTCCACAGGCGTATCCGGTGACTACACGGTACAGGCAATCAGATCAGCGAAGACTGTTATCGCACAGGTTAACGAACATGTTCCGTTCTCCTATGGCGATGTTGTATTCCCGCTGATGGAGTATGCAGACGCTATTGTTGAATATGATGAATATCTCCCGACAATTCCTGCTTCCAAGATCGGTCCGGTTGAAGAGGAAATCGGTAAGTACTGCGCAAGTCTCATCGAAGACGGCGCCACACTGCAGCTGGGTATCGGATCCATTCCTGATGCTGTATGCGCACAGCTGAAGAACAAAAAGCACCTGGGACTTCACTCTGAGATGCTGGGTGACGGAGCGATGCAGCTCTATTATGAAGGCGTCATCGACAATACGATGAAATCCTTCGATAAGGATGTCATGGTTGCGAACTTTGTCATGGGTACACAGGAACTCTACGAGTTCTGCGATCACAACCATGCAGTTAAGATCATGCCGGTTGACTATGTAAACGACCCGACCATCATCATGAACTGCTCCAAGATGATCGCCATCAATGGTGCACTCGGCTGCGACCTCTATGGACAGGTAGCTTCCGATACGCTGGGCGGCGACGTACAGTTCTCCGGAGTAGGCGGACAGGTCGACTTCATCCGCGGCGCTGCAATGGCAAGAGATGGAATGGGCAAGGGCATCATCGCAATGCCATCCATGGCTGTTAAGAAGGATGGAACGAAGATTTCCAAGATTACACCGCATCTGGCTGACAAGCAGGTCGTAACAGATTCCAGAAACGATACGGAATTCGTAGTAACCGAGTACGGTATCGCAGATCTGTGGGGCAAGAGCAACAAGGAAAGAGCAAAGGCTCTGATCGATATCGCTCATCCTGACTTCAGACCGGAGCTCAAGGAAGCAATGAAAGAAATCTTCCACCACAGCTATGACGAATAATCAGATGATTAAATAACTATATTACGGTAAACCAATTTCAAGGAGGTTATGCATTATGCAGGCTTTAAAATTAGTCCCTACAATTCACTATTTTGATACTTTCAAAGACTTTAACGATGAGTTCAAACTCGGAAAAGGCGATATCCTCGTAACAAACGAGTGGATGTACAAGCCATATGTTGAAGGCCTTGGCATCGATATGCCTGTTATTTTCCAGGAAAAGTACGGCATGGGAGAGCCAACTGATGAGATGATGGACGCCATGAAGGCTGAGATGGATCAGTATGACTATGACAGAATCATCGCGTTCGGCGGCGGTACTATCGTAGACTGCTGTAAGGTTCTCGCTTGCGAGATTCCTGACAAGGTTGCTGATCTGTACACTGACAAGTATCCTTGCAAGAAGATCAAGAAGCTCATCGCGGTTCCTACAACTTGCGGAACTGGTTCAGAAGTAACGAATGTTGCGGTAGCATCCATTCCATCACTGAACCTGAAGAAGGGTATTGCTACACCTGACACTTTCGCAGATGAAGCAGTACTGATTCCGGAATCACTGCAGGGTCTGCCTGACAAAGTATTTGCAACTTCATCTGTAGATGCTCTGATCCACGCAGTAGAGTCATTCCTTTCACCAAAGGCATCCCCATTCACTGAGATCCTTTCCAAGGAAGCAATCGCACTGATCATGGGCGGATACAAGAAGATCGTCGAAAGAGGCGGCAACACTAAGGAAAACAGAGCTGACCTGCTCAAGGACTTCTGCCTGGCAGCTACTTATGCCGGCATCGCATTTGGTAATGCAGGCTGCGCAGCAGTACACGCACTGTCCTATGCACACGGCGGCGCATTCCACATTCCTCACGGCGAAGCAAACTTCATCTGCTTCACTGAAGTATTCAAGATGTACATGAGAAAGCAGCCGGTTGGTAAGATCCAGGAAGCTAACAAGATCTTCTGCGATGTTCTCGGATGCAGCGAAGATGTCGTTTATGAAGAACTGGATGCATTCCTCGGCAAGATTCTTGAGAAGAAGCCGCTCAGAGAGTATGGCATGACTGAGGATCAGGTTGCTCCATTTGCTAAGTCAACGATCGACAACCAGCAGAGACTGCTCGGCAACAACTATGTAGAACTTTCTGAAGAAGAAATCGCTGAGATCTTCCAGAACCTCTACTAAAAACAAACATAATAAAATCATCACATAAGAGCGAAGGAGTCATCCTTCGCTCTTTTTTATTAAAAATATCTAAGAATAATATGATGTATTACTGTTTGAACATGGTTTTGATTTGTGATAACATATCAAGGTATCAGTAGAGACAATAAAAGGAGTATTAAAGGAGTATATTATATGCAGGATATTTTGGTTGAACAGAACATAATCATTGCAGAACCTTGCAAAACCTTGAGAACACTGGGCAGAAACGCACTTGCAGGCAAGTGGAAACTTGCAATCACGGCTGTTTGCGTCTTTATTCTTGTCCTTCAGCTCCCGATGGCGGTATTTGATGCGCTCTTCGGGCTGAATGTCGGCAGCATGATGACAAGCAATGGGTATACTTACGGTATGGATGCCGGTATGTATGTTGATTTCTACAACAATATGCCGCAGATCAGCGCGCTCAGTCAGATTTATCTGCTTTTGGTTGCAGGTCCGATGACCTTAGGAATCAGTCTGTTCTTCCTGGCTACCTTCAGAAAGCACGATGTGCAGGTGGCGGATATGTTCCTGGGATTTGAGAAATTCGGCAAAGCGTTGGGACTGTTCCTGTTCATGGAACTGTTCATTTTCCTGTGGACACTGCTGTTCATCATTCCGGGAATCATTGCATCCATCCGTTACAGCCAGGCCTTCTTCATTCTGGCAGATGATCCGGATAAAGGCATCAGACAATGTATGAATGAATCAAAAGCCATGATGAAAGGGAATAAGGCTAAGTTTTTCCTCTTATCACTCTCGTTTATCGGCTGGATGATTCTCTCGGCAATTCCGTCCGGTATTGTAGAGTCCATCGGCGGAATCATAACAAACAACTCATTTGTCATTGCTCTGTTCTCCATCATCGGAGGACTGTTCATGGCGCCCGTTGTCGCATATATGTATTCCACATTTGCGGGGTTCTATGAGATTCTCTCGGGACATCTCATTAAGGAAACCATGCCTGTTCCTGTTACTGCAGAAGAGGCGCAGCAGCAGTATGAAGAAATCATTGCGAAAGAAGCGGAAGAAAAAGAATCGGCAGAGCAGGATAAGGTGGAACAGAAAGTCGAAGAGAAGGAAGCGCAGGAAGAAAAGCAGGAGACAGAACAGGAGACGAAAGAAGATGGACCAGAATCAGAACAATAAAGAAAACTATAAGTTCTTTTCGCACAGAGAGTGCGAATTCTTCCCGTGCCATAAAGTATCAGACGAAGAGTCATTTAACTGTCTCTTCTGTTACTGTCCGCTGTATGCGTTAGGAAAGGAATGCGGCGGTAATTTTACTTATACAGATAACGGCATCAAGGACTGCAGCGGCTGTATGGTCCCTCACGGGAAAGGGGCATATGATCATGTGATGTCCAAGATGGGACTTCTTATGGAGATTGCGAAAGACAAAGGAAAGGAATAAATGGCAGAAGAAATAAGACTTGACTGCGGAGTCAGGATAATCATAGAAAAAAACACCATGGTCAGATCAGCCGCCCTTGGAATATGGGTGGCCTCAGGTTCAATGTACGAGGATGACAGCACGCATGGTGTTTCTCATTTTATTGAACATATGATGTTCAAGGGAACAGAAAACAGAAGCGCCCGGCAGATCGCTGAAGATATGGATAAGATCGGCGCTACCTTTAATGCGATGACAGGCAAAGAATCCACCTGTTATTACGTCAAGACCCTCACATCCAACATCTACAAGGGCGCTGAGATTCTCATCGATATGGTCCTGGGATCAAAGTTTGATACAGAGGAGCTGGATAAAGAGCGCCAGGTCATTCTGGAAGAAATCAAGATGGTCAAAGATACGCCTGATGATGAGATTTACGATATCATTTCAGAACTTGTAAACAAAGGCGGTTCCCTGGGCAGATCAGTGCTTGGAACACCGGATAGTCTTGCTGGTATCGACCGCGCCAGAATGGTTGAGTACTACAGGAAACGATATGCCAGAGAGGGTATCGTGGTTGCTGTCGCCGGCAATTTCGATGAACAGAAAATCATCGAGCTCTTCGATGAAAAGATGAAAGTGCTGAATGAAAAACTGCCGCCATTCGAAAAGGTTGAGGCGCAGTATGAGAAATCCTTCGACGTAAGAGTGAAAGATATTGAACAGACACATCTGTGCCTGGCAGTACCGGGTGTCTCCTATATGGACGACATGTACTATACCTTTGTGCTCATGAGCAGCATTCTGGGTGGTTCCATGAGTTCCAGACTGTTTCAGAATATCAGAGAACAGAAGGGACTTGCATATTCCGTAAGTTCCATGAATGCGTTCAACAGCACATCCGGTTTCTTCAATATATACGCCGGCATCGCGCACGAGAATGCCGCTAAAACCATCAAGGAAATCCGTTATGAACTTGAACGACTGGCTGAGCACGGCGTGACGGAGGATGAACTTTCCATCGCAAAGGAACAGGTCAAGACGACTTATATCTTCTCTCTTGAGAATCCTGCTGCGCTCATGTTCTCACTGGGCAGGAATAAACTGCTCATGGACAGGCTGTTTTCCGTCGATGAATCCATTGAGAAGTACAACGCCGTCACCTGCAGCGACATTCTGAAGGCTGCCGAAATGGTTGGCGATCTTGATCAATACTGCGCAGCTGTCATAACCGGCAAAGAGCTGAACATAAAGGAGCTTATTGATGAAAGTAAGAATCAATAGTCTTTCAGGAATCTATCCGTCATACGAGACAGAAGGATCAGCGGGTATGGATATCCGTGCCTATTTGGAACAGCCGGTGATCATCAAACCCGGAGAGAGGAAGATGATTCCCACAGGGCTCTTTATGGAGTTTGAGCCGGGGTATGAAGTGCAGATCAGAGCCAGGAGCGGCCTGGCTGCAAAGCACGGCATCGGTCTCGTCAACGGCGTGGGCACCATCGACAGCGATTACCGTGGTGAGATCATCGTGGCGCTGATCAATCTGGGTCAGGATGCTTTTGCAGTCGAAAATGGAGACAGGATCGCACAGATGGTCATTTCACCGATCGTGCAGGCAGAGATTGAGCCGGCAGATGAGTTGTCCGACACAGTAAGAGGAACCGGGGGATTCGGATCGACCGGAGTATAGCATGATTATAAGAACTGATATCGAAAAACGTGAATACGAATACCTTTCACCCTTTGCGACAAAGGCAGCAGAGACGAAGGGAAGAGCAAAGGCCGAGGATAAGTGCGACATCAGAACGGACTTCCAGAGGGACAGAGACAGAATCATCCATTCCAAAGCATTCCGGCGCCTGATGCATAAAACACAGGTCTTTCTGGCACCGGAAAGAGACCATTACAGGACAAGGCTGACACACACCATCGAGGTTTCCCAGATTGCAAGAACCATTTCCAGGGCGCTGGGACTGAATGAGGACCTGACGGAAGCCATTGCCATGGGGCATGATCTTGGACATACTCCGTTCGGACACAGCGGCGAACAGGTTCTGAGCAAACTATACAGTAAAGGCTTCCGACACAATGAGCAGAGTCTCCGTGTCGTAGACGTCCTTGAATTTCATGGCTCTGAAAGAGGAATGAACCTGACCGCAGAAGTAAGGGACGGAATCCTGAATCACACTGGGCCGGTCATGCCGTTTACGCCTGAGGGACAGGTTGTGAAGACGAGTGACAGAATTGCCTACATCAACCATGATATTGATGATGCCATCAGGAGCGGTGTGATCACAGAGAAGGATCTTCCGCAGGATTGCGTGAGCATTCTGGGGGACTCCCACAAGAAGAGAATAGATACTCTGGTCAAGAATATGATTGCAAATAGTGAGAATTCTCCTGAAATCTGCCTGAGTGACGAAATGCTTGCTGCCATGAACAAGCTGCGGGCCTATATGTTTGAAAATGTCTACCACAATGAAAAGGTGAAGAGCGCTGAAGAAATGGAGAAAATTGAGGAGATCATCGGTTCACTGTTTCGCTATTATAATGACAACCCGGAGCTCATCATTGCAGAATTCCCTGATTTAGCGGGAGTTTGTTCTGTGGAGGAACTTGTAAAGGACCACATCGCAGGGATGACCGACCGGTATGCAGAAAATACATATCTGAGTATTATGAAATAAAAAAAGGATTAGCCCTACTTCTGACGTAGTTATAAGTATAAGAGTAAACTATAAGGGGTAGATGTGGCTATCAATCGCAGATCGTATAATTTTAATAACGTTGACGAGATAAAAAGCAGGTGTAACATCGTAGATGTCATTGGCAGAGTTGTGACTCTGAAAAAGGCAGGAAGCTCTTATAAGGGGCTTTGTCCTTTTCACAATGAGAAGACACCTTCTTTTTCTGTTGATGAGACGAGACAGTCTTATAAGTGCTTCGGCTGCGGTGAAGGCGGGGATGTCATCAGTTTCGTCCAGAAGTATTACAGCCTTGATTTTATGGAGGCGATGGAGCTTCTCGCCAAGGAATACGGCATTGAGCTGAAGAAGAACGATCAGAGCAGCGCACACAGCAAGGAATACTATGAGATCAACAGACTTGCCGCCAGATTCTTCTACAGAGCGCTGCGGGAACACAACAATCCCGGATACACATACATGCGCCGCAGAGGCATCTCCGACGAAACGCTCAACACCTTTGGGATAGGCTATGCTGATGAGGAATGGACGAGTCTTACGGATCACCTTGTGAACCAGAGTATTGACCCGGCCAGACTTGTCGAAGTGGGGCTTTCCTCCGAGAAGGACGGCAGATACTACGACAAATTCAGGGGGAGAGTGATCTTCCCGATCATCAATACGGGAGGCAAGGTCATAGGGTTTGGCGGTCGAATCATTGCCGATGGCGAGCCGAAGTACCTGAATTCCAAAGAATCCTCTGTATTTCAGAAGAAGAATAACCTATACGCTCTGAATGTAACGAAGGATTACGTCAAGAAGGAAGACAGAATCATCCTGGTTGAAGGGTATATGGATGTGATTTCTCTTTACCAGGCAGGGATCAGAAACGTATCTGCTTCTCTCGGAACGGCGTTGACCGAAAACCAGGCAAGGTTGATCAAGCGATATACATCAGAAGTGATCCTTTCCTATGACGCAGATGCAGCCGGACAGAAAGCAGCCCTCAGGGGTCTGGATATCCTGTATGGCGAAGATCTGAGAGCGAAGGTGCTCGTCGTCACAGACGGGAAGGACCCGGATGAGTTCATTAAAGCAAAGGGCAGAGATGCTTATTTGAAACTGGCTGATGAAGCGCTTCCATTTGGCGATTTCAAGCTGAAGAAGGCAGCAGAGATATACGATATCACAGACAATCAGCAAAAGCTGAGATACATCAGAGACGCAATCAGGATTCTGAAGGGAATGAAGCCTGTTGAGGCGGATATGTATCTGGGCAGACTGTCTGAGGAAACTGGCATTTCGGAAGAGGCGATCAGAAGGGAATACGAAAGCGGGAAAGACAACCAGAATCAGAGCGCGTTTGCAGCCATCATCGGCAGAGAGCAATCTGCAGAGGATGAAATCAGCGAAGCGGAGCAGGAACTGCTCAAACTGATGCTGATCGACAGTGATTTCGTGAAACTGCCGGAAGATATTAAGGATGATGTCTTCCGTGACAGGATAAGCAGCAGTATCTACGCAGCCATCAAGGCTGTTGATAAGGGAGAACGGCCCCTCGATATGAGTCGTATCACAGACCAGATCGATATCGAATGTTCACAGTTGCTGAATACGATCACATCGAAGGTGATTCCCGGAGATAGAGAAAAGGACATATATGAAGACTGCATCAGATTTATCAGGAACCGAAAACTGACCAGAGAAGCTGATCGAATAACGGCAAGACTGCGGGATCCTGAGATAGACAAGCAGGAAGCAGCGAAACTGATGCAGAGACAGATTGAGATACAGAGATCAATTAAAGGATAGGGTGAGAAAATGGCGAAAGGTACAAACAACAAGAAAAAGACGGAACTGGAACGGTTCAGAGAGAAAATCATCGCAATCAAGAATGAAGAAGATGCAAACGAAGGTGTTTCTGAGCGAGTCAAGCTTGAAGCGATGAATGACCTGAAGGAGCTTGCAGAGGAAAAGGGCGCTTCTTCACTTACATTCTCCGAAGTCGGCGATAAGATCGACAGTATTGAATTTGACAAAGACCAGATTGAAGACATCTACGATTATCTGGAAAGAACAGGTATTGCCGTAGTCGCGGACAAAGAAGAACCGGACAGCAGCGAGCTGGATAAGATCGATCAGGAAGAAGAAGATCCGGAAATAAAAGCGCAGCTCGAGAAGGATCCTAAGATCAAGGAAATCGATCTGGAAGCTACAATTTCCAAAACCGTTGCCGTGGACGATCCGGTTCGTATGTACCTCAAGGAAATCGGCAAAGTGCCTTTGCTGTCAGCAGAGGAAGAAGTGGAACTGGCCAAGAGGATGGAGCAGGGGGATGAATACGCTAAGCAGAAACTCTGCGAAGCGAATCTCCGTCTGGTTGTTTCCATCGCCAAGAAGTATGTCGGCAGAGGAATGCTGTTCCTCGATCTGATTCAGGAAGGTAATCTCGGTCTGATTAAGGCAGTCGACAAGTTTGATTACACCAAGGGATATAAGTTCAGTACATACGCCACATGGTGGATCAGACAGGCGATCACCAGATCCATCGCCGATCAGGCCAGAACCATCAGAATCCCTGTCCACATGGTTGAAACCATCAACAAGCTCATAAGAGTATCCCGTCAGCTCCTTCAGGAGAACGGCCGTGAGCCGACCCCTGACGAAATTGCAGAAGAGATGGGCATTACAGTAGAGAAGGTCAGAGAAATCCTCAAGATCGCGCAGGAACCGGTATCACTTGAGACACCGATCGGCGAAGAGGAAGACAGTCATCTCGGAGACTTCATTCCGGATGAAGATGCACCTGCTCCTGCAGAAGCAGCTGCGTTCAGTATGCTTAAAGAACAGCTCGTTGAGGTTCTGAACACTCTTACAGAAAGAGAACAGAAAGTACTCAAGCTCAGATTCGGCCTGGAAGACGGACGTGCCAGAACACTGGAAGAAGTGGGCAAGGAGTTTGACGTAACACGTGAGAGAATCAGACAGATCGAAGCCAAGGCGCTGCGGAAGCTCAGACATCCGACCAGAAGCAAGAAACTCAAGGACTATCTCGAGTAATGAACAGGGCGCATTCAGCGGGATTACTATGAATGGACTGACTGACAGACTGCAGATGATTGCAGATGAAATCAAGCAAGGCGAGACCATGGCCGATATAGGTACCGACCATGGTTTTTTGCCATTATATCTTTGGGAGAACGGAATATCCCCATCCGTGATCATGTGCGATATCAGCGAACCATCTCTCGCGAAGGCAAAGGCAGCCGCCGGCGCATACCAGTTCGGTCGAGAGCTGGATTTCAGAGCGGGAGACGGGTTGAAAGTTCTTAAGTCCGGGGAAGTTGATGCTGTAGTGATAGCTGGAATGGGCGGTCTTCTGATCCATGATATCCTCGCCGCTGACATGGAGAAAACGTGCTCTTTCAGCAAATATATATTCCAACCGAGGAACCACGCAGCCCATTTGAGATACTGGCTGGTTTCCAATGGATTCAGCATTGTTAAAAATCAGCTCGTGAGGGAAGGCAAATTTATTTGTGAGGTAATTACCGTTTTACCGCCTAAAAGCTCTAAAAACGGCGATACGGACCTCTCAGACACATTACCTGCACAGGATGACCCATGCTGGGATCTGCCGAAAGACATGTTGTTATCTCAACCAGAACTGGCAAGAGACTATGCTGCAGTCAAACTTGGTATAGAACAGAAAATACTGGAAGGTATGCGCCGCAGCAGCAATGTTTCAGACTGCGAACTGCACAATGTTGAACGACGCATCGATTATTTCAGGAGTTACGGTTATGAAGTATAGAGATTTTATCAGCTTGATGGAGGAGATTGCTCCTACAGAAGCCTATCGGGATGTTGACAATTCCGGTCCCCAGATATTCAGCGGCGCCGAAGATATTCATAGGGTGCTGGTATGTCTGGAAATCAACAAGGATGTTTTGAAGGAAGCAGAGGAAAAAGGCGCAGATATGATTCTGACCCATCATCCGCTGATCTTTGAACCAGAGTCGTACATCAATTACAATGATTATCCCGGCAGATATATTCACGAAGCGATCAGAGAGGGAATCAGTGTTTATTCCGCGCATCTGTCCTTTGATTTTGCAGCTAAGGGGAACAACGCCTATCTGGCGAAGCTTCTGGGGCTGACTGATGTTGAGCCAGGATCGATGAGTGAGGAGTGGAGAGGATATCTGCCTGAGGCAATGAGTTTCGAGGAAGCCTGCAGACATGTGGAAAAATGCCTTTTACTTCCGGAATACTATATCAGATGCGTCGACGGGGGCAAAGACATGCTGAAGAAGGTCGGACTTTGCACAGGGGCAGGAGGAAGCTATATTCCGTCGGCCGCAGCAGCTGGATGCGACCTCTTCATTACAGGAGATCTGAAACTTCATGAAGCGCAGTATGCAAAGGCAGCCGGCATCTCTGTCATCGACGCCGGTCATTACGGAACAGAGAAGATCTTTACAGAGAATATGGCTCGGCAGCTCAAACAGAAAGTGCTTGATTATCATCTTGACATGGATGTTATAATGGCTGAGGCTGATACAAATCCATATACATTGTGATCATATTTACTGATCCGGGTAAGACAGGCAATCGCGCAGCGCATTCGGCGCTGTGAGGAAAGTCCGGGCTCCGCAGGGCGAGGATGCCGGATAACGTCCGGCGTAGGTAACTATAGGGAAAGTGCAACAGAAACATACCGCCGCATTTGCGGTAAGGGTGAAATCGTGAGGTAAGAGCTCACGGGGATGTATGGTAACATATGTCTCGTGTAAACCCCATCCGGAGCAAGACCAGAAAGGGCGTACGGCTTTGGCCGGGCAGTTGCCCGCTGCCGCCCGGAAGGTAGGTCGCTGGAGCATGCCGGCAACGGTATGTCGAGATAGATGATTGTCAGATACAGAACCCGGCTTATGTCTTGCCCGGGTCCATAAATAATCTTGAAAATGATATAGATTATTTGAAAAAACATCTTGCAATAATTTTTTCATAATGTATAATAGAGAAGTCATGCGGATATGGCGGAACTGGCAGACGCGCACGGTTCAGGTCCGTGTCGGAGCAATTCGGTGGAGGTTCGAATCCTCTTATCCGCACCAAAAAGACGGCTGTTAACCAGCCGTCTTTTGTTTTTCGTTTTTTGTAATCAGGTGATTATTCGTCCAGCTGTGAAGTGCAGTGAGGGCATCTTGTCGCCTTGATAGGAATCTCCTGCAAACAGAATGGACATTCCTTGGTGGTCGGTTCTTCTTCGGCCTCTTCTTTCTTATTCATAGATGCGGCCTTGTTCATTGCTTTGATGATGCAGAACAGTACCAGTGCAACGATGACGAAATTGACGATGGCCATGATGAAAGCACCATACTGGAGTTCAACACCGTTGACCGTCGCAACCAGATGGTTGAAGTCAACTTTCACAAACATGCCGATGATTGGTGAAATGATGTTATCGACCAATGCGGTGACAATGGCTGTGAATGCAGCGCCGATGATGATACCAACTGCCATGTCCATCACGTTTCCGCGAAGGGCAAATTCCTTGAATTCACTGATAAAACTTTTCATTGTATGTTCTCCTTAACGTATTAATGATTTGTAAATAATTTCTCAATTATTATAACACAAAAAATACAGTTCGGATAAGATTCTTATGTTATAATAATCTAAATTGGAGTATTGAGGTACAATTTTGAAAGAAACAGCAGGAAACAGCTTGAACAATAGATTTGACAGCGATTTAGATGAAAGGATGGCGAAAGCCATCCGGGAAGAAAACAGAAGGCAGAAAGACAGAGCGAAGAAGAGAAAGAACAAAGCGGCGGCAAGGAAGTTGGCACTTCTTTTGATTGTGCTTGCAGCTGCAGCTTGTCTTTGTTTCGGGTTGGTCAAACTGTTCTCATCGGACATATTTGAGACCGAAGAAGAGTTTATTGCCTTTGCAGATGATGCTTTTGAAACTGACAGTGTCTGTCCGAATAGCGGAGTCGATGACAGAGAATACCATTTCAGTGAGGAAACGTCGATTGCAGTCAGACGCGGCGATTGGGTGGATGGAGATACGAAGAGCTTTCTGGACCGGCAGATTGATACCATTTCAGAAAAAAATCAAGACGCCAAAGCTCTTCTGATCGACACAGCGGCATACACTGCAGAAAATGGTGCTGTCAGCGCAGTGATTCATTACAGCACATACATAGCTGATGGACGCCATATGAGAAGAGCATCCTCATCTGTAGACACCTATCTCTTCCATCCGGATACGCACAGAGTCGCGGATCCTCTGCAGGTCATGAATGTCAACTACAAAGGCAAGGCAAGGGATTACGCAGAAGAGTATTTCAGTAAGACTTTCAGCAAGAAGCAACTGTCTGAGAACTGGAAGGATTATATCGACAGCACAGATGACAACTTCAACAAGTTTGTTGTGACTTCAGAACAGGTGACCTTCTTCTTTGATGAAGGGACAGTTCTGCAGGAAGGCGAGGGAACGCCTGAAATGAGTATCCCGCAGACCATCATCGGGTCGGCGATCAGACCGGAGGTGCTGGAACGCTACATAGATAAGAATAAGCCGATGGTCGCGCTGACATTCGATGACGGACCGTATACAAAAACAGAAACCAAGATCCTTGATGTGCTTGAGAGTAACGGAAGTGTTGCAACATTTTTCTATCTTGGCAACAGAGTGAAAAACGATCATGAGTCGGCTCTCAGAGCTGTAAAAATCGGTTGTGAACTTGGAAATCACTCATGGAATCATCCAGTGCTTTCACAGCTTGACAACAAGCAGGTCATGAGCCAGATCAAAAAAACGAATGCGGTCATCCACAAATACTGCAGTGTGGATCCGGTAGTTGCAAGACCGCCATACGGCGCGTTCAATGACAGGGTGCTGAAGAAGACTGGAATGGCACAGATTTTATGGTCACTTGATACCATGGATTGGAAGAGCCGGGATCCGGAAGCCATATTTAATACAGTCAAAAAAGCGAAGAGTCTGGACGGCAAAATCATTCTCATGCATTCCATCTATAGCGAGTCAGCGGAAGCGACGGAACTGATCGTCCCGTGGCTTAAGGAAAACGGGTATCAGACAGTCACAGTCAGTGAACTGATAAAATACAGAACAGGCAGAACCCCGAAAGCAGGGCAGGTATATAAGGAATTGAATTAGGAGTACTATCAGGAGAAGCATATGATCATAACAAAAAGAAGCGATTACGCATTGAGAGTTTGCAGAGCGCTGCGCGATGGAAAGACACATAATGTCCGTGAAATCTGTGAGAAGGAAGATATCCCGAAAGCCTTTGCTTACAAAATCATCCGCGAGCTGGAGCAGGGCGGAATCGTCAAATCAGAGAGAGGTAAAGAAGGCGGGTATTATTTGAACAAAAAACTGGATGACCTGACGGTCTATGACATCGTCAGTCTGACAGAGGAGGATCTTGCGATCGTTCACTGCATGAAGGAAGACTGCGGCAGGAATACCGATGATATTCCGTGCAGAATGCATACGGAACTTGAGCGCATTCAGAAGATTCTCGAACAGGAGCTGAAAGATAAGCCGATTTCAGATATTATCGGCGCATGATCATAAGCTCAGTTTTTGGATTGTCGACCACATATCTTCCGGTATGGGAGCGTTGAACTCCACTCTTTCTTTCGTAATGGGGTGGATGAGCGAAAGGCTGGCAGCATGAAGCGCCTGGCGGTCGATGAGAAGAGGGTCTTCTCCGCCGTACAGGGTATCACCAAGAACGGGGTGTCCGATGTGGGACATGTGCACTCTGATCTGGTGCGTCCTGCCGGTTTCAAGCAGCAGAGAAACAAGGGTATGACACTTGAGGTGCTGTACCACTTCATAAAGAGTAACAGAAGGGGCGCCGTCTGATGTGACGCCTCTTTTTACGTCTTCCGGGTCGGGTCTTCCGATTGGAAGATCGATCGTGCCGGACTCAGCGGCCAGTTCGCCTTTGACGATGGCAATGTACTTCTTATGAATGAGATTTTTTCTCATCTGATCTGTAATATGGTTCTGGCAGTAGGCGTTTTTCGCTACAATCAGGAGTCCTGAAGTATCTCTGTCCAGTCTGTTCACAAAACGAATCTTAAAGACATTTCCGGTTTTCTCCATATAGTTCGCCAGACCATTGGCGCATGTTCCTGAGGGATGACCTTTCGTTGGATGCACGACGATGCCAGGCTGTTTGTTAATGATCATGAGATCATCATCTTCAAATACGATGTCGAGAGGGATGTCTTCCGGCGGGAAGTTGCTGTGCTCATCAGGGAGTGTAATGCTGATTTCATCGCCTGCGTTGACTTTGTGCCATCCTTCTGTGGGAGCACCGTTTCTCATGGTGAGTTTCTCACGCTTGATCCGGTTGCGCAGGCGCGCCGAAAAATCGAAGTACTCCCGCGTGATCTGGCGTACTTCCTTGCCTTCGTCTTCACTTGTCACAATGTGGCGAAATTGAGTCATTAGAGGAACTTGTCTTTTACTTTACTCCAGAAGTCATAGTCGCTGAATCGTATCAGATTGACACATTTTTCAGAGGTGCGGACCTCGATTTCCTTGAGGTTCGAATAGGCTGTTTCAATACCGTCATTATGGATGTAAATGACCTTGTCTGATTCCTCAGGAACGATGCCCAGCGTCAGATCCGATGGGAGCATGATGCTGGATGTGAAGGATCTGAAAGCGGTTGTGTTCATCGGCGCAAGAGGGGTCACCTGAAGGGCGTTGAGTCTTGGATCGACGATGGAACCGCCCAGAGAGTAGTTGTAAGCAGTACTGCCTGCTGATGTGGCAACGAGAATACCGTCGCCGCTGAACTTCTCGATCGGTTTGCCGCCTATAGAAAGATCCAGATGGATGGAATAGGATTTGCTGCCTGTGACAGCCAGCTCATTCAGACCGATATGCGTGTCCTTCTTTCCATCTGCAGTCGTAGCGATGCCCATAACCGTTCCGAGTTTTTGTATCGTATAATTCCCAAGTTCATAATCCTCGAGAAAAACATCGAAATCTTCCGGCCATACTTCCTGGAAGAAACCAAGATGACCGGTGTTGATTCCGACGATAGGTGTCTCAGGAATCCCGCAGCGGTGCATGGTTCTCAGGAAGGCGCCGTCACCGCCGATGCAAATCAGCAGTTCCGCATCTTCATGAAAACCTTCCACGACTTCATAGCCGCGGGCGGTGAGTTTTTTCTGCAGTTCGTTTTCAACGCCGGTTGAACGCTCTGTCTCATTTGTAAACAGTGAAATAATTCCAGTCTTCATTTATTTTACCAATCCTTCAAATTCATCAAGCAGTTCATTAAATTTATCCATCGCTTTTCTGATCGGTTCAGGGCTGGACATATCCACGCCTGCTATTTTCAGGAGCTCAATAGGGTAATCAGATTCACCCGTCTTGAGGAATTCAATATATCTCTTCGCAGCCGGTTTGCCTTCGCTGAGGATATCGGAGCTGATGGCCGTTGCTGCGGAGTAGCCGGTAGCATATTTATATACGTAGAACGCATTGTAGAAATGCGGAATACGGGCCCACTCATATCTGATGGTATCATCACGTTCAACAGCAGGGCCATAGTACTTGTCGTTAAGCGCCTGATACTCTTCGCACATCCAATCGCCGGTAAGAACCTGACCCGCTTCAATTGCTTTGTGGGTAATATCTTCAAACTCCGCGAACATGGTCTGCCTAAAGAGCGTCGTGCGGAACTCTTCAAGATACATATTCAGCAGATACTTTCGCATGCGCTTATCTGTTTCCTTACCCAGCAGATAGTTCATGAGAAGCGCTTCGTTCACAGTAGAAGCCGTTTCTGCCGTGAAGATGGAGTGACTGCCGTAGATGTACGGCTGCGCGGCTCTTGTGTATCTGGAGTGCATGGAGTGACCCATCTCATGGATGATAGTGAAGACATCCTTCAGCGTATCTGTGTAATTGAGCAGAATGTAAGGGTAGCTGTCATAGCAGCCGAAGCTGTAGGCTCCGCTGGTTTTACCCTGATTCTCATATACATCGATCCAGCCTTGCTCTATGCCTTTGTTCATCTTGTTGATATAGTCTTTGCCTAATGGCTGTAAGGCTTCACGCATGATGTCCAGACCTTCTTCGAATGATACCTTCCAGTCAGGCACCTTGATGAGCGGAACATACATGTCGTACATGTACATTTTATCCACGCCGAGCAGTTCCTTTCTGAGCTGCACGTATCTATGCATGGACGGCAAGTTCTCGTTTACAACGCTAACGAGATTGTCATATACCTCGCCCGGGATATTGTCACCGGAGAGGGCAGCTTCTCTGGAAGAACCGTAGTTGCGTATGCGAGCTGTTACAACATCTGTTCTGGTGTTGTAGCTATACGCGGCGGATATGGTGTTGATAAGATTCTTAAAGGAATCGTACATGGAGTTATAGGCGGACTTGCGCAGTTCGCGGTCCTTGGATTCCATGTACTTGATATATGTCCCGTGGGAAAGAGGGTGGTTTTTTCCCTTGCTGTCAACGGCGTCCTTGAATTTGATGTCAGCATTGTTCAGCATGGTGAAGATGTCATTGGTTGCTCCTGTGATCTCGCCGATTTGAGCGAGTACCGTTTCCTCCTTGCGTCCAAGGACATGCTGCTTGCGGCGGAGCGAGTCAAGAATCGCGAATTCATAAGTCTTTAGCTTCGGATTCTCCTCGATGAACCCAAGAAGAGTCTTCTTCTTGATGGATAGGAGTTCCGGCGTGAAGAAGGACACCCGTGCAGAAACATAGGCGATTACTGCCTTGGTCTTGTCTGTCATTCCCTGATAGAGACTGTTGGAATTGTCTTCATCGCGTCTCATATGCGCATAGACATAGATTTTCTCAAGCTTACGCATCAGTTTGTCCATGGATGCAAAAGCATCGTAAAGCATGTCAGCGCTGTCTCCTAGGTGACCTGCGAATTTCGCGGCGTATTGATCAGCCTGTTTCCTGATCTTTTCAAGATCCGGATCGATGGTGCTTTCATCGCTGATCATGGCTTCGATGTTCCACTTGTACTTCGGGTCGATTTTATCTCTTGTCTTCAGTTTTTTTGAGCCCATTTTTCCCTCCGCAATTGTTTTACTTTAATCCTGTCATATTGTATAATACTTGAGTTGATTATTCAATAACAGAGAGGATACGTAAAATATGGACAATAGGCCTATCGGCTTCTTTGATTCAGGACTCGGCGGGCTGACATGCATCCCTTATCTCATGAGGGAGCTGCCTGAGGAGAAAATCATATACTTCGGCGATACAGCCAGAACGCCGTACGGTTCAAAGGCAACCAGAACCATACGCAGTTTCAGCATGGAAATCGCTGACTTTCTGGTGAAGTCAGATGTGAAGATGATCGTCATCGCCTGCAATACGGTCAGCGCAACCTGCGTCTATGATCTGCAGCAGAGATTCCCGCAGACGCCGATTATCGGCATCATTGAACCGACTGCAAGATACGTCGGTACTTACCGGGGAGTCAAGGATAAAGTCGGTGTGATCGGGACAAAGGTCACAATCACTTCACATGCATACAAAAACATGATTCACATGTACAACGAGAAACTCGACATCGTTGAGACTCCTTGTCCTGCCTTTGTGCCACTGATTGAAGAGGGCATCATTGACAATGAGATTATGGACCTCACGATCAAATACTATATGGATTCCTTTGTCAACGACAATAATCTGGATGCAATCGTGCTTGGCTGCACCCATTACCCGCTCATCAAAAAGAACATCGAACGGCTCTATCCGAACCTGGACATCATCAATCCGTCGGATATTGTCGTTGGAAGAATCAGAGAGGTACTGGATGACAGAGATGGATTTGCGTCAGGGTCCGATTTTACAAACGTGTTCTACGCAAGCGACCTGAGCGAAAACTTCATCAACATGATCGATAAAATATTCAAAGAAGAAGAGACAAAGGTCAAATTTCTCAATTTTGACCTCGAAAAGGAGATCACCAGATGAACTACAAGGATTTGATTGAATACCTTGATATCGAAAACGGCGCTGAGCTTCGATATTTTGAAGAGATAGCTGACCTGATTGAAAGTGATGAGCACATCGATTACGATGCGCTGCTTAAGTTGTTTGAAGAAGTCGATCGGAATGCGGTTGCTGAACTGCTGGACGAGTACTTCAATGATATTACCGATGGGATTCCTGAGGATTACAGCGAATTGTTCTCTCTGCTGGAGCAGATCAGAATGGAACTGACGGGTGTCATCAGAAGCATCTCCGATGATGATCCTGAGACATTCCGCAATTTCACAGACAGATTCTACCGCTTCAGAAACTGGTATGTTTACGACTCAGTCGTATCCGTACTTGTCAAAGAAGAGGAGGAGGCAGGTATCTTTGGCCGTGAGTATGAACAGAGCGTCAGAGATGCCATCGCAACAGCCAGAGCCGGAAGGCTCAACGGTGAGGAATACGCCTTCGATTTTTCCATGGCACTGGATTATGATATCGATTACTACGAAATGTCATTCTCCGACCTGATCAGCTCAGTCGATCAGGATGAAGACCTGAATTAGAGGATGATGGAGAGGAAACACGATAAAACGTATATAACCGGCGTGATTTCCATGCTCAGCTGCGATGTGCTCTGGGGTTTTCTGCCGATTTACTGGCAGGCTTTGCGGCCCATAGACTCCTGGGTCATCATTTTTTACAGGATTTTTCTCGTCGGGTTTGTGTCAGGTATCGCTACGCTGAAAATTTACGGACTGGAGCCTGTAAAAGAGCAGCTCAGACCCAAAGGCCCAGGCATCATGAACAGTGCACTCAGATTTCCGTTGGCAGGACTTCTGATTACTGCTAACTGGAGCATCTACATCTGGGCGGTCAATGCAGATCATGTCATTCAGACCTGTGTCGGGTACTATATCGAGCCGCTTATGGTCTGCGTTCTGGGAATTGTATTTTTCCGTGAAAGACTGACAGGTTTCAAATTAGTTGCTTTCCTGTTTGCGTTGGCTGGATTGGTTGTACTTCTCGTGCACTTCAGACAGATACCGGGCATTGCACTGGGTCTGGCTCTTACATTTGCTACTTATGCAGCTTTGAAGAAGCATTTCGACCTGCCTGCGATCATGTCCGTATTTTTGGAAACACTCTTTCTGATGCCGGCAGCGCTGGCGGTGGTCATCTGGCTCGAATGCACTGGCAACGGCGCATTGGGCGTTGCGACACCGGGGAAGTACCTGCTTCTTCTGTGCTGCGGTATTCTTACGGCAGCTCCGTTGTCATTCTTCGCAGATGCGGCAACGAAGATTCCGCTCATTATGGTCGGACTGCTGGAGTACCTGTCACCATCTATATCTCTGGTAATTGGCATCTTCTTCATGAGAGAACCATTCGACCTGGTGCAGTTTATTGCCTTTGCAATCGTTTGGGTAGGGCTTGCATTCTTCACCTATGGAGAATTCAAAAATACAAAGGAAAACAGACTAGAATGAGGACAACAGAAACCAATATAGATATTGCATTATACGAACGATTCGGAGAGGACTTTGACCGGTTCCGCTTCCCCGCGGACATTTTCAAGGTCACATCCGGACGCGGCGGTGAAGCGCTGCTCATCATTGGAAGTGAGAAGATAGCACTGTATGACTGCGGCATGGCATATTGCGGAGAACAAACGGCTGACAACATCGCTGAAGTGCTCAAGCAGCTGAAAGCGCAGGGGAGAATTGACAGCATTAAGTTGGATTATATTCTCCTTAGTCACTCTCATTATGATCATATCGGAGGACTGCCTTATATTCTGGAGCGTTTTCCGGAGGCTGTTGTCTTCGGAAGCGAGAAATGCCAGAATGTGTTGAGCCGTGAAAACGCCAGAAAGCTCATTCGGGAACTGGGAGAAGAAGCAAGGGCGCTCTATACGCCCGGTAACAATACGCCGCTGAAGATGGATCCGCTTAAGGTCGATGTCGTCATGGGGGACGGCGACACACTGTCTCTCGGTAAAGAAACGATTATTGCGTATGAAACAAAAGGGCATACGGATTGCTCCTTAAGCTATTATCTGGATCCTCCGGGGCTTTTGTTCACGAGTGAAAGCACAGGGATTCTGGAGGGTGACGATTATGTCCATACGCCGTGTTTGAAGAGTTTTTTGGACTCTGTTGCATCGAGCTATAAATGTGAAAGTCTGCATCCGGTGTACATATGTCTTTCGCACTTTGGCATGATTCCGCAGGAGATGAACAAAGAGTATTTCGCTCTGTTCCGGAAAGAGTGTCAAAGCAAAATCGATTATGTCGATGAAATGATGCGCCGTGGTCTTTCCCAGGATGAGATGCTGGCGAATTATCTCGTGAGATACTGGACGCCGCTTAAAGAGTCCGAACAGCCTTATGAGGCTTTTAGAATCAATTCCGGACATATATTGAAAGCTCTGATCAGAGCAGTGGAAGAAGGAAAATAGATAGGAGAAATAAGATGTTTGATGCAGAAAAAGTCAAAAATGATATCATCGCATGGATCAGAGAATGGTTCGAGATCAACGGCAAAGGCTGCAACGCCGTCATCGGGATCTCCGGCGGAAAGGACAGCTCCGTTGTGGCTGCTCTTTGCACGGAAGCCCTTGGAAAAGACCGTGTAGTCGGCGTAATGATGCCGAGAGGATATCAGTTTGATATCGATGTTGCCAGAGCGCTGATCGACCATCTTGGCATCAGAGGAATCGAAGTGAATGTAGGAGAGGCCTGTGACGCCGTCGAGAAACAGGTTGAGGCAGCATTTGGAGAGGTCTCTGTACAGACGAAGACAAATATCCCGCCGAGAGTCAGGATGACCATGCTCTATGCAACATCTCAGACAGTCAACGGCCGCGTTGCAAATACCTGCAACCTGTCAGAAGACTATGTCGGTTACAACACCATATACGGCGATAACGCCGGTGATTTCAGTCCGCTCAGCATGCTGACAGTGCAGGAGGTCAAAGCGGTAGGCAGGGCACTAAATCTTCCATCCATGTTCGTGGACAAAGTTCCAATTGACGGGCTGCAGGGGAAAACAGATGAAGACAATCTTGGATTCACGTATGCGGTTCTCGACAGATACATCAGAGAAGGCGTATGCGAGGATTCTGTAGCAAAGGAACGCATCGACAAGAAGCATACGATGAATCTGTTCAAGATGCGCACCATGCCGAAGTTTGAATACGAAGTTGAACAGTGGAGGTCATTATGGCAGTAACAAAGGAAATGATCGATCGAATCAACGAACTGGCAGCAAAGAAGAAAGCCGAAGGTCTGACAGCAGAGGAACAGGCAGAGCAGAAGGCACTTTACAAGGACTATCTGGCAGCGATCCGGGGCAGTATGAAAGCCCAGCTGGACAATGTCAGATTCGTGGAAGATCTTTCAGAAGAAGAATTAAAAGAAGAGCTTGCAAATAGGACTAAAAAGGTATAATATTATCTAGACCTAATGAGTATAGATTAAACTAAGGAGATACAGTACATGAGAAACGTCTATATGGACTATTCGGCAACGACTCCTGTTAAGGAAGAAGTTGTGAAGGAAATGATTCCGTACTTTACAGAAAAGTTCGGTAATCCATCGAGTCTTTATGCGCCCGGACTGGAAGCAAAAGACGGCCTGACGAAGGCCAGACAGCAGGTTGCGGATCTGATCAACGCAGAAGAAAGGGAAATCTTCTTTACATCCTGCGGCACGGAGGCTGACAACTGGGTTATCGAAGGAGTCGCTGACGCACGCAAAAACAAGGGCAATCACATCATCACAACGAAGATTGAGCATCACGCCATACTTCATACTTGCCAGTATCTTGAAAAGCATGGTGTGGAAGTGACATACCTCGATGTGGACAGCGAGGGATTCGTTTCTCCGGCTGATCTGGAAGCTGCGATCAAAGACACCACGATCCTCGTGAGCATTATGATGGTAAACAATGAAGTGGGAACGATACAGCCGATCAAGGAACTCGCTGCGATTGCAAAAGCCCATGATGTTCTCTTCCATACAGATACAGTACAGGCCATCGGTAACATTCCGATCGATGTCAAAGAATTAGGGGTTGACTTCATCTCCATGTCCGCTCATAAAATCTACGGGCCGAAGGGAATCGGCGCTTTATATAAGAGAGCTGGCATCAACATTCCAAGCTTTGTTCACGGCGGAGCACAGGAAAAGAAAAAGAGAGCAGGTACAGAGAATACGGCGGGAATCGTCGGATTCGGCAAGGCTGCAGAACTGGCAAAGCGTGATCTCTATGAACACGCTGCTCATTCCGATAAACTGAGAAGATTGCTCTGGGAAAAGATCGAGGCTGAGATTCCGAATATCACACTCAATGGTCCAAAGGATTTCACGAAGAGACATCCTGGAAATCTGAATATTTCCTTTGACTTCGTAGAGGGAGAATCCATTCTTCTTCTGCTTGATGCCAACGGCATCAGTGTGAGCACAGGATCAGCGTGCTCCTCAGAATCACTGGATACTTCCCATGTTCTGAATGCACTCAATGTTCCTCCTGAAAAGGCGAACGGTGCAGTGCGTTTTACAGTCGGTGATTTCACGACAGAAGAGGACATCGATTACGTCGTGGAAAAACTGAAAGAAATAGTTGCTAAACTTAGAGAATTATCACCGGTCAACGGTATGGAAGGATGGAAATAAAATGGCTTTATATAATGATACAGTAATGGAACATTTCATGAACCCTCATAATGTGGGTGAGATTGAGAACCCTGATGGCAAGGGCATCTACGGAAGCCCGGTCTGCGGCGATATGATGCTGGTCACAATCAATGTCGATGACAACGACGTCATCACTGACGCTAAGTTCAAGACCTATGGCTGCGGCAGTGCGATCGCTTCTTCCAGTATGGCGACGGATATGATCAAAGGCATGACCATCGATGAAGCACTCGAAGTCAGCAACAAAAAAATCGTGGAAGAACTGGGCGGACTGCCTGCAATCAAAATCCACTGTTCTGTTCTGGCGGAGCATGCAATCAAAAACGCAATCTATGATTATGCCGAAAAGAACGGAAAGACCTACAAAGGACTGGAAGGATACGTTCCTGAAACAGATCCTGACGCCCACGAACACGGCTGTCAGGTAGAAGAGTAATCTATGAAGAAGAACAAACTCGGAAACACAGATATATTTGTAACACCAATCGGGCTGGGTGTGCTGACTATCGGCTATACCCAGCTTGATTTGCCTTTGGAAGAGGGCGCGAAGATCGTCAAGTACGCCTATGAGAAAGGCATCCGGCTCTTTGATACGGCGCAGTACTATGAGACCTATCCGTATATCAAGGAGGCCTTCAAAGATATTGATTTGAGTTCGAATAACCCGGATCGTCCGATCATAGCCAGCAAGAGCCTGGACCATTCTTATGAGGAGATGGAAGCCGCGATTCAGGAGTGCCTCGATGCTCTGGGAATCGATCACATCGATATCTTCAAAATGCACGAAGTCAGGCAGGAACCGGATTGGTCCGATAGGGCAGGAGCTTGGCAGTGCCTGATCGATTACAAAAAGAAAGGCATCGTCGGCGCCATCGGTGTGTCGACCCATCATGTGGACATCACGGAAATGATGGCGGACATCCCTGAATGCGACATCGTTTTCCCGCTGATCAATTACGCCGGTCTGGGAATCAGAAAGGGCGATGGCCCGGGAACGGCAGAAGAGATGGCAGCGGCCATCAGAAAATGTTTGGATGCAGGGAAAGGTGTTTTCGCCATGAAAGCATTCGGCGGCGGAAATCTGACAAACACCTACATGAAGTCCCTGAATTATGTCCGTGATCTGGGATGCCATTCGATCATGATCGGCATGGGAAAGAAATCTGAAGTTGACGACATCATCAAATACGCGGAAGGAGAACTTCCGGATGATTACCAGCCGGAGACCAAAGGCAAGAAGATCCACATCGACCAGGGCGACTGCGAAGCCTGTTATTCCTGCGTTGAGAGATGCCCGAACAAGGCCATTTACATCAATGATGCAGGCTTGGCCGATGTCAATTATGATGTCTGCTTAACCTGTGGATACTGCGCGCCGGTATGCCCGGTTCGAGCCATCATTATGTGGTGATTTTGCATGATAAACGGTTGTTTCAGCTATCAGATTATGCTATTATCTTCTTGTAAGTAAATAGCAGCCCGGATGAAGAATCTGTGAGAGACTTAGCTGCAGCTCTATCAGGCTGGAAGCCGAAGCACCGAAGGGGCAAAACGGCAGGAATACCGTTGAAACTCTCAGGTACCAGGGATCAGATTCGGACGGGACTCTGAAGATGTTTTTGACAGAGGGAAAGGTTATGTTTTTCCTCTGTTTTTTATTAGAATCCAAGAGATAGATGTGAAAGGATGGAACGTAATGAGTAAAACAGGTTTTTCTGCTGCAGATATTCTTCTGCCGGCAAAGGGCAACTATGAAACATGGGCAGTCGTAGCATGCGACCAGTTCACTTCACAGCCGGAATACTGGGAAAGAGTGGAGAAAACAGTTGGAGATAATCCTTCAACATTCCGCATCATTCTGCCGGAAGCACAGCTTTCCGACGGTCATACGGAAGAACACATCGATAAAATCAATGCAACCATGAAAGAATATCTGGAAACAGGCGTATTCCAGGAGTACCCTGACTCCATGATTTATCTGGAGAGAGTCCAGAGCGACGGTAAGATCAGAAGAGGTCTGATCGGTAAGATCGACCTTGAAGAATATGATTACTCCAAAGGCAGCACATCCCTCGTCAGAGCGACGGAAGGTACGGTGCTCGAAAGAATCCCGCCGAGACAGGCAGTCAGAAGGGATGCGGCAATCGAACTTCCTCATGTCATGCTCCTGATTGACGACGTACAAAATTCAGTCATTGGGCCTCTCGCAGCCTGTGAAGATGTCATTTACGATTTCGACCTCATGGAAGGCGGCGGCCACGCGAAGGCCTGGCTTGTTCCGGAAGAATTGAAAGAGGGCGCATGCAAGGCCCTGGAAGCTCTGGCAGACGCTCAGCCGCTTCTGTTCGCGGTAGGCGACGGTAACCATTCACTAGCTTCCGCCAAAGCGCTCTATGAAGAGGAAAAGGCGAAATTCGGACCGGGCAGCGAGAACACGCTCCCATCAAGATACGCGCTTGTTGAAATCGTAAATCTTTACGATGAAGCACTGGAATTTGAACCGATTCATCGAGTTCTGTTCGATGTTGATGCGGAAGCGCTTTTGAAGGCCTTTAAGGAAGAATACCCATCTACAGTAGACGGCAAAGGGGAAGGTCATGTCATTCGTTACGCGTATGAAGGCGTTGACGAGTATCTCACAGTGACCGAGCCTAAGGCACAGCTGGAAGTAGGAACACTGCAGTCCTTCCTTGACAAATACATCAAGGAACATGGCATCGGGATCGACTACGTTCACGGTGATGAAATCACCATTGAACTGGGTCAGAAGCCTGGCTGTATGGCATTTCTCCTGCCGGCGATGGATAAGGGCGACCTGTTCAGATCCGTTATCAATGACGGCGCACTTCCAAGAAAAACATTCTCAATGGGTCACGCGGAAGACAAGAGATACTACATCGAAGCCAGAAAGATCAAATAATTCCCCAATTTGTAGTGTATTTTTCGCAAAAAAGGACTAAAAAAGGTCTATGTTTTGTGGTATAATACCGTCTGTGTTGATTTAGATAGTTAAAGTGATAAAACCAAAAAAGGAGAAATTATGGAACTGAAAACTCCACTGTATGAAAAACATCTGGAATATGGCGGCAAAATGGTACCGTTCGGCGGGTATATTCTCCCGGTACAGTACAAGTCGTCAGGCGTCATCAAAGAGCATATGGCCGTCAGAACAGCGGCAGGAATGTTCGATGTCTCACATATGGGAGAGATTCTCTGTGAGGGGCCGGATGCACTTGCCAATCTCAACATGATTCTGACAAATGATTTTACGAACATGGTGGATGAACAGGCGAGATATTCACCAATGTGCAACGAGAAGGGCGGAACGGTTGATGACCTTATCGTCTACAAAATGAATCCTGAAAAGTATTTCATTGTTGTCAATGCAGCGAATAAGGATAAAGACTACAAGTGGATGTGCGATCATCAGTTCGGGGATGTGACCTTCACGGATGTTTCCTCCCAGTACGCACAGATTGCTGTGCAGGGACCTAAGGCGAAAGACATCATCAGGAAAATCTGCAGCGAAGGCAGCATTCCTGAGAAGTACTATTATGCCAAGTTCGGTGCAGAAGTAGCCGGAATTCCATGCATCTGCTCCACAACAGGGTATACAGGTGAAGATGGTGTAGAAATCTACCTGCCTGCTGCAAAGGCTCCTGAAATGTGGGATGCCATCTATGAAGCAGGGAAGGATGAAGGATTGATTCCTTGCGGACTCGGCGCCAGAGATACATTGAGAATGGAAGCAGGAATGCCGCTCTACGGTCATGAGATGAACGATGATATTTCACCTAGAGAAGCAGGCCTCATGTTTGCCATCAAACTCAAGAAGCCGGTAGACTTTATTGGTAAGGCACCTATGATCGAAGCAGGCAAACCAGCAGTCGTCCGTGTCGGCCTGAAGATCACAGGCAGAGGAATCGCCCGTGAACATCAGGATGTTTATGTAAACGGCGAAAAGGTCGGATATACGACATCCGGAACCAAGTGCCCGTTCTTCGATTATCCGATCGCAATGGCTCGTATCCCAAGGGAATACAAGGAAATCGGAACGAAGGTACAAGTGGATGTCAGAGGCCGTATGGTCGATGCTGAAGTATGTGAGCTTCCGTTCTACAAGAGATAATCATCAGTCAATTATTTAATAGTTTATTTAATAAAGGAGAACGAAAATGGAACTTAAGAATGATGCACTCTACATGAAATCACACGAATGGGTTGTTATCGATGGCGATACTGCTACAGTCGGCATTTCAGACTATGCACAGTCAGAACTGGGGGATCTGGTTTTTGTAAATCTGCCGGAACCCGGTGATGAAGTGACTGCCGGTGAAACCTTCGCCGATGTCGAATCTGTAAAAGCGGTATCAGACATTTATTCACCTGTTTCAGGAGTGATCGCTGAAATCAACGAAGAACTCCTCGATGCGCCTGAGCTCATCAATGAAAACGCAAATGATGCATGGTTCATTAAGGTTGAAAACGTAACAGAACAGGCAGAAGAACTCATGTCTCCGGAAGATTATGAGACATTCTGCGCTGAAGAAGAATAATCAGGAAAGGCGGCATTTATGGGCACTTTTGTACCTAATACCAAAGCGCAGCAGCAGGAAATGCTGAAGGAAATTGGTTACGAGAAGCTCGATGACCTTTTCGCCCATATTCCTGACGCTGTGAAGTTCAAAGGCGAGCTTGATCTTCCATCCGGTCTGTCTGAGATGGAAGCTGCGAAGGAAATTAAGAAAATCGCAGCAAAAAACAGAATCTATGATTCAGTGTTCCGCGGGGCAGGTGCATACAGACACTATGTTCCTGCAATTGTAGGCAGTGTAACAGGCAATGAAACACTTCAGACGGCATACACGCCGTATCAGGCGGAAATCAGCCAGGGCGTACTGCAGTCGATCTTCGAGTATCAGACCATGATATGCGATCTGACAGGAATGGATGTATCAAATGCTTCCGTCTACGACGGAGGAACAGCGGCTGGTGAAGCAGTCGCCATGTGCAGAGGGCGCAAAGCCAATAGAGCCCTCGTTTCAGCCTGCATCCAGCCATCTGTGATGAAGGTCATTGAAACCTATTGCTTCGGCAATGAGATGGAACTTGTTGTGATTCCTGAAAAGGATCATCAGACCGATGTGGAAGCGCTGAAAGAACTGATGACTGACGATACAGCCTGCGTTCTGATTCAGCATCCGAACTACTACGGAAGCCTTGAGGAAGCAGCTGAAATCGGTCAGATCGCGCATTCTGTTAAGAACTGCAAATATATCATGTCAGTGAATCCAATCACACTGGGAACGATGAAGACCCCGAGAGAGTACGGTGCTGATTTTGCAATCGGCGAAGGTCAGCCACTGGGACTGTCACTGGCATTCGGCGGACCGTATCTGGGATTCATGGCAAGCATCGATTCCATGAAGAGAAGCCTTCCGGGCAGAATCGTCGGTCAGACCGTGGACCACAACGGCAAGACAGGATACGTGCTCACGCTGCAGGCGAGAGAACAGCACATCAGACGTGAGAAGGCGTCCAGCAACATCTGCTCCAATCAGGCGCTCTGTGCGCTGGCAGTTGGCGTTTACCTCTCAGCAATGGGAAGTGAAGGTCTGAAGAATGTAGCCGGTCAGTGCTATTCCAAGGCCCATTATATGGCGGCGGAACTGAGCCGTATTGGCTTTGAAATCGAGAATGAAGAATTTTTCCATGAATTCGTAACCTATTCCGATAAGAAATCATCAGATATTCTGAAAGCGCTTGACGATGTGGACATCCTCGGAGGACTTCCTCTCGACGACAACCGTATTCTCTGGTGCTGTACGGAAATGAACAGCAAGGCAGATATCGATAAAGCCGTTGCTGTCGTAAAGGAGGTGTAGAGATGCTGATTTTTGAGAAATCCCGTCCGGGAAGAGGATGCAGCGCTATTCCTGCTTGTGACGTTGAACAGTACACACTTCCTGATGATGATATGAGAGAATCTGATCTGCATCTGCCTGAGATGGCGGAAGTGGATCTGAGCAGACACTATACAGAACTGGCCAAAAAGGCCCATGGTGTCAACGACGGTTTCTATCCGCTCGGTTCCTGTACCATGAAGTACAACCCTAAGGTCAATGAGCAGATGGCTGCATTAGATGGATTCACACAGATTCATCCGCTTCAGCCTGTAGAAACGGTACAGGGCTGTCTGCAGATTCTGAAGGAAACCGAAGATGCATTGTCTGCTATTACCGGCATGAGCAACTTTACACTTCAGCCGGCGGCAGGCGCGCACGGTGAGTTCACAGGACTTCTGTTGATCAAGGCTTATCATCTGGCAAACGGTGATACCCAGAGACGCAAGATCATCGTTCCGGATTCCGCACATGGTACTAACCCGGCTTCTGCTGTGATGGCAGGAATGGAGGTTATCAATGTGGATTCCGACGAGAAGGGTCTTGTCGATGTGGAGAAGCTGAGAGAGGTCTGTGCAGGCAATGATGAAATCGCAGGACTGATGCTGACAAATCCAAATACAGCTGGTCTCTTCGATCCGAACATCAAGGAAATCACGGACATCATCCATGAATGCGGAGGCCAGTGCTATTATGACGGCGCAAACCTCAACGCTGTTATGGGTTGGGCAAGACCTGGAGATATGGGATTCGACTGTGTTCACCTCAATCTTCACAAGACATTCTCAACACCGCACGGCGGCGGCGGTCCGGGATCAGGACCAGTAGGATGTAAGGAGCATCTGGCGAAGTTCATGCCGGGCGTATACGCTGTCGAGAAGGATGGAGTATATGATTTTGCAAAGGCAGAAGCGAGCCTTGGTGAGATGAAAAACTTCTACGGCAACTTCCTGGTAGCTGTCAAGGCGCTGACTTACATCAAGATGCTCGGTAAAGAGGGCATTCCGGAAGCAAGTAAGAATGCAGTCCTCAACGCCAACTACATGATGAAGAAACTGTCAGCCGTCTATGATATCGCATTTAAGCCGGAAGTGTGCATGCACGAGTTTGTCATGGACATCGGTAGACAGGCGAAGGAAACAGGCGTTACGGCGATGGATATCGCTAAAGGACTCCTGGACAATGGAATCCATCCGCCTACGATGTACTTCCCGCTTACTGTTCATGAAGCATTGATGGCGGAACCATGTGAAACAGAATCCAAGGAAACCCTTGACTGGGCGATTGGTGTGTTCATGGAACTCAATGAGATCGCCTACTCCGATCCTGAAAAATTGCATCAGGCTCCGGTGAAGACTCCTGTGACACGTCTCGATGAGGTAGGAGCTGCAAGACATCCGGTTCTCAAATACGAGTTCGAATAGTCAATATGTATTGTTTAAGGGTCTGATGCTTTTGTCAGACCCTTTATTATGAGAAATCTAATCCAAAGAATTCAGTAATAGATAAAAGCGAGGCAGTTATGGATAAATATGATCTAATTGTAATAGGCGCCGGCCCCGGTGGGTATGTCGCAGCTATCAGAGGTGCCCAAAAGGGCTTGAATGTTGCTGTGATTGAGGCTGATCGCGTCGGCGGCACCTGTCTGAACAGGGGATGCATCCCGACAAAAGCGATGATTCACGCATCATCTCTCTATAGAGAAATGCAGGAGGGCGATCGTTTTGGTCTGCACGCAGAGGGCGTATCCTATGACTACGGCAAAATCTGCGACTATAAGCAGGAAACGGTGGATACCCTTGTTGGCGGCGTACAGCAGCTGCTCAAAGGCAACAAAGTGACGGTGATTGAGGGCAGAGGCATTCTCCAACAGCCTGAAAACGGTGTCAACGCAGTACGCGTTGGAGACGACGTATATTACGCTGACAATATCATTCTGGCAGCCGGATCCAAACCGGCGTCTCTTCCTGTGGAGGGCGCAGAGCTTCCGAAGGTCATCAATAGTGACGGATTGTTCGCGCTGGATCATGCGCCTGAAAACCTTGTCATCATTGGCGGCGGGGTAATCGGCGTTGAATTTGCTACCGTATTTTCCAATCTGGGCAGCAAAATCACGATACTGGAAGCATTGCCGAAGATTTTGGATAACTTCGATAAGGAGATTTCCCAGAATCTGAAGATGATCCTGAAGAAGAGAGGCGTTGATATCCACACATCAGCCATGGTCAGCAGATTCGCAGAAAGAGAGGACGGTTCTGTCACCGCGTTTTATGAGGAAAAAGGGAAGGAGCAGTCTGCTTCAGGCGATTATATCCTGGTTGCGGCTGGCAGAAGACCAGTTACCGAAGGACTCTTCGCAGATGACGTCCAGCCTGAGATGAACGGCAGATACGTCAAAGTGGATGACAATTTCCGAACAAGCATTCCGGGAGTCTATGCCATTGGTGACCTGATTGGCGGCATCCAGCTGGCGCACGCCGCATCGGCTCATGGAATCCGTGCGGTGGAGAACATCTGCGGCTCCTCTGATTCACAGAATGTGATCATCGTTCCTGCAGGTGTCTACACGGATCCTGAGATTGCCACTGTCGGTATGACAGAAAGTCAGGCAAAAGAGCAGGGCATAGAGGTTGTAACCGGCAAGTTCATCATGAGCGCCAATGGCAAAAGCCTCATCACAAAAGAAGAACGTGGTTTCATCAAAGTCGTTGCTGAGGCAGGAACTGAGAAGATTCTCGGTGCTCAGATGATGTGCGCCCGTGCAACAGATATGATTGGTGAATTCACAACTGCCATCGTCAATGATCTTACGGTATCCGATATGCTCCGAAGCATTATGTCGCACCCGACCTACAGCGAAGGCATCGGCGAAGCACTGGAAGATGTGCACGGCATGTCACTGCATACTGCGCCGAGACCATCAAGGCGGTAGACTTGGAAACTAATTGTTATGTTATCAGGACCCGGGATACTTTTTCTCCCGGGTCTTTTAATAATTGGCATGAGCGGTTGAAATAAAGGATGTGTGTATTGTATAATAATTAATTGTTGATGAATGAAAACCAAATTACTTGGAGGATATACACATTATGGAAAAACTGGGTTTGAACACATTGAGAGAAATGTTTCTGAGCTATTTCGAGGAGCAAGGGCATTACAGAAGAGAGAGTTTCTCTCTGATTCCGGAAGATGATCCGAGTCTTCTCCTCATTGGTGCAGGAATGGCGCCTCTGAAGCCGTATTTCGCCGGTCTGAAGACACCACCGTCAAAGAGAATGACCACCTGTCAGAAATGCATCAGAACAGGCGACATCGAAAATGTTGGCTATACGGACAGACACGGAACATTCTTTGAAATGCTCGGTAATTTCTCATTCGGTGATTACTTCAAAAAAGAAGCCATCACATGGGGATGGGATTTTGCAACCAATGTACTTAAGATGCCGGAAGATAAGCTTTGGGTCACCATCTATGAAAACGATGAGGAGGCCTATGATCTGTGGCACAACATGATTGGTCTTCCGGATCATAAAATCGTCAGACTCGGAAAGGAAGACAACTTCTGGGAAATCGGAACGGGCGGACCTTGCGGACCATGCTCAGAGATCTACTTCGACAGAGGGGAAGAGCACGGATGCGGTAAACCTGACTGCAAACCGGGATGCGAGTGTGACAGATACGTTGAATTCTGGAACCTGGTATTCACCCAGTTCAATAAAGAGGAAGACGGATCCTATACGGATCTTCCTCATCCGAACATCGATACAGGTCTTGGCCTTGAGAGACTCGCATGCATTATGCAGGAAACAAGCTGCATCTTTGATGTTGATACGATCCGTTCCGTACTCAGCCAGGTTGAAAGAGTATCCGGCGTTGCATACAAAGACGGCACCGTTCCGACAGATATCTCCCTTAGAATCATCACAGACCATCTCCGTTCCATGACATTCATGATCGGCGATGGCATCCTGCCTGGCAATGAGGGAAGAGACTATGTACTGAGAAGACTGATCAGAAGAGCCGCGATGCACGGACGCAAGCTGGGCATCAAAGGGCCGTTCCTGACAGATCTCTGTGACAGAGTCATCGACGAGTCCGCACGTGCTTATCCAATTCTCGAGCAGCGCAGAATCATGATCAAGAGGGTCATCAATGCGGAAGAAGAGAAGTTCGCTGCTACCATCGACAAAGGCATGGGCATCATCGATGAATACATTGCTGATATGGTTATTTCAGGCAATAAGACACTCGATGGCGCAAAAGCGTTCAAACTGCATGATACATACGGGTTCCCAATTGATCTGACCAAAGAAATCATGGAAGAAAAGGGTTACCAGGTCGATGAGGAAGGATTTGCCGCAGAGATGCAGCGTCAGAAGGAACTCTCCAGAACGGAAACGGAAATGGAAGGCGCCGGCTGGAAGAATGATACCAAAGAATTAAGCATTACAGGGGAAACTGAATTTACCGGTTACGAAACCCTCAGCCAGAATGCCGTCCTTGCATATATCAGTGATGATACTTTTGCTGAGCTTGCAAAAGCAGCAGAAGGGGACAAGTGTATCTTTATACTTGATAAGACACCATTCTACGCCGAAAGCGGCGGACAGGTCAGCGATGCCGGATTCATTTACAATGAGAAGAGCGGCATTGCACGTGTGGACGGCGTGAAAAAACAAAATGGTATCTATCTGCATTCGGTTACGATCGTTCAGGGTGAGTTCAATACTGGTGACAGTGTAGACGCAATGGTTGTTGCGCCTGTCCGCAATATGACTGCTGCAAACCACTCTGCAACGCACTTGTTGCACAGAGCACTGCGTGACGTTCTGGGCGATCATGTAAAGCAGGCCGGTTCCCATGTGGATCAGAATGGACTTAGATTTGACTTTTCACACTATCAGGCAATGACGGATGAGGAAATCAAACAGGTCGAAGAAATCGTCAATGACAAAATCAAACACTTCCTGTCTGTCACAACAAAGGTCATGGACATTGAAGACGCCAGGAAGGAAGGAGCTATGGCGCTCTTTGACGAGAAGTATGGGGATAAGGTCAGAGTCGTTTCCATCGGTGACTATTCCAGAGAATTCTGCGGCGGTACACATGTCGCCAACTCCGGACAAATCGGTGCACTGAAGATTCTGAGCGAATCAGGTGTTGCATCCGGCGTCAGACGTATCGAGGCAATCACAGGTCAGAGCATACTGGCAGATTACATCAGAGAACAGAAGGTCATCGATGATACTGCAGTAGCTCTGAAGGCGAATAAAGATGTTCTTGTAGAAAAGGCTGCCGCACTGGCAGAGGAAGTCAAGGAACTCAAAAAGGAAATTGCAGACCTCAAGGCAGCGGAGATGAGTAAGGACGCTGACGCATTCCTCGATGATGCAAAGGAAATCAATGGGGTAAGACTTGTTACGAAGAAATTTGATGATTATGATATCGGAGATCTTAGAAATCTCTCGGATAACGTCAAAGCTGCAAATAAAAACGTCGCCATGGTATTCGCATCTGTTTCAGGCGGCAAAGTAACATTCCTCGTTTCTCTCACTGATGATCTGGTGGAGAAGGGCATGCACGCAGGCAAGATGATCAAAGAAATCGCAAAGGCAGCAGGCGGCGGTGGCGGCGGCAAAGCCGATATTGCCCAGGCCGGAGCCAAGGATCCGTCAAAGGTCGAGGATGCCTTTGCAAAAGCAGCTGAATTACTGTAAATAATTAACAGAGTTTAAGACTTAATTCTCTTATAAAGACTTGTAAAGATTGGTAATCTGGTGTTATACTTTAGTCACCAAGTGAACTGATTGGGGAGGTTTAATAATGGATAGACAGACAAGGATGTATGATAACTTTGATAAAGTCGAGCAGAAGACGATCAAGGAGATACTGACAATCGTATATGATTCTCTTGATGAAAGAGGATACAATGCAATCGATCAGATGGTGGGTTATATTCTTTCAGGAGATCCATCCTATATCACAAGTCACAATAACGCCAGAAATGTAATCGGCAGAATCGAAAGAGACGACCTGGTTGAAGAATTGATCAAGGCATATCTCGATAAATAAACAATGCATTCTTTTGTGGCGGGCTTTTTGTCCGCCACTATTTTTTGATTTTTGGAATATCAATGTAGTTTTCAATAACTAAATTATGTAGAGGTAAGATCAGTGCGTAAAATCGGACTGGATGTAGGTGACAAAACAATAGGGGTCGCTGTCAGCGATGGACTGGACATCACAGCACAGGGCGTTATGACCATAGAACGGATCGGAATCAAGAAAGATACCGGTAAAGTACTTGATCTGATCAAGGAATATGATTGTGATACCGTGGTGATCGGACTCCCGTTGAAACTCGATGGATCGGACAGCCCGCAGACGGAGAAGGTAAGGGAATTCAGACAGAAACTTGAGAATAAACTCAAGGGAAGCGGTATGAACCACATAAAAGTTGAATTCTACGATGAACGTCTGACGACTGTGATGGCCGAGAAGGTCCTTATTGAGGCCGATATGCGCCGAAACAAGCGAAAAGAAATCATCGACCGTCAGGCTGCAATTATCATATTACAGGGCTATTTAGACAGTCTGAGATAGATTTCATGTAAATAGGTTGGCATAGACTTTGCTTTTTATCATATACATAAGCAAAGTCTTTTTTTATGGAGGAATACTATGAGCTTCAACTTTTTTGTAAAGAGCAACATCGATTTCGGCAGAGGAGCATTGAACGATTTATCAGAAATCATCAAGGGGTATCATCTCAATTCCGTCATGGTTGTATATGACGGTGGTGTGAAGGCAGCAGGGATTGCTGATAAAGTGGTCAACGAAGTCGAAAAAACCGGTGTTTCATACTGTATCTTTGACGGCGTCATTCCAAATCCGACCAACGATGTGGTTGAGGAAGCGGCTGTCATTGCAAAAGATGCGGGCGTGGAAGGATTTGTTGCCGTTGGCGGTGGTTCCAGTATCGACCTTGCAAAGGCAGTAAACGTTCTGATGACAAATGAGGGCAGGATAGGAGAGTACGGCGGTATCGGTATGGTCAAGAATCCTTGTCTTCCGCTGATTGCGATTCCAACAACGGCAGGTACATCAAGCGAAATCACCAATGTCAGTGCTCTGATCGATACAGAAAAGGTCATCAAATATGTTGTCATAGACAACAATATCGTTGCTACAGATGTGATTGCAGACCCGGAATTGACCAGAACAGTTCCACAGAGCGTAACAGCAGCAACAGGTATGGATGCGATCACGCATGCTGTAGAAAGTTATATCTCCAACATGGCGACGCCGCTGACGGAGTACAATGCGCTGAAAGGATTGGAGATTCTCTATAAGAACCTTCCTAAGGTATGTGAAGATGGGAATGACATGGATGCCAGAGAACAGATGATGCTGGGCTGCATTATCACTGGCTTCAGTTTCTCAAATGCAAATCTTGGGCTGGTACACGGCATCGCCCATACACTCAGTGCGCATTTCGGTCTTGCACACGGCATGGCAAACGCATGCGTTTTGCCATATGTTATGCGATACAATGCTGAAAGCTGTCCGGATAAGATGGCTGATCTTGCAGGTGCAATCGGTATTGCAGGCAGCGGTGATCCTGAAAAGGATAAATACCTGCTTGCAGATGCGCTTCTTGATCTGACAAAGAAACTGGGAATCAAGACACTGGAAGAGCAGGGAATCTCAAAGGAGGATTTCGATATGCTCGCTCATGACGTGCTCAATGAGCCGGTGCTGGGCTTCAATCCTCGTCAGGGCATCACCAAAGAAGATGTCATTGCTATACTGGAACAGGCATTTTGATCATAACACCTCTTTTATATTTCAAATTGCATAAATGATGCAAAAGGTTGTTGCGTAGATGCAACAACTTTTTGCTTTGTGCAACAAAAAACGTGATTATTTTGGAAATAATACCCTTGTTTTTATTATTTTTTATTGTTTTTGCGGAAATCTTGGAAAAAAACGTTTGGCATAGATATTGCGATTAATAAAAGATGTTGAAAATGAACAGTCAATTATTTCTAAGGAAACCCAGAAAGCAAAGAGGTGAACTTATGTCAAAATCTTTAGTAGCACTCGTAAAGGGTGAAGACGTACAGGCTAACGTTACCAAAGTATTTGACCTTTTGGGCGGCGTTGAAAACGTGATCAGACCGGGCACAACCGTTATGATCAAGCCGAATGTCGGCCACGCTGAACCACCAGAAACTTCAGTTTGCACAAATCCTGAAGTTGTCAGAGCGGTCATCAGAGAGGTCAGAAAAGCTAACCCTAAGGAAATCGTTATCGCCGAAGCAGCAGCTATCGGATGCGATACGATTGAATGCTTCAAGGTCAGCGGAATCCAGGCAGTAGCCGATGAAGAAGGCGTTGAAACTTACGACATCAAGAGAGATAAGGATCTCGTAAATGTTGCTGTAAGAGACTTCAGATCCAATATCTCACACGTTAAGCTGCCGAAGAGACTCATGGAAGCAGAGCATCTCATCAACCTGCCGATCCTCAAGGCACATGCAAGCATGGTATTCTCAGGCGCACTGAAGAACATCAAGGGCGTTGTACAGGATAAGGTTCATATGCAGATGCATCAGCAGAATCTGACGATGGCTATGATGGACGTTTGGTCTGTATGTAAGGCTGATCTCAACATCATGGACGCTATGAGAGCAGCATCCGGTTACTCACCGCACATGCCGGTTCCAATCGAATCCAACATGGTACTCGGATCAAAGGACCCTGTAGCAATCGACAGAATCGCATGCGAAGTAACAGGAATCGATACTACTGCTGTAGATTACTTCAACGTAGCTAAGGAAGTAGGTCTTGGAAAGTATGATCTGGATGACATCGAAGTAGTAGGAAACACGGTAGAAGAATGCTTCAAGCAGATGTGGATCCCTTACATCGGTGACATGAGCACAAGATGGCCTGAGTACGATGTACGCTGCGAAGGCGGATGCTCCAGTTGTCAGGCACTGCTCGCTATCAACATGGAAGAGCTGAAGGCAGTCGGCGAATATGACAAGAATGCAGGAATGACAGTTGTTATTGGACCGCAGAACGATATTCCTAAGGACATTCCTGACGACAAACTCGTTCTCCATGGCAACTGCACGAAGAAGTACCTGAAGGATCATCCAAATGCATATTGGATCCTGGGATGCCCTCCAAACGAACCGGCTCTTTATCTGACAATACAGAGAAAAGAGATCATCAACGGAATGGGCGATCAGGAAGATGAAATCATCAGACCTTGCATGGCAAGAGACGCTCAGGTATGGCATGACTACGTATTTGCAAAGGCAGAAGAGTACTTCAAAGAACATCCGGAGAGCAAATAATGAACGATTATGTTTCTATTAACTACACACAGGAGCTGAAAGACCTTCTGAATAAGATCTTCAGCGACGAGTTCATGCAGAAGCATACCAATTTTAAGAATTTCGAGGGCTTCCGCTATTCCAGCGCCGTTATGGCGTCATGGGATTCCCCTAGACTCGTGTATTCCCAGACCGTATTCAACAACTTCGTCAAGGAGAGCACTGAATATGAGACTTGGGATGAAATGGTCAAAGCAGCAACCGACGAAGCCTTTGGAGCATAAAAGTTATCATTACTAATCATTTAAGGAGAAATAATTATGTCACAGAATGGACAGCAGCTCCAGTCCGAAAACACCAAAGTGAACTTTGGTAAAGGCTGGATCATCATCTTTTACAGCATGATCATGTTCTGGTTCCTGATTGGTTTCTCAATCGACGGACAGAATATCGTCATCGACGTATTTGTTAATGCACACTGGCAGGAGCTGGGATACACTGATCCTACACTCCTCCACGCAAAACTGCTTGAACTGGCAATGTGGGCTGGATTCATCGGCGTAGTAGCATACTTTGTTATCGGCCGTATCCTCACTAAGATCGGCGCAAAGTGGCTGTCAGTCGTATGTCTGGCACTGGCTGGTTTATCCTACATCTTCTATGGTCACTCAACAACACTGGGAACTTATTTCGCAGGCCTGACTCTGGTTACTGTATTCATCAATGCAGCAGCTTACCTGGGCGGCGGAAACCTGGTAACTCAGTGGATGCCTAAGAAGAAGGGACTTGCTAATGGATTTACTACAATGGGCCACAACCTCGGTTCAGCCCTTTATGTACCGCTCATCGCATTCCTGATCGGTGCTTACGGCATGGGCAAAGGCATGACAATCACTGGTATTGCAGCTATCGTTATTGCGTTCATCGCAATCTTCATCATCAAGAACACTCCTCAGGAGATGGGTCAGCTGCCTGATAACGTTACACAGGACGTATATGACAGAGAATATGCAGACATGTCAAATGATGCTCCTGCAAGATGGACAGTGAAAGACCTTCTTAAGACAAAGGAAATGTGGATCGTTGCTCTGATCATCGGTATCAACCAGATGGTAACAACAGGTGTAATGTCACAGCTCGTTCCTAGAAACATCGAGCTCGGATTCGAGCCGAACAAGGCCATCGCTCTGATGACTGTATGCGCACTGATCGGTCTTGCCGGATCATTCGCATTTGGTTTCATCGACCAGAAACTGGGCGTTAAGACTGCAGTAAGAGCGTTCCTGCTCTGGTACATGGTTGCACTGGCAGTTAACGTACTGTTCAACAACATGACAGGCGGTTACATCTGCGTAGCAATGATCGGTGTAGCAATCGGCGCAGCAGCAAACTTCATGACTTCACTGCCGGCATCCGTATTCGGACGTCACAGCTTCGATATCGTATACTCCATCTACTTCCCAATCATGCAGGTTGTTCTCATGCTGAACTACATCGTAAATGCTACAGCACTGAGAGTTACCGGCTCACTGAGAGGAGCTTATGTAGTATTCATCGGTCTGCTGATCATCAACTTCATCCTGATCTCCATACTCAACACCAGAAAGTACAATCTGGACTATGCGAAGGAAGAAGAAGTTACAGGCGAACATCTTGAAGGCTAAGCAAAAGCAATAAATAGGAAGGACTATCGTAATGAATAACGTAGTAATCGTAGCGGCTTGCAGAACGGCAGTCGGAGCCCTGGGCGGAATGTACAAGACCATCACATCGTTGGATTTGTCTATTCCGATTATGCAGGAACTCATAAAGCGTTCCGGCGTCGATCCTGAGATCATCGAAGATGTCATCTGGGGATGCAACTACCAGAGAACATACAAAGAAAACAATCTGGCACGTGTAGCCGCAGTAAAGGCAGGTTTGCCTGAGAGCGTTCCTGGTATCACCATTCATAGGAACTGCACCTCTTCACTTTCATCTATCCAGTTTGGTTTTTACCAGATTGCAGCTGGAGAGGCAGACTGCATCATGGCCGGCGGTGCTGACAGTATGAGCACTGCGCCACACATGGTTTTCGACGCACGTTATGGAAAGAAGTACGGCCACATGGAGCTTCGTGACTCCATGTGGGACTCCTTCACGAATCTGGGCGTCGGTCCAGCAATGGGCATCACAGCCGAGAACGTAGCGGAGCGTTATGGCATCACCAGAGAAGAAATGGACGCATATGCTCTGCAGAGCCACCAGCGTGCTGTTGCAGCAATCGATGCTGGCAAGTTCAAGGACGAAATCGTTCCAATTACCATCAAAGGCAAGAAGGGCGATACTGTCTGTGATACTGATGAGTTCCCGAGAAGGGATACTTCACTGGAGAAACTTGGCAAGCTGAAGGCAACATTCAAAGAAGACGGTAAGGTTACTGCCGGTAACTCTTCCGGTATGAATGATGCTGCATCCGGCGTACTTCTGATGAATGAAGACAAAGCGAAGGAACTGGGCGTTCCGATCATCGCACGCGTTCTTTCCGTTGGTGCTGTTGGTCTCGACCCTGATTACATGGGTCTTGGTCCGATTGGAGCATCGAGAAAAGTTCTGAAGAAAGCCGGTCTCACAGTCGATGATATCGACCTCTGGGAGATGAACGAAGCTTTCGCGGCACAGTGCCTGGCATGCCAGAGAGATTTAGGTATCGATATCGATAAGCTGAATGTCAACGGCGGAGGTATCTCCATTGGACATCCGGTAGGTGCAACAGGAGCAAGACTGGTAGTCACTCTGGTTCACGAGCTTAAGAGAAGAGACCAGAAGTACGGTATTGCGACGCTGTGCGCCGGCGGCGGTATGGGTGTCGCAGTTCTTGTCGAAATGGTTTAGACGGGAACCACTTTATTCGCTAAGAAAGGAAGTATCATAATGTTCGATACTAGAAGATCAAATCATAAAGATAAAATCATTATTTCAGCGGCTCTGACCGGAGCTGTCACGACAAAAAAAGACAACCCGGCACTGCCGACACAACCGGACGAAATCGTAGAATCTGCATGGAAATGCTATGAGGCAGGCGCTGCCTGTGTTCACATTCATGTCAGAAACGAGGACGATACCGCAAGCATGCGCTTCGATCGGTTTGAAGAAATCGTTACGAAGCTGCGTGATGGAAACTTCCCTGGAATCATCAACCTGACCTCCTCAGGCGGTCAGGGATTCAGCTGGGATGAGCGTATCAAACCATTCAAGGAACTGAAACCGGAAATGGCATCCTTTGATGCAGGTACCATGAACTGGCTCAATACTGTCGTGTTCATGAATGAGCCTGGCTTCCTCGAAAAGTGCGGAGAAGTCATGCAGGAAGTGAATGTCAAACCGGAGATCGAAGTCTTTGATATGGGCATGCTCAATACTGCTAAGTATTATCTGAAGAAGGGTATTATCAAGGGACCGGCTCACTTCCAGCTTTGTCTCGGTGCACCGGGAGGAATGGAAGCCACAACAGAGAATCTGGTTTACCTGGTAAATCATCTGCCGGAAGATTGTACATGGAGTACGTTCGGCATCGGCAGAGGAGCCAATGAAATCCTGCTTTCCGGTATCGCCATGGGCGGCAACGTCCGTGTAGGTCTTGAGGATAATGTCTACTACAACAAGGGCGTTCTGGCAGAATCCAATGAACAGTTCATCGCCAGAGTAGTTCGTATTGCCAGAGAGATGGGCAAAGAACCAGCTACTCCGGAAGAAGCCAGAGAGATTCTTGGAGTGTAAATCACATTGGGTGAAAAGGATACAACAATGAACGAAGTAATTAAAAACATGAAGGAAAGACGCAGCATCAGAGCATATAAGAATGACCAGATCAAAGATGCGCAGCTGGATGCCATTCTGGAAGCCGGCACATACGCCGCAAGTGGAATGGGATCACAGTCAACCGTAATCGTACCTGTACAGGATCCGGAAACCATTGCTGTCATGAGCGGTCTTAACGCCAAAGTCATGGGCATGGATATCGATCCGTTCTATGGAGCACCGACTGTAGTCGTTGTCTTTGCAGATGCAGCTGAAACAGCCACTCCTGTCGAAGATGGTAGTCTTGTCATTGGAAACATGATGTTGGCAGCCTTTTCTGAAGGCGTGGATTCATGTTGGGTCCACAGAGCCAAAGAAGTCTTCGAAACGGAAGAAGGCAAAGCGCTGAAGGCTAAATGGGGCATCGGCGACAGCTTCGTAGGTATCGGAAACTGTATCCTGGGATACAGAGAAGGCGATCTTCCACCGGCGCCAGAGCGCAAACAGGGAAGAATCGTCAGAATATAGTTATGTTAGAAAGGAGAACAAACTATGTCAGAAATTTATGAGAGACACACGCGTGAAGAGAATTATGCGCACACATATGACTGGAAGAAGCCTTATGACGGCAGCATTTTCGATATGTTCAAAGATGGACAGTTCGAACTTCTGGACCTCTCCAACCCATTCGGAAGAGGCAATCCGCTTTGGCCGTCCAACGGAGACTTCCACATTGACAGAGTCCAGCATATGCCAATGCATTACAGACTTCTGCAGACCTTCAATTCATTCCACATGCACAACTCAACCCATGCCGATTCTCCGTCACATGTAATTCCAGAGAGTCCATTCACTCATGAACTGCCGATCCAGAACTACTTTGGTGAAGCTGTATGTCTGGACATCCCTAAGGGCAAGTGGGAGATGATCACAGTTGAAGAGATTGAAGAAGCAGCCAAGAAGGTTCCAGGCGGAATCAAAGAAGGTGACTGGGTACTGCTGAATACAGGTACTCACAGACGCTGGGGTGAGAACGAAGATTACTTCGGATACAGCCCTGGACTTTCCATCGAAGGAGCCTGGTGGTTCGTAGAGCATAAGGTAAGAGGCGTTGGCTTCGATATGCAGGCCATTGACCACTTCCTTTACACCTACGGCGGCAAGCACGGCCCTGGCCCATATGTTCCTCGTATTGTAGAAGAGTACGAAGAAATGGCCGGACATCCGATCGAGGAAGATTTCCCTGAGTGGGAACCATGCCACGACATCTTACTTGCTCATAACGTTATGGGTATTGAGAACCTGGGCGGCGATCTGGATAAAGTTAAGAATCAGAGATTCCTGTTCTGTGCGTTCCCACTTCGCTGGTACATGGGAGACGGTACCATCGTAAGAGCCGTTGCATTCGTTCCATCAGACAGAATCGACAAGAGCGTTCCGGACAAGGAATATCCTTACGGCGTATATTAATCTACATAATGTGTAAACATTAATTGCAAAAGCAAAACCGCTGCATTGAGTATCAACTCGGTGCAGCGGTTTTTTTAATGTCATGGATTATTTGAATTGGTGATTATTTGCTCTTTGGATAAGGGATTCCATACTGTTTGATTTTACGGGATACTGTAGATGCGTTGACACCGAGGATTTTTCCGGCTTCACGCAGATTGTGTGAATTGGCCAGCGCATTCTCAATCTGCGCGATCTCATACTGTTCCATGGACTCCGCCAGGGAGGCGTCGTTCACATTCTGTTCATCGATATCTGTAATATTCAGCAGACCCTGGAGCATATCCGTATCTATATATCCTGTTCCGGAACTGCAGATGGTGAGATATTCAATGACATTTTCCAATTCACGGATGTTGCCCGGCCAGTTGTACCGTTTCATCAGATTCAGATGTTCCGGAAGCAAATGAATTCTGTGGCCATGGTGTTCGCCGAAGATACTGATGAAGTGGTTGCAAAGTTCTTCCAGATCTTCCGTACGATCCCGAAGCGGTGGGATATGAATCGGGATGACACTGAGACGGTAGAATAAATCACGCCTGAAGGTGCCTTCCTCGATTTTTTTATTTAAGTCTGAATTTGTAGAGGAAATGAACCGAATATCCAGTGGAATCGGCTTTGTACCGCCAACATGGGTGATTTCTTTGTTTTGGATGGCCCTCAACAGTTTGACCTGCAGATCCAGCGGCATATCACCAATCTCATCCAAAAGCAGCGTGCCGTGGTTGGCCATTTCAAATAGTCCACGTTTACCGGAAGCATTTGCACCAGTGAACGCACCTTTTTCATAACCGAAGAGTTCCGATTCCAATAGATTTGAGGGAATAGATGCACAATTGACTTTTACAAACGGCTTATCTTTCCTTGGACCCAGTTTATAGATTTCATCGGCTACGATTTCTTTACCAACACCGGATTCACCGGTAAGCATAACGCTTGCATCCGTAGGTGCGACTTTCTGCACAAGTTCATATACCTTCTGCAGGGCAGGGGAGGATCCAATCAGATTATCTGATATCGGGATCTGTCCCGCATTTTCAAAAAGCTTAACGAGTTCTTTCTGCTCATTAATGAAAGTTACTTCATCAAGAAAGCGATGATAATCGTTTTGCAGCTCACGCAGCGTGAAAATAGGGCGGCTGCTTACAACAACCTGAGACAGTTCGCCATCCCCATCAAAGATAGGAACGCCAATTGCATAACCTGTGTGATGGGGCTCTGTTTTCAAGATGGTGGACAATCTGAAGACGCGTTTTTTCATTTTGATCACATCAAGTGTTGCGCCGCCGCTAAAGAGCTTTCCTTCTTCAAGAATATCCTGAACCGTTCTGCCTAACACTTCTTCACGCAGTATGCCGGTATTGTTTTCATAGGCGGGGTTGACATAGAGAACCTTACCATCTTTATCGGTTATGAAGATACTCTCATCTAAGTTATCCACGACGAGTTTGTAATCGATGCCTTCCGACAGAAATACATTCAAATCCGATGCAATTTCCTGCAGAAGGGCACGGCATTCGGACGGGTTTGATGTATCGCTCTGTTCCAAGGCGGTATTGATTTTATTCTGAATTATCTTGATGGCCAGTGCCTGATCCATGATGTCCTCCTCATTGTGTTTTCTCACATTCAAGTTTTTTTATTATAGCAGATAATCTGTTAAAAGAAAGCTGTTTGTTGCACATTAGCAACAATTTGTTGCAACAAATCCATTTTTGATACGATATTACATGAATTTGCTGTGTAAACAAGGGTATAATCAGGTAGAAGAATTGGCACAGCATTTGCTATTTATATTAATAATTCATTTTCAACAAAGTACGTATATAGTTTATTGAATTAAGAAAAACGGAGTTTGATTATGGCAAAGAAAAATGTTGCTGTTTTAGGCGCAGGTATGATGGGTACTGGTATCGCTCAGCTCTTTGCATCAAAGGGCCACAAGGTTATGCTGATTTATGTCTATGATGACAAAGTAAGAGCAAAACCAGTAGAGACCATGCGCAACAATTTACAGGTTCTGGTTGATCAGGGCGTCATCGATGAAGCGCAGATCGAAGAGACAATCAATAACGTAAGCTTTACAGAAGATCTGAAGGAAGCAGCGGAATTTGCAGATGTTATCTTCGAATGTATCGTTGAGAATCTGGCAGTAAAGCAGGACTACTTCAAGACATTGGACGAACTGTGTCCGCCGTCGACGATTCTTGCTTCCAACACATCTGCTATCAGCATTACGGAAATCGCTGAAAAATCAGTACATAAGGAAAGAATCATCGGAACGCACTATTGGAATCCGGCTTATCTGATTCCACTGGTAGAAGTGATCCGTACAAAGTACGTTTCAGAAGAGACCGAAAAGGCTATGTTTGAACTCCTTGAAGGAGCAGGAAAGAAGCCGGTTCTGGTCAAAAAAGACGTACCGGGATTCCTGGCTAACAGACTGCAGCATGCGCTGTTCAGAGAAGCAATTTCCATCGTTGAAAACGACATCGCTGATGCGAAGGATGTTGATGATGCGATCAAGTACGGATTCGGTATGCGTCTTGGCGTGATGGCTCCAATGGAAGTCATCGACAATGCAGGCGTGGATCTGACTTATTCCATTCACAAATATCTGTTCCCACATATTGAGAATTCAACGGAACCGTCCAAGCTTCTTGTTGAAAAGGTCGAAAAGGGAGACCTGGGATTCAAGACGGGCAAGGGCTTCCAGGAATGGACAGAAGAAGAAATCGCAGCATCCAGAAAGAACCTGACCGAAGGTTTGATCAAGGTTGCAAAAGCACTGGACAGACTGTAAATATGAATGCAAAAGGGGGCAGGGGAGTGCTCCATATCTCCCTATGCCCCTTTTTCTTGACATCATAAAACAATCAATCTTACAATATTAATAACCAAATTAAACTGATAATGAAGACGCTATTTATCGATTGCAGATCCGGAGCAAGCGGGGATATGACACTGGGGGCAATGCTGTCTCTTGGTGTCCCTTTAGATGTTCTGGAGAAGGGACTGGCAAGTCTTGGACTCAATGAGTTTGAGCTGTCAGTAAATGAAAAAGAATACAATGGATCACCGGTAACAGATGTCGATGTGATCCTTTATAATAAAGAAAACGCTTGGATTCACCCCTACAGCGGCAAATTCCGGAACTATGGAGAAATCAAGGAGATGATTGGGCGGTCTGATCTCAATGATCATGCGAAGAATTTGAGCCGTCAGATCTTTGACATCAAGGCAATTGCGGAATCAGAAGCCCATGGTGTGCCTGTTGATGAGGTGCAGTTCCATGAAGTGGGAGCAGTGGACTCCATCGTGGACATTGTAGGAGCTGCGATATGTTTAGATTACATCAGTGCAGACACCGTGGTTTCCACACCTGTCCCTACGGGATTTGGAACGGTGCAGTGTGCATGGGGAACACTTCCGGTACCAGCACCTGCGACAGCCGCCATATTGAGAAATACAGGGATTCCGCATTACCGTTCTGATATCGAGCAGGAGCTGCTGACGCCGACAGGTGCATCCGTCCTGGCAGGAGTCGTTGATCGTTTTCTGGAGGAGGATGCTTTTGAACAAGCCTGGAAAGACGTAAATCAAAGCGCCATTGGCAGAGGTACCGGAAAACGTGATACTGGGCTTCCGCCGATGACAGTGATGCTTGCTGAAACGAAATAACGGAGAAAACATAACATGAAGAAAATATATTTGAATTGTGAAAACGGTGTCAGCGGTGATATGGTGCTGAATGCCCTAATCGATCTGAACGAAGATCCTCAGGCGGTTCGATCTGAAATACACAGAATCAGCCATCAGATTGGAGCATCCCATGAACATCAGCACGATCATGAACATGATCATGATCATGTTCACAACCATGATGAACACGTTCACGAACACTTTCACCGCAGCTACAGCGATGTGAAGCATATCATTGAATCAATCGACGTCAGCAGCGGTGTAAAAGCTGCTGCGCAGCAGATCTATGCGGTGATCGCAAAGGCTGAATCAACCGTACATGGCGATTCCCTGGAAGAGCTTCATTTCCATGAAGTAGGCCGTGATCAGGCGATTGCCAATGTCGTCGGCGTTGCGGTTTGTCTGAATGAACTGCATGCGGATACTGTAATCGTTTCTGACATCTGTGATGGACACGGAACAGTGAAATGCGCCCATGGAGTTCTGAATGTACCGGTACCTGCAGTAAAGGCGATGCTGGACGACTGCGATCTCAGTTACAAGCAGACTGAATATGAAGGAGAAATGGTCACACCGTCCGGATTGGCCATGGTAATCGGCAGCGGTGCAGTAACGGGCGATAAACCGGAAGGCATGCCTGTTCGCACATCAGAAGCGTTTGGCGGAAGAAGAACCGGAGAGCATGGACTGATTGCAGAGTTATATATAGACTAAAACGATGATAATGGATTAAGACGATGGTAATGAAGTATGTAGTGCCGATTTTTCTGGCAGTATTAATTGGAACTTGTTTGGCAATACAGCCGATTTTCAACACGACAGTAGCAAGATTTACGGGAAGTATGTGGTATGCAGCGCTCTGCAGCTTGTCTGTATCCATTTCTATTGTTCTTTGTATCTGTTTTCTGAACGATAGATTTGCAACCTTGCGCGGCGGGGGAGCGATGCAGATTCCAAAATACTATATTCTCGCCGGAATCTGTGGTATCATTATTTTAGCGTTTACAGTGTTCTGCATCACAAAGATCGGACCGGTTATGACAGCATCTATCACGGTATCTGTGCAAATGATCGTAGCGACGCTGACAGCCCATTACGGGTGGTTTGGCATCGATCATGAACCAATCAACTGGGTCAAAATACTGGGCATTGCATTCCTTGTTGCCGGAGTTGTGCTAGTGAAGCTATCCATCAAAGGAGATTGACATAAATGGCAGGGAACGATTATCTGATTGAAAAGAGACTATACCAATTGAGTCCGGACTTACACAACCGGGTCAAGGAGTCTCTTTTTGTATTGCAGAAACTCCTGTCGGATTATTTGGTATATTTCCCTGAGTACACGGACCATGCAGAGACCCATTCCATTGCACTCATAGATTACTGTAACAATTTGATGGGGGAGGAGATCATCAATCAGATGAACGAAGATGAGCTGTACATTCTCCTGATGGGTTGCTACCTTCATGATGTAGGCATGGGCATATCCGAGAAGGACTATCATGAATTTTGTCAGGAAATCGACTTTGGAGACTATTTTGAAACCCATGAGGATGCAGAAGTATCAGGCGTGATCCGTTCTTTCCATAACGATTTCTCCGCTTGTTTTATCAAAAAATACGCTCAGCTCTTTGATTTTCCATCAGAAAAACATGTGTTCGCAGTGATGCAGGTGGCAAGAGGCCATAGAAAAGCGGACCTGTTTGACGAACAGTTGTTTCCATCCGTTATGGAACTTGATAATGGGAATACAGTTTGTTTGCCATACTTAGCGGCAATCATACGTTTGGCAGACGAGGTAAATGTCGCAGAAGACAGAAATACGAAGCTGATGTTTGATCCGGAAAAGGCCAGTACTGAGAAACAGAGAATGGAAAATGCGAAGCACGAGGCGATAAAGAAGATGACGATTTATCCATTGAAGATAGAACTGGATGTGAAGACTGAGCATCCGGAAGTGTACGCAGCGGTCGCAAACCTGGCAGTAAAACTGCAGAGGACACTTGACTACTGTATCAAGGTCGTTGAAGAGAGAACAGGGTACGAAATCACACAGAGGAAGATTATCATCAACAGCTTAAAATAGTTGGAAGAGAAGAGTGATAACTATTCCGATAATCATAATTTTGGGAAGAGATGGAGCCAAAACCCTATAAAAAACAGCGGGAATGGTCATTTTTACCAAACCCGCTTGTGCCAAGGGCTGAAACCCTTTTTTTCTTTATTTTCGCCAAAATTTCGACGCTCTATTTTTCGATTTAAGCGATTTTTTAAACCCCTTTTGATATATATATCCTTGTGTTTCGTTTTAGGAAATGCCCTGATTACAGATCTTCCGGAATTGTCAGGATCATACCCGACTGGATGCATCCGTCTTGGATATCATTGGCCTGGCAGATCTCATATACGGCTTTCCTGATATCTGTATCATCGCTTTTCACATGATCAGCAATTTCCCATAATGTGTCACCGTCTGATACTTCAACAGTAATCTGTTCCTCCGGATTTACAAGCGCTGTTGCGATATGATTTCCGCTTATATATCCAAATGTTCCGATTGTAAGCCCCAGGATTATGACAATAAATGTTATAAATCTGAACTTTGATTTGATTCTATATTTCTTCGTATTCGTTTTCATCTGACAACTCTCCTTTCCTTTCCCTTTTGAACGTTTGTTCTTTACGTTCTCAATGGTAACAGAATGTATGTTCGTTGTCAATATGAAACGCGAACAAATTTTCGTTCCTTAATAATCTTTTACATATTGAGGAGTTTATCAGTGGCTTTATAGGTGAAGTCAATGATTTTCTGGCGGAATATAATGCCTATAATCAACAGAACAACAGCAACCGCAGCGACAATAGCGGCACTTACATACCCCCCTGCCCCTACGCGGCTTCCAATGATGAGACAGCCGAGCATTCCAGGAATACGCGCAATCATTGACACGATAAGATAAGGCCTGATTTTGATATTGGAAAGACCGGCGGCATAGCTGCACAGATCTTTTGGAATTCCGGGAATCAGAAATATGATAAACGTTACAATCAGTCCTTTGGGACTGTTCATCAGGTCTATCATCTCTGTAACTTTACGTTCCCCGAAGAAGAGATGTACTGCGTCACGTCCCAGCATCCTGGCGAAGAAATAAGCAATGCAGGATCCGATGGCGATACCGATGATAGACAGAAGCAGCCCCAACGGAATTCCGAATATATATCCGCCTGCGAACTGCAACGCCTGCCCGGGTATGATACAGATGACAACCTGCAGTGCCTGTGCAATCAGATAAATCGGAATGCTTTCTTTGCGGTAGCTTTTGATATCACGAATGAGTTCTTTCATATTTGAGAAAGAATCAATCAGATCATGATGGAAAAAGTAGATATAAACAGGGATGCCAATCAAAATCAGCGCCAAAAGAGAAAGCTTCAGAACAGCCATGATCCGCTTGCGTTTTTCTTCTTTATTCAGATTTGCTTTTTCAGATTGCTTATCCATGTTCTATGTATTGTAACTATAGAATGCCAAGAGCATCCAAGGCCTTGATCACGCCGAATTTGGAGTGTTCATAGGTCAGTCCGCCTTGGAAATACACATTATACGGCTCACGCATAGGCGCATCAGCGGAAAGTTCAATAGAAGAACCTTGTATGAATGCTCCAGCAGCCATGATAACCGGATCTTCATATCCACCTGTAGGAATCGGTACCGGCGTTACATTCGCGTCAATTGGCGCTGCTTCCTGAACGCCTTTGCAGAAAGCGGTCACTTTTTCGGCAGTGCCGAGCCTGATTGCCTGTATGATGTCACTTCTCTTATCAGACGGACCAGGACAGACCTCATAGCCAAGTTTCTCAAACACCTTGGCGCAGAGAACCGCGCCTTTGACCGCACCGTTAACTGTCTTCGGAGCGATGAACAGACCCTGCAGCATCGTTCTGGTCTGACCGAATGTCAGGCCGCATTCTCCGGCTGTTCCCGGTGTGGTCATGCGATAGCTGACGTTTTCAATCAGATCTTCTCGTCCTGCGATATATCCGCCTGTTAAAGCAAGGCCGCCACCCGGATTCTTGATCAGGGATCCGGCCATGATATCAGCGCCTACATCTGTCGGCTCTTTGGTGTGGAGAAATTCTCCATAGCAGTTATCCACCATGCAGATCAGATTCGGATTGATTCCATGTACGAATGATGCCCATTCTTCAATCTGTTCGATGGTGATTGCTTTTCTCCAGCCATATCCCGTGGAACGCTGGAGACAAACCATTCTTGTCTCAGGTTTAATTGCTTTTGCAAGAGCATCGAAATCAATAGACCCATCAGGGGTCAGTTCCACCTGATCATAGGTCACGCCATAATCCATCAGCGTGCCTTTGCCTTTGCCTCTGATACCGATGGTCTCTTCCAGAGTATCATAAGGACCGCCGGTGCTGTAGATCATATGGTCTCCCGGCCTTAATACGCCTGTCAGAGCGAGGCTCAGGGCGTGCGTGCCATTGACGATGATCGGTCTGACGAGGGCCGCCTCGGCGTGAAATACATCGGCAAATAAACGTTCTGTCGCTTCGCGACCCATATCATCATAGCCGTATCCTGTATTCCATGCGAAGTGGCGGTCACTGATATTGTTCTTATGGAACGCATCCAGCACCTTGTACTGGTTGTATGTCATGATGTCATCCAGCTCATCGAACAGAGGCTTGACTTCCTGTTCGCAGGAATCTACCAGTTCGAGAACCTTTTCTGAAATACCGAATTCTTCAATTAATAGTCTGTTTGTATTATTGTTCATGAAAATCTCCTATTGCCTGACTTGTAAATGCACTGTGATTAAAGAATATGATGACCGGCCAATCCGGACGTTCGGAAGCCGGGTTCTTCTTGAGGAAGCGGTCGTATTTCTTCTGCATATCAGCAGAAACGCATGTGAGACGCGAATTTTTCACCTTTCCGTGCTTCTTCTGCCATTTGAGAACCGGATAGCCATTCGCTCCGAACTGGTTCTCAGAATCTTCGATATAAGCGTTGCCCAGTTTCGATGCGCTGCTGATCAGAGTAGTCTGCGAAATACGATCTGTTCCTTCCCGGATGTTTTTCGCATTTCCTGCGATATCGCTGCCGACGCCTTTAACGCCGGATTCATTCAGATAGTAATTGTTTCTGATATCGGGATCATTTGAAAGCCCTGATTCATCCAGATATCCGCCGATAACGCCGCCGGAAACATCAGAGTTATCGATGGCACCTGCATTATAGCAATCGCTGATGATGAGACCTTTCACACCTGCAATGCCAACGATACCGCCGGCATATCCTCTGATGTTATTCGTCTTGAGGACAGCGTTGTTTCTGACTTTAAGGTGCCCGGTGTTATAGCAGCTGACGATTTTTGAACCTTTGGCGTTCATATATCCGCAGATGCCGCCAGTACCTTCTGTCCCGGAAGAAACCAGACCTGTGTTAAAACAACGTTCGACGACAGAATCTTCACTGACAGACCGACCACAGACGCCGCCAGTTCCATAGGTCGTAGCACCTCGTTCCGATGATTTGATTTCTCCTCTGTTGCCGCATTTGATGACCTTGCCCCAGTTTTCACCAACGATCCCGCCGACTTTCATGGTGCCTTTGACATCGCCGTGATTGATGCAGTCCGTAATCGTTCCGCCATCGTTATGGCCGACGATACCGCCAGTCATCGCTTTTCCTGTTATCGTTACATAGGATTTGCAGTTTTTCACAAGGCCGTCTTTTCCCAGATAACCGGCAAAAGCACCGCATTCTGCACCGCTGGATTTAATACTTCCTTCCAGCTTGAGATTCTGGACCGTTCCGTCGAGATATCCGAACAGACCTGCATTGCCGCCGTTCTCATTGAACTTGAGACCTTTTATCGTATGCCCATTTCCGTCAAAAACGCCTTTGAAACAGATATCTTCACTCCATCCGATTGGAGTGAAGTTGTCTCTGACGGTGATATCACGTCCAAGTTTGATGGTTTTGCCTTCAAAGCTCTCATACTGGTTCGCCCGGTTTGTATATTCATCATATCGGCCTTCGTTTACCAAATCAGCCAGACCCTGCAGCTGAATTGCAGTTGTGATCGTATACACCTCAGCGCGGCGGTGATTGTCGAACCAGGATGTACTGAATGTTGAATTGAAAGTATCCTCTTCAACATCCTCGTTTGGATCATATTCTTCGTATTCGATGTAATTACCATCGTCATCATACATGTAATTACTGTCGTCATCGTCCGTTTCTACGGCAAAAACAGGAAGCATGCTTCCCGCGAAAAATATCACTGAAAGCGCAGTCAGCGCCAGTATTTTCCTCAATTTCATCTTAATCTCTCTCCTTCCGTTCTAGCTCCCATTCCATGTCTTTTACCAAATCCCTTTTTACGTTCATCTTGTGATTCGCATAGAGCTGCGTCGTCGTTACCTGCTCATGATCCAGAAGTGCCTGCACATCAAAAATCGAGTTGCCCCTTCCGATGAGACTCGTCGCTGCCGTTGCCCTGAGTTTATGCGGGCTGTAGCCGGATTTTCTGGATGTCGCCATACCGATCGAAGTGTATTTTTTCACAAGATCACGGATCGCGCGTTCCGTCATACGTCTCCCCTGAAGTGACAGGAACAGTGCATCCTCATGACCTTCCTGTATCCGCTCTTCATCAGCTCTCTCGTTTTCGAGGTAATCTGTGAGCACAGCCGTAACAGACTGATTCAAAGGCATGATCGCCTCTTTGTCTCTCTTACGGTATATCTTGAATTCCCCTCTGCTGAAGTTGAAGGAAGAAACATTCAGCTGCTGCAGTTCAAAGAGCCTGAGACCATAGGTGATGAAGAGGATGAGAATTGCTTTATCCCTCCGTTTGGTCTTCTCCCAGTACTGGTGCTCTTTTGGCGTCAGATTGGCGCCTGTGGTGACTGCATCCAGCATGATCATGACTTCATCATCCTGCAGGGCCTTGATTTCCCGTTCGCTTGCCTTCGGAACCCGGATCGGATCAAACCCGTCCGTAATGTTCTTATCGATGATACCATCGCGATAAAGCTGCTTGAACAGAACAGAAACAGAAGATTTCTTTCTTGCCAGAGTCTTATTTGTGTTTTCATAGAGAACGATTTCATTCTCCTTCTCAACTCTGTAGCTGCGGCAGTAATCGATGAACAGATTCACATCCACGGCCATGATCTCATTGAAATCGGACCTTGTGATCTCTCTTGTGGAGGTTGCTCTGGTCAAATCAGTCTCATCTACAAGGTACTGACAGAAGAATCGGATATCGGTCAGATACGCAAGACGAGTCATCGGCAGAACATTGCCTTTCAGATAAGCAAAAAACCCCCGCATGAAGCTCGGGAGCTCTTTCTGTATATCCTCGCACTTGGTCACGATCTCATGTTCCTTCAGTACGATATTATCCGGCTTTTCGCTTCTGTTATGTAATCTTACAGTTTTTCCTTCAGCCACGTCATCAAACCCCTTTTAGCATCTTCTTCATTCAAGTATGCCGATAAATCGAACAGATTGATTGTATCATATCTGCGGAACCATGTTAACTGTCTTTTGGCATAATGTCTTGTATTTTTTTTAATAATTTCGACGGCATTCTCAAATGTCGTTTCACCATTGAGATAATCGATGATTTCCTTATAGCCGATCCCCTTCATGGAGATGTCATCTGCAGTCAATCCCATGGTCATCAGAGACCGCACTTCATCGACAAGTCCGGCCTCGATCAAGGCGTCCACTCGTCTGTTGATCCTATCATACAGTTCCTCTCTATCCCTTGTAAGGCATACCAGCAAAGGGTTGTAGCGTTCGTTCACACGAATTCCGCCATTGAATGGACGGACTTCTCCCTCCCCTGCTTTCAGGCGTTCAATGGCCCGGATCACTTTTTTGACGTTGTTGGGATGGATGCGTTCCGCAGCTTCCGGATCCAGTTCCCGGAGCATCTCATGAAGCGCCTCAGGGCCTTCTGTATCTGCGGTTTTTCTCAGCTGATTGCGCAGATCCGAGTCTTCCCCTGCCCCGGCAAAATCCATATCATAGAGGATGGAATTGAGGTATAATCCTGTACCTCCGGAAATTATAGGAAGTCTTCCCCTTGCCAGAATGTCATCGATTGCGGCCCTTGCCAACTGCTGATAGCGTGCGACAGAGAATGGCTCTCTCGGATCGAGAAAATCGATCAGATGGTGTACGGCTTCCTGTTGTTCAGCTTCTGTTGGTTTCGCGCTGCCGATGTCCATATATTGATAGAGCTGCATGGAATCGCAGGAGACGATTTCTCCGTCGAATGCCTTTGCAGCTTCTATGGCATATTCAGTTTTTCCAACAGCCGTCGGACCGGCTATTACGAGAATACGTCTGTCTTTCATGATCGTCTATGCGCGTTTGAACATGCGTTCTAGCTCATAACGGGTGAGTTTGATGAATGTCGGCCTGCCGTGAGGACAGGAAAACGGATTATCACAGAGTTTGAGCTGCGAGATGAGCGCATGGATTTCCGCTGTATCCAGTACATCTCCGCCCTTCACAGCAGATTTGCAGGATCTGGTGATGATTTTATCCAATGTATTGTAATCTGTAAGATCCGGATGATCACTTAGCTGACCGAACAGATCGCCGAGAAATGCCTCCGCCTCAGCAAGATCCATAAAGGCGGGGATTTCACGGACAAGATAGGTGTTTCCCCCGAAGAATTCGATATCATAGCCCATAGAACGGACATTCTCAATCCAGGAATCCTCCGATGAGACAATATCCGCAGGCACATCGAACTGCAAAGGCATCAGCATCTGCTGGGAAACCTTCTCTTCTGCCCGGTACTGCTTCAGCAGCTTTTCATAGAAAATCCTCTCATGAGCAGCATGCTGATCTATCAGATAAAAACAATGTTCATCCTGAGCGACAATATACGTGTTGAAAACAGCCCCAATCATGGACAGTTCGTCGAAATCAAATGGTTTGTTGACTTCCTTCGGAACAGGATCAGGAATTTCTTTGTGAATCTCTTCCGTTTTTTTCTCCTCACGGAGTGTTGTCAATATGGATTTTATGTTAACTTGCTCCTGAGGCACTGAATCGGGTATTATTGCAGCCGAATCAGGTGCCTGATATGTGAATCCATCATCTTTTAGATGGGAAATCACCCTCTCTTCCACCGTCTGCGCCACATCAGGAACAGCTTTTTCACCTGTTAATGCATCCTTGATCGCTTCAGTGACGAAATCCTCTACTTCACTGTTGTCATCGAATCGGATCTGTTTCTTTGTTGGGTGTATGTTTACATCAAGTTTCTCCGCCGGCATGGCTAGAAACAGAAATGCAATCGGAAATCTTCCCTTGAACATGCGTTCTGCATAGGCTCTGTCCAGTGCCCTTTCCAGTACAGAACTGGCTATGATTCTGCCGTTTACGCAGAAAATCTGACGGTTTCTGGACGGAAGCGTCTTATCCGGTGATGAAACATGCGCTTTTAGAGTAAAGCCACCTGCGCTTCGTTCGACAGGAATCAGCCCATCTCCGATATCAGCCCCATAGATGCTGATGATATTTGCCAGTATATTGCCTTTGCCTGATGTCGTGAATACATTTTTCCCTCCGTTGATCAGGCTGAATCTGACGTCTGGATAAGAAAGTGCGATTCTGGACACAAAATCGATGACTTTCCTTGCTTCCGAGGCATCTGATGCGAGGAATTTATACCTTGCAGGCACATTAAAGAATAGGTCCTTGACGGTAACCGTCGTTCCGTCTGGACATCCTGTTGCAGTATTCTCAAGGATTTCAGAGCTTTCTACGATGACCTTGCGGCCTGTCTTTGCGTCAGGCGTCTTGGTAATGAGCTCTACCCTTGCAACGGCGCAGATGCTGGCGAGGGCTTCTCCTCGGAACCCTAGGGTCTCAATGCGGTCCAGATCCCGTTCATCAGAGATTTTGCTGGTGGCGTGGCGTCGGAATGCGATTTCAGCCTCATCGGAATCAATACCGCATCCGTTATCCGTTACTCTCATATAGGTTCGGCCGCCATCGCGGATTTCGACGGTAATCGAATCAGCCCCTGCGTCCAGAGCGTTCTCTACGAGCTCCTTTACAACGGATACCGGTCTGTCTATCACCTCGCCTGCCGCGATTTTGTCTGCGATGTTCTTCTCTAAAATCTTAATCATATCTATGTTCGATCAATGAACTTCGTTCGTTAAATGTGCTTCTTCAGATCTTCCAGTATCTTCAGCGCCTGGGAAGGCGTTGTCTCCATTAGATCTAATGCCTGGAGCTTCTCTTTGACCGGATCCGGCATAGTTTCGAAGAAGGTAAGCTGTGTTTCAGACGTATTTTCCTTCACAACTTCCACATTCTCTGCCATATCGCCTCCGAGGCTGTCCAAATGGCCCCTGGCGCTGTTGAGCAGTTCATCCGGCACTCCGGCAAGCTGCGCGACGTGGATACCGTAACTCCTTGATGCAGAGCCTTCCACGATCTTGTGCAGGAATACGATATTACCGCTGTCTTCCAGGACATCTACGTTTAGATTGCGGATTCCATCCAGCGTGTGTTCCAGCACCGTCATCTCATGATAATGGGTCGCGAACAGCGTTCTGATGTGCCGCTTGCAAATATACTCCGCAGTGGCCCAGGCGATGGAAAGTCCGTCATAAGTGCTGGTTCCTCTGCCGATTTCATCGAGGATGATGAGACTCTTTGTAGTAGCGGTGTTGAGAATGTAAGCGAGTTCGCTCATTTCAACGAAGAAGGTACTCTGTCCCTGTGCCAGATTGTCCGATGCGCCGATACGTGTAAAGATTCTGTCACATATACCGATATGGGCATTTCTCGCAGGTACGAAGCATCCGGCCTGCGCCATGAGCACAATCAACGCCGTCTGTCTCATATAGGTGGATTTACCGGACATATTCGGCCCTGTGATGATAAGCAGTTCAGCGTCTTTTCGATTCAGATAGGTGTCATTGGAAACAAACACACCGTCGCGGATGGTCTGTTCAATGACAGGATGTCTCCCCTTCTCGATGGAAATCACATCTCCGTCATCGATAATAGGTTTGACGTAATCATTCTTCTCTGCCACTTGTGCAAAGGCAGTAAGCACATCGAGCGCAGCGACAGCTCTGGAAGTACTTTGGATTTCACCGATGAAATCCTTCAGCCTGTCACGAATACTGCAAAAGAGCTCATATTCCAGCTTATTGATTTCAGCTTCCGCGTTGAGTACGAGACGCTCTGTCTCTTTCAGCTGCGGCGTAATGAATCTCTCGGAGTTTACGAGAGTCTGTTTTCTAATATAATCATCGGGAACAAGATCATAATTGGATTTTGTGACTTCGATGTAGTAACCGAAGACTTTGTTGAATCCGACCTTAAGTTTTTTGATCCCGGTTCTCTCTCTTTCAGTAGCCTCAAGAGATGCGATCCAGTGTCTGGCATCGGCAATGGAAGCCTTGAGGTCATCCAGTTCCTGTGAGTATCCGGCCTTAATAATACCGCCCTCTTTGATGGTGAACGGAGGTTCCTCCACGATGCCCGTATCGATCAATTCACAGATTTCATCCAGCGGGTAAATTGACTCTCTTAGTTCCGAGATGAGTTCAGATTCCAGTGCAGAAAGATCCATACGAATCTCAGGGAGCACGCGGCAGGAATCCGCCAGCGCATTCAGATCATGGCCATTAGCCCTCCCGGTGGCAATCCTTCCGGCAAGTCGTTCAAAATCATATATCTTCTTGAGGTTTTCCTTGAGGTTGTTTCTCGTCAGGACATCATCTGTCAGAGCTTCCACCGCGTCCAGCCTGCGGTTGATCATTTCCGCATTATTCAGCGGCTGCCGCAGCCAGTGTTTCATGGTTCTTGAGCCCATGGCAGTATGGGTTTTGTCCAGGACGCCGAGAAGAGAACCCTGCAGTTTCTTCTCAAAAAGAGTTTCGGTCAATTCCAGGTTCTTTATGGTTGCTTTATCCAGGGACATATGCTGTCCGGCAGAGTAAACGGAGAGGTTTCTGATGTGTGACAGATCACTCTTCTGGGTATCATAAAGATACAGCAGAAGCGATCCCAATGCCGTCTCTGAAGCGGTGTTTTCTTCAACCCCAAGGCCGTGTGATGCCGTGACGCTGAACTGACGGCGTATCGTATCCCTCATGGCATCGGTACGGTAGAATCTTCCGTCCAGAATGTTGATGTATGGATCGATAACCGTTTTCATGTCTTCTGCGTCGAGAATATCAGAGGTCTCTTCATTCAGAATCAGCTCTCTGGCGTTGATTTTGACCAGTTCGTTGAGCAACGTCTGCCTGGCGCCTGAACCAGAGAATGAAGTAAGACAAATCTCCCCTGTAGACACATCGCAGTATGAGAGGCCGATTGCCTCTCCATCCGTGTGAATGGATGCGATGTAATTGTTTTCCTTATCATTGAGAACACTGCCTGTCATAGCGGTACCCGGTGTCACGATCTGTATGACCTCGCGTTTTACGATACCTTTGGCAGCGGCAGGATCTTCCACCTGCTCACAGATGGCTACCTTGTAGCCTTTGTTGATCAGACGTGCGATGTAAGTATCCGCGGCATGGAAAGGGACTCCGCACATGGGAGCCCTTTCATCCAAACCGCATTGTTTACCTGTCAGTGTAAGCTCAAGCTCTCTGGAAGCGGTTATGGCATCATCAAAGAACATTTCATAGAAATCGCCCAGTCTAAAGAACAGGATCTCATCCTTATGCTCTTCCTTGATATCAAGATATTGTTGCATCATAGGCGAAAGCTTTGATTTTGCCACTTTTACCACCTTTATTTGCCCAGCTTCTTGTTATATGCTTCGATGCCGAGCTTGATCAGCTCAGCTCCTCTTCTCATCTTATCTGGCGCAAGAACGTATGCAATACGCATTTCGTCTTTGCCCAGTCCCGGTGTAGCGTAGAATCCGCCTGCCGGTGTGAACATAACTGTTTCACCATTGTCATCAAATTCTGTCAGCATGAACATCAGGAAATCTTCGACGTCATCTACCGGAAGTTTCGCAGTCAGATAGAATGCACCGCCCGGCTTCTGGCATACGACGCCAGGAATCTTGGAAATCTCTTCATAAGCAGCGTCTCTTCTTGCGCAGTACTCTTCTCTTGCTTCGTCATAATATGACTTGTCAAGTCTATAGAGGGCTGCTGCGCCTATCTGCTCCAGTGTCGGACAGCAGAGTCTGCCCTGAGCCAGTTTGAGAATTCCGCTCATGAGATCCTGATTCTTGGAGATGACCGCACCGACTCTTGCGCCGCATGCGGAGTATCTCTTAGAAACGGAATCTACGAGAACTACTCTGTCAGCAAGGTCGTCTAACATTCCGAAGGAAGTGACTTCTCTGCCATCGTATGCGAATTCTCTGTATACTTCATCGGAGATGATCCACAGATCGTGTTCCTTAGCGATTTCTCCTACCAGTCTCATTTCGTCGAGCGTCAGAACTCTTCCTGTAGGGTTGCCCGGGCTGATGCAGCAGATTGCTCTTGTCTGCGGTGTGATTGCTGCTTCGATCAGGTCTTTCTTCGCCCAAGCATAGCCGTCTTCTGCCTTTGTCGTCAGCGGAACGAGCTTGCCGTTGACCTGATTGCAGAATGTGTTGTAGTTTGTGTAGAAAGGTTCTGCGATGAGAGCCTCTTCACCAGGGTTGAGCAGAGCTGTGAAAATGAGTGTCAGCGCTTCTGATCCACCGTTTGTGATGAGGATGTCGTCTCTCGTGTAGTGCATGTCATAGAGCTTCATATAATCGATCATGGCATCGAGAAGTTCTGTTACGCCGCCTGATTCTGCATATGCGATGACCTTCTTATCGAAGTTGTTGATCGCTTCTTTGAAGCATGCAGGCGTTTCAACGTCCGGCTGTCCGATATTCAGGCGGTAAACGGTCTTGCCGTTCGCTTCTGCTTCGAAACCATACTTGTTAAATCTTCTGATCGGTGAAAACTGCATCGATCCTACTCTTTTGGAAATATCCATCTCATCTGTCTCCTTTGTATTAATTGATTTTTGACTATAACATAAAGGCAGAAGCCTCTATTTCAGATTGCTGTGTGAATCCGCCACTGTCTGATCCACATCTATATTATTATCGCATTTTTGTTTCTTCATGAAAAGAAGATATTCAATATTTCCTTTTGTTCCTGTAACAGGTGAATACGTCAGTCCCCAGGAATAAAGACCATTGTCTTCCCCATAGCGGATGACGTTTTCGATGACTTGCCGGTGAACATCCGGATCTCTTACGATACCTTTCTTTCCGACCTGTTCTCTTCCCGCCTCAAACTGGGGTTTGACCAGACAGACCAGACATCCTTTGTCATGGAGGAGCTGGCTGGCGACTGGAAAGACGAGTTTCAGCGAAATGAAGGAAACATCTATGCTGATAAAGTCAACATCGCGTCCGATTTCATCAACATCAAGATACCGGACATTGCATTTTTCCATATTGACGACACGCGGGTCGTTCCTCAGTTTCCAGTCAAGCTGACCGTATCCGACATCGATACAGTAGACTTTGCTGGCGCCGTGTGTGAGCATGCAGTCTGTGAAGCCCCCTGTGGAAGCTCCGATATCGACTGCCTTTGCTCCGTCTAGGGCGAAATTCCACGTTTTAAGGGCTTTTTCCAGTTTCAGCCCTCCACGGCTCACATAGGGACAAAAATCCTCTCTGACGGCGATTTCAGCCGTTTCATCGACAGGTGTGCCCGGTTTATCACATCGTTGGCCGTCGACGTAGACCAGGCCTGCCATAATAGAGGCTTTTGCCTTTTCTCTAGAGGAAAACAGCCCTTTTTCTGTTGTTAATATATCGAGTCTCTTTTTCATTTGATATTCTGTTTTACTGTCTCAGCAATGGATCGTGCATCGAGACCATATTTCTCATACAGCTCGTTCTGAGTTCCATGCTCAATGAACTGATCCGGCCACCCCAGGTTGATCACCTCAGTATCCTGCTGTGAAACACCTGCTTTGATTGCTTCACCGATTCCTCCGGATACAATACCGTCTTCAATGGTAACGATGAGAGGAACAGAGGAAGCCGATGCATGAAGCATATCCAAGTCGAGCGGCTTGACGCTGGCCGTATTGACAACGCCGGCGTCAATACCTTCTGCTTGAAGCATTTCGGCCGCTGCGAGAGCATGTTCGGTCATATTGCCTACAGCCCATAAGTCGACACCGTTTCCTTCTTTCAATCTTACGGCCTTACCCGGAGCATCTGCACATGCTGCATGAAGATCTGCAGCTGTTCCGCGCGGATATCTTATGGCGCAAGGTCCATCGATCTTCAGAGAAAGCTCCAGCATCGCTTCCAGTTCAGGGCCGTCTTTCGGCGCAAATACCGTCATATTCGGCATGGATCTCATATATGCGATATCGAACAGTCCGTGGTGGGTCTCCCCATCGGCGCCGACAGCACCTGCCCTGTCGATACAGAATGTGACCGGAAGATTCTGCAAGCAAACATCCTCAAGCATCTGATCGTAGGCTCTCTGCAGAAAAGAGGAATACACGGCCACATAAGGCCGCAGCCCTGCTTTTGCCAGACCGGCCGCGAAGGTAACGCCGTGAGCCTCGGCAATGCCCACATCAAAGAACCGTTTCGGATATGTCTTTTGAAAACCTTCCAGACCAACGCCATCCGCCATAGCGGCGGTGATACCGATGATTCGATGATCTTCGGCGGCCATATCAGTCAGTTTATCACCAAACACAGCGGAGTAGGACTTCCCTGATGATTTGTTGACAGCTGCACCGGAATCCAGATCAAAGGCACCGATTCCATGGAATTTATGCGGACGCTTTTCGGCATGAGAATAGCCTTTGCCTTTGCAGGTAACGGCGTGTACGAGAACAGGTCCCTTCAGGGATTTTGCACTTTCAAGGGTTTCACAGAGTTCTTTGATGTCGTGGCCATCCACTGGGCCTATATATTTGAATCCAAGTTCTTCAAAGAGAATACCGTCTATGACGGCGTACTTGATGTTCTCTTTAGCGTGATGGATTCCGGAAACCATGCTTTCGCCGATCACAGGAACTTTGGAAATTCCCTTCTTTACCTTCGTCTTTAAGTGAAGATACTTATCTGTACTGGTGATACGGCCAAGGGATCCCGAAAGTCCGCCGATATTCTTGGATATGGACATACCGTTATCATTCAGGACGACGATGAGATTCGTCTGCATACTGCCGGCATTGTTTAATGCCTCAAAGGCAAGACCGCCGGTCATAGCACCGTCGCCGATGACGGAAACGACCTTGTAATCTTCGCCATTCAGATCTCTGGCAGCAGCAAGGCCAAGTCCAAGGGATATGGATGTACTGCTGTGCCCAGTATCAAAAACATCGTATTCACTCTCACAGGCTTTCGGAAAACCACTGATGCCTCCGTATTTGCGGAGGGTATCGAATGCGTCCATTCTTCCCGTCAGAATCTTGTGTATGTAGGATTGATGACCAACGTCCCAGATGATTTTATCATGCGGAGTATCAAAGCATCTGTGCAAAGCTATCGTAAGCTCGACGATACCGAGATTCGATGCAAGATGACCACCCGTCTTGGAAACGGACTCCAACAGAAAGTCCCGGAGCTCATAAGAGAGAAGCTCCAGCTGGTCGTAATCCATATTCCTGAGGTCTTCAGGAAAATTGTGTTCTGTTAAATATTTGCTCATTCAGTAAAACCTTTAGTAAACTCTTGCGTATAGCATTTCTGCGAGATCGACGAACAGCTCTGCGTTGTCATAGTAATCTGCCAACGCTGCTTTCGCAGCATCCGTTAATTCTCTAAACTTCTTCTTCGATTCCTCCAGACCGTACAAAGCGGGATATGTGGCTTTGCTGTTGGCTTCGTCATGTCCCACTTCCTTGCCGAGAAGTTCCTGGTCCCCTTCCACATCGAGGATATCATCGCAGACCTGGAACGCAAGTCCAAGATTTTCGGCATACAATGTCAGATCTTCCAGTTCTTTATCCGTGCATCCGCCGAGTCTGGCCCCCGCCCTGACTGCTGCTTTGATCATACTTGCAGTTTTTGTGATATGTATGTAGTTCAGAAGTTCTTTTGAACACTTTTTATTCTCTGCTTCTACATCTGCAATCTGTCCGGCAACCATTCCTGTGACGCCGGCACCTTTTACGATTTCGTAGGCAGCTCTGATTCTGCTCTTGAGCGCATCGAAGTTATCAAAGTAGAGCAGCATATCACGCTGCATTGCTTCATAAGCAGCAGACTGGAGTCCGTCACCGGCAAGGGTTGCCACTGCTTCACCGTAGATGATATGGTTGGTAGGCATACCGCGGCGGAGATCATCATCATCCATACATGGCATGTCGTCGTGAATCAGTGAATAGGTGTGCAGATATTCTATGGCCCCCGCGTAAGGAAGCGCTTCTTCCGCTTTTCCTCCGCAGAATTCACATGCTGCCATAAGGAGAACCGGTCTCAGACGTTTCCCGCCTGCTGAAAGGCTGTATTTCATGGAATCATAAAGTGTAATGCTCTTTGAATCGATATCAGGGATAAAATCCAATAGATGCTCATCAAATAAAGCTTTGTATTCCTCAAATGTTCTGTCGATCATTTCGTAAGCACCTCCACTTTCTGTTCCGCTTCTTCCAGTATTTTGGAGCATTCCTTATAGTATTTAAGGCCTTCTTCATAATTCTTGATCGCATCTTCAAGAGAAGTCTCCTGGGACTTCAGTTTTTCTGATGCTTCTTCTAGTTTTTTAAGAGATTGTTCAAAGGTCAGCTTCTTCTCTGTCATCTTCACATCCTCCTTAATCTATACGCCTGATCTCAGCCAGCGCGCTGCCTGAGCCTGTTTCGATGTTTACATTCTGTCCGACTTCCATATCCTCTGCCTTGCTGATAATATGTCCCTTTTCATCTGTGACCACGCTATATCCTCTCGCGAGGACGGATTTCGGATTGGACGCATCGATAAGCTGTTTCAGAAGATTGACGCGCTCCCCTGCAGAATGGATTCTTGTTTTCAGACTGTCTCCCATGTTCTCGATCATTCTGTCAGCATTCATCTGCTCATAGGCGATCCTGGTGCTGATGCCATTTGCAAAGGCATTAGGATCCAATGCGGCAAGCTTGTTTTTTCTGATTTCAATTGCCTGAACCAGGTTTTCAGCGAGTGTGTCCAGGATTTCGAGCAGATACTGTTTCAGATCATCAGTATCCGGAACAGCCATCTCTGCCGCAGCTGTTGGGGTCGCAGCTCTGAAGTCGGCCACAAAGTCCGCAATGGTAAAGTCCGTTTCATGTCCGACTGCAGAAATCACCGGTATCTTGGAAGCAAAGATGCTCCTCGCAACAGCTTCTTCGTTGAAGGCCCAAAGCTCCTCCATGGAGCCGCCTCCCCTTCCCGTTATAATGATATCGATATCAGGATAGTGCTCATTCAACACATTGATTGCCTGTGCGATATCAGATGCTGCGGCAGGACCCTGCACAAGAACCGGATAGACGAGAATATCAACGTAATCGTTTTTGTTCTGTATGGTTCTGATGATATCCCTCACAGCAGCGCCCGTCTCTGAAGTCACAACAGCGATCTTTGATGGGAATACAGGCAATGGTTTCTTGTGTTCCTGTGAAAAGAGACCTTCCTTTTCGAATTTCGCTTTCAGTTTCTCAAACTGTACTGCCAACTGCCCTTCCCCATTCACTTCAATATCACGAATATTAAGTGAATAGTATCCGCCGCGTTCGTAGACGGAAATATAACCAATCGCGATGATCTCCATGCCGTCTTCGATCGGACAGGATATCCGGTCAACATTGGATGCGGCCAGGAAACAGTTGATTTTGCTGTCTTCATCTTTCAATGAGAAGTAAACATGACCTGAACTGTGGAACTTCAGATTGCTGATCTCACCGATGACGGAGACATTGGCCAGAATCGGATCTGTTTTGAGCACACGTCCGATGTAATTATTCAATTGTCCGACTCTGATTGGCTTTAATCCCATAAGTACCTGCTGCCCAGCAGCGCAGTTCCGACTGCATTGTCTGAAGACAGTTCCGGAGCTGCGAAGTGAACCTGACATCCTTCCTTCTGCAGCTTCATAGTGATGCTGTCTCTAATGAACCGGCTTGATGCGACGCCTCCTGACAGATATACCGAATGGATTCCTGTTTTTTCAGCGCACTGTACAAGCATCTTTATGATGGAGTCTGATATCCTGATGAAGGCCTCTTTGATCAGTGCATCTGACGCGTGATCCGTATCAGCAGTATCAGACAGTTTGTTTCTGAATTGTGTATCGAACCCTGACAGGTTTAGGTAGCCCTCTCTGACTTTTATGCCCGTCAGCAGATTGGTACTGTCAGAGGAATGCAGCGCGATTTCATCCAGCGTCTGCCCACACGGAAACGTCATGCCCATCTGCACACCGGCTCTGTCCAGGACCTGACCGTAAGAGATGTCTCTGGTACCGCCGATGATTGTTATGTCGTAGAATGCGTTCTCACCATTGCGTTCTACAAATGCGGATGCTCCGCTGGGAGCATGATCTTTTACGGTAACCCTGAGCACTTCACAAGTGCCGCCCGAAAAATGACATCCGATAAAATCACCATCGGGCTGTCTGCCGCATGATGCAGCCGCAGCTTCAATATGCCCTTCTTGATGGGAAAACCCTATAGCAGGAACATCAAGTGCAGACGCCAGCGCGATTGCCTGACTCCTTCCTGCAGTAAAGCACGGCATATAAGAGCCTTCTATCGCTCTTGGCCTGGTTGAATACGCAACCGCATCGATCTTTCCATGGAAGGAATCTCTTAATTCTGCAAACAGCTCCGGCAGGTTCTGTACATGTTGAAACAGTGCTTCCGATTGCCTGAGTCCGCGCGCCCCTTCTTTCACGGTCAGAAAACGTCTGATATCTGCAGTAATATCATGTCCGCAGACGATAGCGAGTGAGGTTTTGTAGTTGCTGGTGTCGATTCCCAAAACGTTTCTCTCAGTCATCTTTTTTGTCCTTGATGACGGCTCCTAACACGCCGTGTATAAATCGCGCAGAGTTATCTGTGCTGAACTTCTTCGCCATATTGATCGCCTCATTGACCGTAACAGCTTCCGGAATATCATCGCAGTATCTGATTTCTCCGCATGCAAGCCGCATGATGGCCAGATCCACTTTCGGCATTCTGCTCGTCTTCCATTTGGAAGCGAACTTGTTGATGTCACTGTCGATTTCGTCGATATTCTGAACAATCTGCGACAAGAGTTTGCCGCCGCGAACAGCATGGTCGCCCGGCAGTCTCTCTGAAGCAAGCTGTGTTGCCTTTGCCTCATCAAGCGCTTTCGTGGCATCCATCTCATATAGAATCTGCATCATGATTTCTCTGGCTTCATTCCTGGTCATTTCTCTTTACTCCTTCCACATGGATGTTTACCGCATTGAGTTTCTGATTGGTCATACTGCGTATTTCATTCTTAACATTGTCCTGTATGTCCCAGGCCACCTGAGGGATTTTGCATCCATATGTAACGATGACATGCAGATCAATGGAAATCTGGCCATTGTTTTGTGTTACTTTGGCCCCTTTTGATACATGTTCCTTGCCTAGAATGCTTTTGCTGAGGGTATTTTTGATACCCCCGGCCATCTCGGCTACGCCTTCTGTCTTCAGCGTCGCATTGATGGCACATACGGCTAGCACGTCGTCAGATACCGTTACAATGTCTTTTTCGTCTTCCATCAGTCTTTTTCCTTATCCTCTTCCTGATTGATTTTCATCGTGACTTTTTCGATACGTCTGTCTTTGACAGAATTGATCGTGAATACAAGATTGTCGAGGAATATTTCTTTCCCAAGATCATCATCGTCAGGGATCTCTCCAAACATATCAATGATCAAACCGCCAATGGTTTCGGAGTCCTCGGATTCCAGGTTGGTTCCGAGTTCTTCATTGATGTCGTCCAGATACATACTGCCTTCAATGAGATACAGATTGTCTCCGATTTTCGTAAGCTCCTGTTCTTCCTCATCGTATTCGTCATCGATATCACCCATAACTTCTTCAATGATGTCCTCCATGGTGACAATACCGCAGAAGCCGCCATATTCATCGATCAGAATGGCAATCTGCTGTTTCGTCTTCTGTAGTTCAAAGAAGAGCGAGTCTATATTCTTCGTCTCCGGAACAAAGTACGGATTACGCAGAATAGAGCGTATATCCACATTGTCAAAGCCCTGTTCTCTCGCCTGAATCAGATAGTCTTTTATGTTCAGAATGCCGATGATGTCATCACTGTCATCCTCATAAACCGGTATGCGGGAGTATTTCAGGCTCATCAGTTCATCGATATATTCCTGCGGATCGTCATTGATATCGATGGCAAAGACATCTGTTCTCGGCGTCATGATTTCATATGCCAGAATATCATCAAAGGCAAATACACCGGTGATCATCTTTTTGCCTTCTTCTTTCAGCTCACCGCTCTCCTGTCCTGCTTCCAGCATTTCTACGATATCCTCTTCAGAATACTCGTTATCATTCAGGTCTGCTCTCTGACGGAAGATTTTCAGGAACAGTATTGCGATTCCGGCAATGCATACCGTAATCGGTTTGAGCAGAACATTCAGCACTTTGACGCTTCCGGCTGTCGTCATCACGACGCCTTCCGCATGCTGCATGGCGATTCTTCTCGGCAGCATTTCACCAAGAGCCATCAGGAAGATCAGTGATACAAAGAGCACAATGATAAATGCCACAATCATGGAGAGTGTGTCTGATTCCCACAACATGTTCAGTTTTTCATAGAGCGGCATGCCAAGACAAATCATGCAGACAATACAATAAAGCATGTATATGAGCACGTTCATCACTCTCAATGAAAGTTTGAATACAGGTGCGTTTTCCATGATTGGCAAAGCTGATTTGGCCCTGGTGTTGCCATCCTCGGCAAGCTCTCTGAGTTTTACTTTATTTGATTCCGATATTGATTTTCTCGCTGCGGAAAACCATGCGTTAATAATAATAAGGGCCAGGCCGATTAGTACGCCCCATAAGGGGATCATAGGATCCTCTGACATCTTGTTATTTCTCCTTTCTCAACATGTACATCTCAGCGACAGGCTGAGCCATTTTGATTCTCAATATCTGCTGTGGATGAGGGGCTGACTGGATTGCGTTACCTTCTTCATCCGTCATATTGTCAAGTATCTGTGTGAAACAATCGCCTTCCGGACCGAAGACTTCGATGACATCTCCAATATCCATCTTGTTTCGCTGTTCCACAACGGCGATGCCGGTATTCGCGTCGTATTCTTTGACGATTCCGGTAAAACTGTAGTCGCGGATATAGGCACTGCTGAGGTATTCCTGGTCCTCTCCGGTTGGTTTTCTGAAGTAAAAACCAGTTGTGAAATCTCTGTGGCTGGCTTTGCACATTTCCTCAGCCCAGGCCGGGTCATAGACATAGCCCTCCGAATCCTGATAATAAGCATCCAGAGCACGTCTGTAGGCTTTGATCACATGGGCGATGTAGAAAATACTCTTCATACGTCCTTCTATCTTGAAGGAATCAATGCCGGCTTCGATCAGTGCAGGCAGATGCTCCAGCATGCAGAGGTCTTTGCTGTTGAATATGTATGTGCCTCTGTCATCTTCATCGACCGGCCAATATTCACCGGGGCGCTTTTCTTCTTCCAGCCGGTATTTGTACCTGCATGGATGAGCGCAGGCACCACGATTTGCGTCTCTGCCGGTCATGAAATTGCTGAGCAGACATCTCCCGGAATAAGAAATACACATCGCGCCGTGGACAAAAGCTTCCAACTCTGTATCTTCCGGCAATTTACTTCTGATTTCTTTGATTTCATCCAGCGTAAGCTCTCTCGCCATAACAAGGCGCTTTACTCCCTGCTCTCTCCAGAATGCAGCAGTCACATAATTCGTCATATTGGCCTGTGTCGAAAGATGGATCTCCGCATCCGGAATCTCCTCCTTAAGAATATGCATGACAGCGGGATCGGAAACAATGAAGGCATCGATCGGAATCTCCTTGATTTCTTTGAGATATGCCTGCAAAGGCTCTATATCCTCGTTGTGAGCATATACATTAAGGGCAAGATGACAGCGAACGCCCCTGTTGTGGGCATAGGCTACACCCTCTTTGATTTCTTCAATGGTCATATTGCCGGCGCCGGCACGGAGGGAGAACATCTCACCGCCGAAGTACACGGCATCAGCACCGTATTCGACCGCTATTTTCAGTTTTTCAAGATTGCCGGCAGGGGCCAGCAGTTCCACTTTTTTCATGTCTTAGTAAATCGTTCAGTCCTTGTCTATGATACTAATCGATACGCCGTCTCCAACAGGGAGAACGGTTGTATCCGCGTAATCTAAACTGTTTATGTATTCTATGAATTCCCGCATACGTTTGATGGATGTCTTGTAACGGCCCTTCGTATCATACTCATCTGAAGCCGTCATTCCCTTCATCAGGACATTGTCACAGATCACCATGCAGTGTTCTGACATCAGCGGCAGTGCCAAATCCCAGAATTCCCTGTAGTGGCTCTTCGCCGCATCGATGAATATCATGTCAAATCGGTGCTCCTGATCAAGTTCTTTGAGCACATCTCTGGCGTCCCCGCAGCGGACTTCCACAAGTTGCGAAAAACCCAGATTCTCAATGTTGGCGCGTGCTGCCTTTGCAATGTCTTCATTTGATTCAATCGTTAAGACTTTGCATCCGCAGCAATCTGCAAACACACACGACGAATAGCCCACTGCAGTACCGATTTCCAGCACATCAGCAGGCTCTTTCAGTTTCAGTATCACTTTGAGCAGTTTTTCTGTATCCTTTTGAATGATAGGAACATGCTGTTCTTCAGCAAAAGTCCTCAACTCCTCAAGCTTTTCATTTTCGTTGGTATACAGGTTGTCAATGTACGCTGAAATTATCTCATTGGTAATATTCATAGCATTAAGTATTATACAACAATACGTGGTTCTTTTCAAAAAAATGAATTCCACACAGATCACCGTTTTTCAGATGAAATGTGTGGAATGAATTGTCCGTTATTAGCAATCAGCAAATACTTTTACTGATTTGCCAGATCCTCTTCTGTCCAAGGGTGTTCCTGGACATTTTTGTCGTGTTCTTCATTGGTCTCGGCGTAATAGATGGTTCCGTCAGGACCGGCATAGAAGAACAAATCGTCAGTATCCTGATAGTTGAGCACTCCATCGATTGCGATTTCCGGAACCGTGCAGATCGGACCAGGTATCAGACCGGAGACCTTTCGAGCATTGTACGGGGAATCGGAATCAAGCTGTGAAACTTTGAGATCCACTCTATCCTCGTCAAAGATGTAGCAGACAGTTACATCGCTGCCCAGCGACATACCCTCATCCAGACGGTTTTTGAATACGCCTGCAATATGCGCTGCATCTTCTTCCGTTGCACACCCTTCCTTCGTTACGATGGATGCAAGTGTCAAGAACTCATGAATCGAGTATTTGGATTTCTCGATTTCGGCTTTCTTCTCGCTCAGCACATCATCCATTCTGTCCAGAGCCATCTCAGTCACACTTTCGATGGAAGGGTCTGTTTCCATGATAAAGTAGGTATCCGGGAACAGATAACCCTCGAGCGGATGCATGATATCTTCGTCAAGCACATCGTCTGTCAGGAACCAGTACTTGTCAATCATCTCCTTGACAAATGCCTCGTCATCCCATACTGCGAGAATCTCTTCACTGGTATGCGGAACGACTTCTGCAAGCGCATCAGCACATTGCGTCAGTCTGGCGCCCTCCGCAACGCGGAATGAACTCTTGGAGATGTATTTGAAATCACCTGTATTGATGACATCCATGATTTCAGGCAGCGTCATAGACTTGTTGAAGACATATGTATTTGCCTGCAGTGAATTATAACCGCCGATTCTGGCATTCACTTTTGCGAAGGTTGGATTCTTGACGAGTCCTGCTTCATCGAGTATTCCCACAATCGCAGAAGCGCCGCTGCCTTCCGGTATCACTACGGTTACGTCTTCCTCATTGCCGGGATCAACAGCCCCAATGCCGTTCAGGTATGCAAACAGACCACCTGAAAAAATGACTACAACAATAAGGATTACGATAAATAAACCTTTCAGTTTAGACATTATTTAGATCTCCCTAAATATTCTCCTGTTCTTGTATCGATCTGAATTCTCTCGCCTTCTTCGATGAAGATAGGAACTTTTACAACAGCGCCTGTTTCTACGGTAGCGTCTTTTGTTACGTTCGTCGCGGTATCACCCTTTACGCCGGGTTCTGTATCTGTAACGAGAAGATCTACGAAGTTAGGCGCCTCAACGAGAAATGCGTTGCCTTTGTAGAACTTGATGGTTGCTTCATCATTCTCTCTCAGATACTTCATTGCTTCCTCGACCTGATCCTGTGAAAGCGGAATCTGATCATAAGTTTCCGGGTCCATGAAGTAATACAGTTCTCCGTCTGAATAGAGGTACTGCATCGTCTTGGTTTCAATATGAGCCTTCGGGAATTTAGCATCCGGATTGAAGGACTCTTCCTTGATGGCACCTGTGAGGATGTTCTTGTGCTTCGTTCTTACAAACGCAGCTCCCTTACCAGGCTTTACATGCTGGAAATCGATTACAACATGCGGATCGCCATCAATTTCAAATGTAATACCTTTTCTGAAATCACCTGCATAAATCATAAGTTTCTCGCCTTTCTTGTGTTATATGATCAATAATGATTTAACATATTTTGTTTTGTTGATTATAACAAACTCGCGTTTTATTGCCAAGTCCTCTACATCATGTCGCCGATGCCGCCCATAGGACCCAGACCGAAGTCTGCCGCATCGCCCACGATTTTGTAAACATCAGACATCATTGTGCTGAAACGCATCTGACACTGAAAATATTCACTGGTCAGAGGATCCTGCATGAGAACTGCACTCAGCTGCTGGAGTTTCATAAACTCCTCCTGATCGATCTCGTTCCCCATCATCTGGTTTGTCTGAAATTCAAACTGTTTTTTCATGAAATCCTTAACTGCAGAATCCAGTTCCGGATTGGCTTCCAGTTTTTTTCTCACTTCTGTGTACTGCTTGCACTCTTCTGATTCTTTGATTGCAGTTGCAAGCTGGTGTGCCTGATCATATACGTTCATATTAAACCTCCATAAAAATCGGCAGTATTATTGGACTTCTCTTTGTCTTGTTGTAGATAAACTTCTTCAGACCTTCCCTGACAGCCGTTTTGATGCCGTTCCAGTCTTTCATATCTCTTGACAGACAGTCTATGATAATCGACTCTGCCCTCTCGCATGCAGCATCTATCAGATCTTCATTCTCCCTCACATAGACGAATCCTCTTGAGATGATATCAGGCCCTGATACGATCATGCCTGCGTTCTTATCGATCGTAGCGACTACGATGATCAATCCGGATTCGGAAAGGAGTCTTCTGTCACGCAGCACGATGTTGCCTACATCCCCAACTCCAAGTCCGTCCACGAATATGGCATCTGCATTTGCCGCATTCTCTATCTTTTCAGCGGACCTGCTGCCGATCTGCAGACAGTCTCCGTTGTTCAGAATAAAAATATTCTCCTTCGGCATGCCGAGTTCCTGCGCCAGCTGGGCATGTGTCCTGAGATGGCGCGCCTCACCATGCACCGGCATGAAGTACTTCGGTCTGATCAGCGAATGCATCAGCTTGAGTTCCTCACAGCATGCATGTCCTGAAACATGTGTCTCTGCGATATCCGAATAAATCACCTCTGCACCCTTTTCAACCAGTTTGTTGACAACATTCGCAACTGTAAGCTCATTTCCCGGTACAGGTGTGGATGACAGAATCACCATGTCATTCGCCCTGATATTGATGGACTTATGATCATTGGAAGCCATTCTTGCGAGGGCTGACATCGGCTCTCCCTGACTTCCGGTGGTGATGACCACCATCTCTTTATCCGGAATGTTCTGCGCTTTGTTCAGGTCGATCAGTTTGCTGTTCGGGATTTTGATATAGCCCAATTCTCTTGCCAGTTCGACGACATTGACCATGCTCCTGCCAGATACCGCAACCTTACGGTGGCATTTGAGGGCGATGTCTATGATCTTCTGGATCCTGTGAACATTGGAAGAGAAGGTCGCAATGATGATTCTCTTGTTTGTCCCTCTGAAGATACCTTCCAGCGTTTCTCCTACTACCATTTCCGACTGGGTGTATCCCGGTCTGACAACATTTGTGCTGTCAGCCATCATGAGAAGCACACCTTCCATACCGATTTGCGCCAGGCGGGCGAAATCGATCGGGTTGCCGTCTACAGGCGTATAGTCAATTTTGAAGTCCCCGGTGTGGAATATTCTGCCCGCAGGTGTCTTGATACTGTAGCAGACAGAGTCTGCGATGGAATGTGTAATTCTGATCGGTTCCACATTGAAGTGTTTTCCAACCCTGAATTCTTTTCCCGGTTCGATTAAGTGGAAATCGCCTTTGATGCCGAATTCACTCAGTTTGCTTTCAATCAGACCGAGAGGAAAACGCAGTCCGTATATAGGAACATTTATCTCTTTGAGAAGATAAGGAATCGCGCCGATATGATCTTCATGACCGTGCGTGATGATCAGTCCTTTGATTTTCTTCTCAGTGTTGATCAGATAATCAAAATCAGGGATGACCTTATCAATACCGAACATATCGTCATCCGGGAAGGAAAGCCCGCAGTCAACGATCAGTATCTCATCCTCATATTCGATCGCCGTCATATTCTTGCCGATTTCACCGAGACCGCCTAGCGGGATGATCCTGACTTTCGAAGCTGCTTTTCTGGCAACATTCTTTGCCTTTTTGGGCTGCTTTTTCGGCGTTGATTTTGATTTCCTGGTATCCGTTTTTATATTTGTTTTTGTTTCTTTGGTTTTCGTTTCTTTCTTTTTCTTGCTCTCTCTTTTCTTTTCTCCCATATAGTCCTTTCCGGGACTTAACCTTTGACTACGATATTGATCAGTCTTCCAGGTACTGCAATCGTCTTAACGATATTCTTTCCTTCCGTAAGTCCCTTTATCTTTTCATTTTCGCTGGCGATCTGAATCATATCTTCTCTCGTTGCATCGCCAGGGATGTTGATTTTTTCTTTGTTTTTGCCGTTGATCTGAACAACGATTTCGATTTCGTCCTTCTTCAGTTCCTCTTCATTATATGTTGGCCACTTCTGGTCGTATACATATCCTTCATATCCGAGTTCCTGCCAGAGCTCTTCTGTAATGTGAGGAACAAACGGTGCCAGCAGAACGACGATCGTCTTGATTGCAGTGCTGTAAAGAGCTTCGTTGACATCGCCTTCCTTATAGCGGTACATTTCATTGACAAGCTCCATGATCGCACTGATCGCAGTGTTGAAATTGAACCTGTCGCGAACGTCTTCTGTTACCTTCTTGATCGTGTAGTTCAGAGTGTAAGCCAGCTTTTTATCAGCTTCATTTCTGATTTCATACTTGCCAGGAATATTCTCGTACTTCTCCAGGAATTCATAGACCATTCTCCAGATTCTGTTGAGGAATCGGAAGGATCCTTCCACTCCCTTATCAGACCAGTCGAGTTCTCTTTCCGGTGGTGCGGCGAAGAGAATGAACAGTCTGGCTGTATCTGCGCCATACTTCTCAATAATCTCAGCAGGTGTCACGATATTTCCGAGGGATTTGCTCATCTTGGCTCCATCTTTGATAACCATTCCCTGTGTAAGCAAGTTCTGGAATGGTTCTTCGTCCTTAACGAGTCCAAGATCGTAAAGCGCCATCTGGAAGAATCTTGCGTACATCAGATGCATGATCGCGTGTTCTACGCCGCCGATGTACTGGTCAACGTTCATCCAGTAATCCACCTTATCTTTGCTGAATACTTCTTCATCATTTCTCGCGTCGCAGTATCTGAGCTCGTACCAGGAAGAATCCAGGAATGTATCCATTGTGTCAACTTCCCTCTTGGCAGGCTTGCCGCATACAGGACATACGGTATCTACGAATGTCTTGCTTGTTACGATTGGCGATTCGCCCTTTCCGGTGAACTCGACATCTGTCGGAAGAAGTACAGGAAGGTTTTCTTCCTTCTCAGGAACCCATCCGCAGTCGTCACAGTAGATCATCGGGATCGGTGTTCCCCAGTATCTCTGACGTGAAATCAGCCAGTCGCGCAGTCTGTAGTTGATCGTCTTGCGTCCGATTCCTCTCTCATCGGCAACTTCAGCAATTTTCTGTATCGCATCCTTATTATCCATGCCGTTGAATTCGCCGGAATTGATGACGGTACCTTCTGCAGCACATGCTTCCTTCAGGTTGTTCAGATCTACCTCCGGATCATGCGGATCAATTACCGGTATGATCTCCAAATCAAACTTCTTCGCGAAATCAAAGTCACGCTGGTCGTGTGCAGGTACGCCCATGACCGCGCCGGTTCCGTATCCCATGAGTACGTAGTCGGCAATGAATATCGGCATGGTTTTTCCGGTAAACGGATTGATAGCATACTTGCCGATGAACACACCTGTCTTTTCGTTCGTAGTGGAAGTTCTGTCGATTTCACTCATGTGCGCACATCTGTCGATATAAGCCATGACGTCTGCTTCGTATTCTGTTCCTTTGACCATATCAGGTACGGACGGGTATTCCGGAGCTAATACCATGAACGTTGTACCGTAAATGGTGTCGATACGTGTGGTGAATACGGTCAGTGTTTCATCGTAATCCTGAATTTTGAACTGAGCTTCTGCACCGTGGGATTTACCGATCCAGTTTCTCTGCATGATTTTGACCTTGTTTGGCCATCCATCCAGTTTGTCCAGATTTGACAGAAGTCTTTCCGCGTAATCGGTAATCTTGAAGTACCACTGTGAAAGGTTCTTCTTACCTACAAGAGAGCCGCATCTCTCGCAGCAGCCGTCGACAACCTGTTCGTTGGCCAGTACTGTCTGGCAGCTAGGACACCAGTTGACCTGACTCTCCTTCTTATAGGCAAGCCCTGCCTTAAAGAACTGGATAAAGATCCACTGCATCCATTTGTAGTAGCTTGGATGCGCTGTTGCGACTTCTCTGTCCCAATCGTATGACAGTCCGAGCTGACGCAGCTGTCTGTTCATCTCTGCAATATTTCCCCAAGTCCACTCTGCAGGTTCAACATTGTGCTGGATGGCTGCATTTTCAGCCGGCAGACCAAAGGCATCGTAACCCATTGGGTGAAGTACATTGTACCCGTTCATGGTTCTGAAACGCGCAATAACATCACCAATCGAATAGTTTCTCACATGACCCATGTGAAGCTTTCCTGATGGATAAGGAAACATCTCGAGGACATAATACTTCTCTTTATCAGGATCCTCTGTGACCTTAAATGGTTTTGTTTCCTCCCAGACCTTCTGCCATTTGCTCTCAATTTCACTGAAATTATATCTGTCTTTCATTTTTTCCTCCGGTTATATAACTAATTACAAAGTGTTATTTCACAATCGCCCCAGATTTTCTCAAGACTGTACTTTTCTCTTGCGTCCTGAGTCATGATATTGACAATGACATCTCTGTAGTCCATGAGAATCCAGGTTGGTTTGTTTTTGCCTTCTACATTCTTCGGGAATATCTCCATCGGTTCCAGCACATCTTCCACAGCATCCCTCAGCGCCTGCGCGTGTCTTTCATTTCCTGCGCTTACCAGAACGAAATAATCTGCGAAGGAGCTTCTCTCAGCGATATCGATGAGTGCCACATCTATTCCCTTCTTGTCATCCAGTGTTTTAGCGATTAATTCTGCTAGTTCTTTCGGTTCCATTCATGTTCCTCCAAATATTGTTTTGCTTTTAATGAATCAGGATGCAAATACCATCCCTCATGTTCTTTTACGTAGTCGATCGTGCGCTGCAGAGACATAATGCATGCTTTGTCAAGATCCGTCTCCGCAGTTTGTCTTATTTCATCTACCCCAGGGTAGTTTCTTCCCGGTTCAATGGCATCGGCGAGAAATATAATCTTTTCCAATGTGGACATCCCCGCCCTGCCGGTTGTATGATTCGCAATCGCATTCAGAATCTCTTCATCTTCGATTCCAAATATCTCCCTCGACATTTCTGCGCCGACCTTGCTGTGGGCAAGATTCATATCAACACCCGGTCGTTTCTCGTACTTCGCCATATCGTGCAGAAGCGCGGCGATTTCAGCCTTATTCTTATCCGCACCGAATCGTTCCGCCATTTCTACAGCCAGTTTCGTCACATTCATCGTGTGTTCCAACCTGGAAGGCTTCAGATGCTCCTCAAGATACGGCAGAATCTCTTTCTTTAGTCTTTCACGTTCTGTATAATCCATGCTCCCTGATATATCTTTCTACTTCCGGCGGTACAAGGTCGCTGATGGGTTTGCCTTCAGCCACCATCTGCCTGATTTGTGTCGCAGAGATGTCGAGCTCTGTTTTGTTCATGCTGATGACTTCAGTCCCGTAGGCTGAAGTGATTTTCTGCAGGGCCTTCCTGTACTCATCCTGACGGTATCCGGGTCTGGTGCCTATGATGTAGGCGTAGTTGCTCAGAAGCTCTTCCGCATTCATCCAGGTATCGATTTTCAGGAAGCTGTCTGTGCCGGTGATAAAGTACAACCTCGTATCTTCTCCAAAAAACTCCTGCATATGACGCAGTGTCAGATAGGTATAGGAGATGCTCTCCTGCTGCAGTTCGTATTTTGACACGGTAATATGATCATCTTTTCCGGCAGCCAGTGCGAGCATATTGAATCTGTCTTCACCGGACGCGTATTCACGATCCTGCTTAAAAGGCTGAATGCGTGCCGGAATCATAACGACTTCATGAAGTCCGGCTTCTCTTACCGCATCTTCGGCCAGCGCTATGTGGCCATAGTGGACGGGATCAAATGTCCCGCCTAAAATGCCAATCTTCTTCATTTCTTCAATTCTATTCCCAGTTCTTCAAGCTGGGCTTCATCGACAAGTCCCGGCGCTTCACTTACCATGCACTGTGCGTTCTGGTTCTTCGGGAATGCGATGACTTCTCTGATGGACTTCTCTCCGGTGAGAAGCATGACCAGTCTGTCCAGTCCGTAAGCCAATCCGCCGTGAGGAGGTGCTCCGTATTTGAACGCTTCCACGAGGAATCCGAACTTCTCATTGATATCTTCCTGTGTCATGTTCAGCGCTTTGAACATATCCTCCTGCATTTCCTGATCGTGGATTCTGATGCTGCCGCCGCCCAGTTCCACACCATTCAAAACGATGTCGTAAGCGTTCGCCAGACAATTGTGCGGGTCTGTCTTCAGAAGCTCCGCGTGCTCAGCCTTCGGAGAGGTGAACGGATGATGCATCGCTGACCATCTGTCCTCCTTCTCATCATATTCAAAGAGAGGAAAATCAACGACCCAAAGGAAGTTGAACTGGTTGTCATCCAGCAGTCCCATCTCTCCTGCGATATGTCTTCTCAGAAATCCGAGGCTGTCAAATACGACCTTATTGCTGTCGGAAATGAGCAACATCAGGTCTCCTGCCTTTGCACCCATATAATCTGCAAGGTCATCCAACTGTTCCGGAGTGAAGAACTTATTGACGGATGAAGTTACGCCGTCCTGCGTCTTTCTGATCCAGACCATACCTTTGGCGCCGTAGCTCTTGACTGCCTCTGTAAGCTTATCAATTTTCTTTCTTGTATAAATATCTGAACCGCCTGTAACGCAGATGCCGCGTACGCTGCCGCCTGCTGTGATTGCATCGGTGAACACCTTAAATTCACAGTCTTTGACTTTATCCGTCAGATCGCAGAGTTCAAAGCCGAATCTGGTATCAGGCTTATCGCTGCCGTAACGCGTCATAGCGTCTTCCCAGGTCATCCTTGGAAATGGCGTTTCAATGTCGATGCCCTTCATCTCTTTCATGACTCTCTTAAGGAAACCTTCCTGAATTTCGATGACATCGTCGACATCGACAAAGGACATCTCAAGGTCGATCTGAGTGAACTCCGGCTGTCTGTCAGCACGGAGGTCTTCATCACGGAAGCATTTGACGATCTGGAAGTATCTGTCCGTACCACCGACCATCAGCAGCTGCTTGAAGGTCTGCGGTGACTGCGGAAGTGCATAAAATCTGCCCAGGTTGATTCTGCTCGGCACCAGATAGTCTCTGGCTCCTTCCGGAGTCGATTTGATGAGCATAGGTGTCTCAACTTCCGTAAATCCCTGTTCCGCATAGTAGTTTCTGGCCAGCGTTGTGAGGGCTGCTCTGAATGACAGGTTGTCCTGCATCTTCTTCTTGCGAAGATCAAGATATCTGTACTTCAGTCTCAGGTTATCGTCAACATTATCGTCATCCTTGATATAGATAGGCGGTGTTTCAGATTTTGAATAGATGATGAGCTCATCAGCGATGACTTCAATATCGCCTGTTTCGATCTCAGGATTCTTGGATTCACGTTCTACAACCTTACCCTTCACGCCGACGACATATTCATTTCTGAGTGTGTCTGCGAGTGCGAAAAGTTCATCGCTTGTTTCATCGTTGAAAATGACCTGTGTCATGCCGGTCTTATCTCTGACATCACAGAAAATTAGTCCGCCCAGATTTCTGCGCTTCTGGATCCAGCCGTTTAACACGACGTTTTCCCCTACATTGCTGATTCTCAGTTCACCGCACATATGCGTACGCTTATATACCATTTCTGTCAATTCTCCTTTTATTTAGTCAGTTCTTCTATGATGCTGTCGATAGGAACGCTGGTCTGTTCACCGGATTCCATATCTTTGATCTGCAGTTTGCCTTCGTTCAGCTCATTTTCTCCAATGATAACAGTCTTTGCTGCATTGACTCTGTTGGCGAATTTGAACTGGTTCTTGAAGTTTCTTCCCATAACGTCCATCTGGACGCTGACACCCTTCAGTCTCAGATCGTGCATCAGCTTCAGAGCGAACAATTTAGCCTGATCGCCCATAAATGCAATAAATACATCCGTTCCGGCAGGTTCTGGAATCTCAACGCCGCAGGCTTCCATAGTCATGAGGATTCTCTCTTTGCCCATGCCCCAGCCTACGCCAGGGGTTGACGGACCGCCGATTTCTTCGATCAGACCGTCATATCTTCCGCCGCCGCATACAGTTCCCTGTGCGCCGATCTTTGTCGTAACGAATTCAAATGCAGTCTTTGTATAATAGTCAAGACCTCTTACGATTTTAGGGTTGACGACATATTTGATACCAAAAGCATCCAGATTGGCTTTCAGCTGTTCAAATGCCTCTTTGCAGTCATCACAGAGGAAATCCAGCATCATAGGAGCATCCTTGACGAGTTCCTGATCGATCGGTGACTTGCAATCCAGGATTCTCATCGGATTCGTGTGGAAACGCTCCTGGCAGGTTGGACAAAGCTGGTCATACTTCGGCTCGAGGAATTTCTTCAGTGCGTCTCTGTGCTTGCCTCTGCATTCCGGGCATCCAACGCTGTTGATCTGCAGTTCAACATCCGTGATTCCCATCTCATTGATGAAGTCATATCCGATTGCGATGATCTCGGCGTCTGCCATCATGTTCATCGTACCGAAGGTCTCAACACCAAACTGGTGGAATTCCCTGAGTCTGCCTGACTGCGGCTTCTCATATCTGCAGCAAGGAATGTTATAGTACACCTTTGTCGGCTGCGGATCCGCATAAGTCTTGTGCTCACAGAGAGCTCTGCAGACCGGTGAAGTACCTTCCGGTCTCAGCGTGATGCTTCTGTTGCCGAAGTCCTTAAAGGTGTACATCTCTTTCTGTACGATATCGGTTGTATCTCCCACACCTCTCTGGAACAGCTCTGTATGTTCGAATATCGGGGTTCTGATTTCCTTGAAACCATATCTTCTGCAGATCTCTGCGAATTTTTCCTCGATGTAGTGCCATTTGTAGACCTGATCCGGCATTGCGTCTTTTGTTCCCTTAGGTGCATTTGTCAACATTTCTTCTTTCCTCCTGTTTTAGAAAAATCCTTTTCTCTTTCTATCGATCATGTCATCGATTCTGTCTATGTATATTTCATAATTAGAGACATTTGCCACTCTCTCCAGCCTGTTTTCCGCAGGGAAATAAATCTTGCTGATTCCTCCTGCGCCCAGTGCCAGATTGGACTGCGCCTCTTCCATGATTCTTATGTTATAGAGTCCCGGTCTGTCGTCCTTGCAGAATCCGGTGTTCTCTGTATTGCCTGATGTATGTTTCTGCCGGTAGAGATAATACGGCCTGTAACCGCAATCCTTCAGCCTTTCGTGCGCCCATACAAGCATGTTCTCCCTGAGTTCTTCGTCTCTGTAGTTGAAGTTCTCATCCAGTTCCTTTAGTTTCGAAGCCCGTTTGACGGCTAGCGTATGCAATGTGATATTCCCGGCGCCTAGTCTGATGATCTCTTCCAGACTTTCTTTGAAATCATCAACCGTCTCTTCCGGGAGCCCGGCAATCAAATCCGTATTGATGACTTCAATTCCTGTCTTCCATGCAAGTTCAAAGGCTTTATAAACATCCTCAACAGTATGTCTGCGGCCTATGAGATCAAGTGTCTTCTGCTTCATGGACTGAGGATTGATGCTAATTCTGTCCACTCCGTGATCAAAAAGCACCTGCAGCTTGTCCTCAGTAATCGTATCCGGTCTTCCCGCCTCAACGGTATACTCTCTTACACCGCCCAATGCAAAGGCATCACTGACCTTCGTTAAAAGCATGTCGAGCTGATTCGCGCTTAGTGAAGTCGGCGTTCCTCCGCCGAAGTACAGTGTTTCCACATTGTAGCCTGCAGCTTTTGCAGCAGTTCCGGCATATGATATCTCTTTACAAAGCGCATTGAGGTAAGGCTCCATCTGTTCCTGCTCAATCTGATTGCTGGTGAAAGAACAATAGAGACATCTTGTCGGACAAAATGGGATTCCAATGTATACGGAAAGACTCTTAGGGCCGGGTTTGCCGGCTTTTTCACGTTGGTAGTCCAATATGTCACGTACAAGAGCTGCCTTGCTTGCATCTACTAGATATAAGTCTTTGAGGACTTGCTCCGGATCTTCTCCTCGATCGAGAAGTTCTCCAGCCAGTTTGACTGGACGAATGCCTGTCAGAATGCCCCATTTCGGGCTTTTGCCTGTATAACCAGACAGATCTCTGTAGATTTGCCTCTTGATTTCTTCTTTATCACCTTTGAAATCGTACGCAAGTAGGGTATCTCCGCCCTCACCGTACTCATTCGGCTGAAGAAATTCTTTGATCAGCTCTTCATATTGACTGGTGTTTTCAACATTGTTGAACTTAAAATTATACAAATGGATTATGCTCTTTCTCGAACCCTATGTTCGTAGGACCCATATGTCCCGGAAATACCTGTGTTTCATCCGGCAGCGGCCATAGTTTCGTGTGGATGGAATGTTCAAGGTCATTGAAGGAACAACCAGGGAAATCCGTCCTTCCAATGGATGCCTGGAACAGAGTATCACCGCTGAACAAAGTGTTTTCTGCCGGAATGTAAATGCACATTCCGCCAGGAGAGTGACCCGGTGTGAAGAAAAACTTCATGTGAAGGCCTCCTACATCCAGCTCATCTTCGTCATCCACATAGATGTCGGCATCTATTGCTGTCGGGTGACCAAACTGAGTGCTCATATTGAAGTTCATATCACCCAGCATTTCCTTCTCATGGATATTTGCAAGTACTTTTGACCCAGGAAAATCAGCCTGAAATCCTTCCACACCCATGATATGATCAGCATGGCCATGAGTTAACATAATGTATTCTATGTCTATACCCATTTCCTTGATCTTCGCGGAGATTCCGCTGTTGTAAGCACCGGGATCCACGAGAAATCCTTTCATGGTTTCTTCATCGAAGACCAGGTAAGTATTCGTGCCTATTGCACCTGTTGGTATATTGTAAATCTGCATTGATTCCCTTTCCTGTTAGAACAGCTTATGACTTTCAAGAAGTATCGTTACCGGTCCGTCATTGTCGATTTTGACCAGCATTTCAGCCTGGAAGACCCCCTCTTCCACATGGATGCCCTTCTCTTTGATCAGATCGATTACTTTTCTGTAGAGACGGTCTGCCTCTTCCGGTCTGGCAGCTGTGAAATAGCTAGGCCGGTTGCCTTTGCGGACATCCCCGAGAAGTGTGAACTGGGATACAGCCAGAATTTCGCCGCCGATATCCTGAACGCTGAGGTTCATCACGCCCTCTGCGTCATCGAATACTCTGAGGGCTGTTACCTTCTTTGCGATATATTCCGCATCTTTCTCCGTGTCGCCCTCTTCTACGCCGATCAGGACCATCAGTCCTTTGCCGATCTGACCTGTGATCTGTTCATCAACGGTTACGCTGCTGTTTGTTACTCTCTGAACGACTGCTCTCATATGATTGTTTTATCCTTTGCTTCTATATGCTTCGAGAATACCCGGTATTCCCTTGAAGGAACGGCAGATTTTCTCGATTTGTGACCTGTCATGTATCATCAGCGTCAGATTGATTCTGATGGTATCATCCTTATTGGCTCTTGCGTTGAGGCCGATGATCCTCACATCCATATCCTCGCAAACCTTGGATATGCTGGACAGCATGCCTTTCTGGTCTTTCGCGATTATGCTGATTTCACCGTCATAGGACTTGTCCAGAAGTTCAGGATCCCAGCTGACCTGAATCAAACGTTCCTTTTCGTCTTCCGGAAGAGCTCTCATGTTGTCACAATCGACTCTGTGAACCGTAATTCCTCTGCCCTTTGTAATATATCCTACGATTTCATCCCCCGGAACAGGGTTGCAGCAGCGCGCGATGCTGATCATGAGGTTGTCAACGCCTTCAACGATGACGCCTGTCTCTGAATCAGCAGTCCGCAGCTGTTCTACTCGCTTCTGCGTCTTTTCACTGATCTCATTTAAGTCATCAAGAAGAGATTTATTCTTTTCTTCTGTTTCAAGCTTCCGCCGCTCATCTTCATATCGCTGCAGCAGATTCGCAACTTTCGTCTGGAGATTGCCGCCGTAACTCAACTGATTGTAAAGGTCATCCGTATCCTTGAACGACAGTTCCTTCGCAGCCTTGCTGATATAGGCATTTGTCATCAGAACTTTAGGATCATAGCCTTTTCTCCGCAGATACTGGGTGAACAGATCCTTGCCTTTATCAACAGCGTCGTTTTTGTTCTCTCGCTTGAGCCATTGACGGATCTTGTTTCTGGCCGAGCTGCTCTTGGCGATTTTCAGCCAGTCGATACTCGGCCCGGCTGCATTCGGAGAAGTGACGATATCTACGATATTGCCGTTCTCAAGCTCATGGTCAATGGTGACCATCTTGCCGTTCACCTTCGCACCGACACATTTGCATCCTACATCCGTATGGATCTTGAATGCGAAGTCCAGAGGTGTTGCGCCGGCCGGAAGTTCAATGACATCTCCCTGCGGTGTGAATACGAATACCTGATTGGAGAAGAGATCCATCTTCAGGGATTCCATGAATTCCTTTGGATCGTTGACATCTTTCTGCCACTCGAGTGCCTGCCTGAGCCAGCTCAGTTTCACTTCTTCTTTGTCTTCTGTGACACCTTCTTTGTACTTCCAGTGAGCCGCGATACCGTATTCAGCGATACGGTGCATCTCCTGTGTTCTGATCTGGATTTCAAACGGTCTTCCCGAATCCGCAATGACTGTCGTATGAAGCGACTGGTACATGTTCGGTTTCGGCATGGCGATGTAGTCTTTGAATCTGCCAGGAATCGGCGTCCACATCGTATGGACCAGGCCAAGTGACGCATAACAGTCTCTGACAGTATCTACAATGATTCTGACAGCCATCAGGTCGAATATCTCATCCAGAGACTTGTGCTGATACTTCATCTTCTTGTAGATGCTGTAGAAGTGCTTGGAACGGCCATATGTTTCATGCTTGATTCCGATTTCATCAAGCGCTTTGCTGATTTCATCAACGACCTTGTTGATGGCGGATTCTCTTTCCCCTTTTCGCTCGCTGACCTGCTCGGCCAAATCGTAGTAAGCATTCGGTTCCAGGAATTTGAGCGCGATGTCCTCCAGCTCCATCTTCATGGAATAGATACCGAGTCTGGCCGCCAAAGGCGCGTAAATATCCAGGGTTTCCTGACATTTCTCCACAATCTTCTCATGGGTCATGTAGTTGATGGTCCTGAGATTGTGCAGTCTGTCGGCAAGCTTGATGATGAGCACCCTGATATCCTTGGACATAGCAAGGAACATCTTGCGGAGATTTTCCGCCTGACGTTCCTCTTTGCTTTCGAATTTCAACGCGCTCAGCTTGGTGACCCCATCGACGAGTTCGGTCACTTCTTCGCCGAACTCTTTTTTCATGTCTTCCATGGTGTAGGAGGTATCTTCGATGACATCATGAAGCAGCCCTGCTGCAATCGTCTCAGAATCCATTCCGAGTTCAGCAAGGATTTCGGCAACTGCAACAGGATGAATCAGATACTCCTCACCTGATTTCCTCAGCTGGTTTCTGTGCATCTCCTCTGCTACATCGTAGGCTCTGGAGATGAGATCCATGTCGTAGTTCTCGTTATATTCTTTGATTGTACTGAGGAATTCTCTTTTTGTCATAATCTAAACGTGTCTTCCTGCTCTCTTGGTTCTTCTTTCTTCTGTGCACCCTTCACATAACGTTTAGAGCGTTTCTTGTTTGCTTCCGTTTTCGCATCCTTCTTTGGAGGAGCTTTCACTTCAGGCGCTTTTTCAACCGGAGTCTCTGTTGCTTTTGCTTCGGTTTCAACAGCTGTTTCCGCAGGAGCTTCTGCCGGTGCCTCTATCTTCTTCGGAACGTAAGGCTTGCCCTCTTTCTTCGCCTTCTTCTTAGCCTTTTTCTCGGCTTCTTTGATCTGCCTCTGGTATTCACTTGTTCTGCCGCGTCTGCCCAGTTCATAGAACATTGGTGAGCATACGCAGATGGATGAATACGTACCTGCAAGTACACCGACCATCAGTGGGAATACGAATTCTCTGATGGACTCACCGGCAATGAAGACGATTGGAACCATTACGATCAATGTTGTCAAGGAAGTCATTAAGGATCTTCCCAAAGTCTGTGAGATACTCTGATCGATCGTCTCCTTGAGCGTTCCTCGTTTCATATATCTGATGTTCTCTCTGATACGGTCAAATATTACAATGGTATCGTTGATGGAGTAACCGACTACAGTGAGGATACCTGCGATGAACGGGTTATCTACTGTAATTCCGAATATTGCGTAGAATGAAATGACGATCAGTACGTCATGCAGTACACCGAGCATCGCTGCACCGCCGAACTTCCATTGTCTGAACCGTATCCTAATGTAGATCATCATACATATCGCTGCTATGATGATAGCCAGAATCGCGTTGTTTCTCAGTTCTTTACCTACAGAAGGACCGAAGTACTCCTGCGTCACGATATTGTCATCACCCTTAATACCGAACTCATTATTGATGGCTTTGATGACCTCAGCTCTATCGGCTTTGTTCAGGGATTCAATGGTTCTGATGACAATCTGATCATTGTCAGATCCTGCGTAGATGATCTGCGGATCAAGATCAAACTGCTTGATTGCTTTATCCACCTGCGCGATCTTGACCTGTTTGCCCATGTCGAGCTGTATCATCGTACCGCCTGTGAAGTCAATACCGTAGTTCAGGCCTCTGATCACACCGAAGCCAAGACCGATAATGAGGATTCCGGCGGAAATGCAGTAGAATATCTTCCGCTTGTCCATGAATCCGATTGTCTTTGAAATGTGGAATGTGGCGGTATTATCATCTTTCACTCCGAAGTAAGACTTCTTCGCAAATTTGTCGCTGGACGCCATGAGCTTCACATAAAGCTGCGTGATAAATACTGCAGTGAAGATGCTGACGATGATACCTACCATGAATGTGTATGCAAATCCCTTAACAGCACTTGTACCGATTTCGTACAGAATAACGGCTGCGATCAATGTGGTAACCTGTGAGTCAATTACCGTGGTCATGGCTCTCTTAGAACCGGTTTCCGTCGCGACACGCACCGTTCTTCCCAAAGTGATTTCTTCTCGTATACGGGAGAATATGACGACGTTCGCATCGACGGCCATACCGATGGAAATGATGATACCTGCGATTCCAGGAAGCGTCAGAACTGTACCCATGGAAGCCATGATGTTCAGAATCAGCACTACATACAGAAGTAGTGCGATATCAGCACAAAGGCCAAGCCCTCTGTAGATCACAAGCATCAGCAGGAGGATGATTCCAAGACCAATGAGACCTCCGATGATACTCATCTCAAGAGCATTGTATCCGATTGTTGCTGACTGAACAGAAGATGTGACTTCTTTCAATGCGATCGGCAGCGCACCACCGTTGATCTGTGCAGCCAGAAGCTGCGCCTCTTCCAGATCAAAGTCTCCGGTAATCGAACAGTTGCCGCCGAGGATCGGTTCATTTACATTCGGGGCTGAGATGATCTGATCATCCAGTACGATGGCGATTGCTCCGTTTCCGACGCCGTCAATCGTTGAAGTGACTTCGCCGTTGAACGCTTTCGTCGTAGCATCTCCAAAGAGATCTGCTCCTTCCCTGTCAAACTGCAGGTTGACAGCATATCCTGTTGACTGGTCATCTCTGGCGGCCTCTGCCTTCTTGACATTGTCACCTTCCAGGACCAGTGTTCCATCCGCAAGGATAAACTGGAGTTTTGCGGTCTTACCAATGAGTTCGATCGCTTCTTCAGGATCCTCTACTTCAGGAATCTCAACTCTGATTCTGTCCTGTCCTTCGATGGTGATCGTCGGCTCGCCCAGGCCGTTGGCATTGATACGGTTTTCAATGACCGTCTGGGTCTGTTCCATGGCCTCACGGAGTTCATCATCCGACATACCTGCGATGTCTTTCTTGTTTGCCTCCATGACGACGTATACGCCGCCCTTGATATCAAGGCCAAGGCTCATTCTGTCCTTGAGCGGTGTAATCGGTCCGATACCTGTGACCGTAACGAGCCATCCGAAAACGACGCATAAAACAATAAATATTGCAATAATTTTTCTAACTGTGTAATTCATCTACTCCTCCGGAAATTTTAAAAATAAAAATCCATTTAATCATTCATAGTATTATACAATTTATTGCCTTCTCAAACAAGCCTAAACCGTTGATTTTTCAATTAAAATTCCCTTATTATGCAATAAAAAACACCGCATCTTTCATTGACGCGGTGTTCTTTCAAATCAAGCTCTTTTGAAACAGATTATTCTGCATCTGCGGCAGCTTCTTCAGCGACTTCAGCAACCTCTTCTGCTGCGGCAGCAGTTTCTTCTGATACTGCTTCCTTGACTTCTTCAACAGCTTCTTCAGCAACTTCCGGTGCTTCTTCCACTTCTTCAACAACTGCAGCCTTCTTCATTCTCTTTGGCTTTGATTTTCTTGCTTCTTTCTTCTCAGCATCTGCAACTTCATCAAAATCGTCAACGGATGCCTTCTCTACGTGGCCTGATCCCTGCTTTACAACCTTGGAAACAGCCCATCTCATGAACTCCATCTTAACCTTGTCAGGACCTACCTGAACAACGATGGATTCATCCTTTGTCTTGACGACTTTGCAGCAGAGACCACCGATGGTTACGATTTCGTCACCAACAGCAAGACTTGCTCTCATTGCCTTTGTTTCTTTTTCTCTCTTCTTCTGTGGTCTGATCATAAGGAAGTACATTACTGCGAACAGAAGTACCAGGATCAGAATTGAGAACATCGAGCTACCCATGATTAATATTTCCTCCTGTAGTTATATATTTGTTTGATAACAATATTTACTATATTGGTGCCGGCTGTGGGGGTCGAACCCACACGGTGTTGCCACCACGGGATTTTGAGTCCCGCACGTCTGCCAATTCCATCAAGCCGGCGTAACGGAATTATTTTACCATCAGACATTTACTATTTCAAGTTCTTCATCTTTGATTTTTTCCATGTGCTTACGCGAGAACTTCTTGTACATAACAGGAATGATAAACAGCGTCGTTACGGTTGCATAAATCAGTCCTCCGATGCAGGCGATGGCTACCGGCTGCACCATTTCAGCACCCTGCCCTATGCCGAGTGCCAGCGGAATCAGGCCAAGTACCGTCGTTGCCGCAGTCATAAGAACCGGTCTCATTCTGACGGCTCCGGCTGTGATGATTGCTGTATCTGTATCCATGCCCTCCAGTCTGAATCTGTTGATGCAGTCGACCAGAACGATACCGTTGTTTACAACAATTCCGACCAGCATAACGAATCCCATCATCGCGATAACGCTCAGTGTCTGATTGGCAATCAGAAGCGCAAGCATACCTCCTGTAAAGGCAAGCGGCAATGTGAATATGATGATGAATGGTGATCTGAGGGACTGGAACTGTGCGACCATGATTAGATACACAAGGATGATGCCTATGATCATCATGAGCAGCATCTTCTTCATAGACTTCATAATCTCCTCATTTTCACCGCTGTATTTAACTTCAACGCCAGGCTTCACAAGGTTTTCATCGCGGATGATCTTTTTGACGTTGGACGTGACTTTCGTGATGTTGTAATCATCCTTTACGCCAGCAGTCACATTCAGACTTCTTCTCTGGTTATCATGGTTGATTTCGCTGAGAGAAGCATCTCTGCTGATAACCGCTATATTTGTAAGTGATACTTTATCCTTGGTGCCGTCTTTTTTATCGACCAGGAGTTTCATATCTGTCAGATCCTGAAGTGTAAATTCTCCATTTGAAGTATTCTCAACCCTGACATCAATGCTCTCACCATCCGTGCTCAGTTTCGTAGCCGCTTTATCCTTAGCGAGCTTGGAATTGATCTGCTGGAATACCTGGGCTACCGTCAGACCATGCTTCATCGCATCATTCTTATTGACTATAACCTTGACCTCTTCCGTACTGGATTCCGTGATGTCTGAAACCTCCTCCAGTGATTCGATATCTCTCAACCGGTCTTCGATATTCATGCCCGATACTCTGAGTTTATCCAGATCATTGCTGTAGAGTTTAATTGACACGCCTGTGCCGCTCATGTACTCTGTCATATCCATATCGACAGATGTAATTGCCTCGCAGTTGTTGTCTTTGCAAATCTTTTCGATGACTTTCGCGACTTTCTTACCCTGTTCCGCTTTGCTCTCATCGAGCACGATGTACATTGTGGTTTCTGTATAATCAGTGTCATCACTGGAAGACATGCCGAACATCTCTGACATATTCGAGGAAAGCATGACGCCGACAGATTCAACGCCATCAATCTTTCTGACTTCTTCACTGATTTTGTCATTGACTCTTATCGTATCTTCCAGTTCACTGTCTTCCGGCATTGTGATATTGGCAGAAATCTGAGATGTTGACATGGACGGCATAAACTCGAATCCTCTAGTCAGAAGAAGAGCGGAAGATGCCAGCAGCAGAACAAGTGCTGCGAGGACGAGTCTCTTTTTATGCAGAAGCGCCCAGGCTGCGGATCTCTTGTACCACGCAACAACTCTACCGTTTTGTGAGATGATCGTCTTTCCTGTTTTGTTTCTGAGAAGCCCCTTCGCTGCAGCCGGCACGAATGTCAGAGCGATGACCAGGCTGGCTGCCAGAGAATATGTTACCGTCAGCGCCAGATCCATGAAGAGTTCCTTCGTGAGTCCATCGATGAACACAATCGGAACAAATACACAGATTGTAGTCAGTGTAGAAGCCGTAATCGCGCCTGCAACCTGCGATGCTCCCGATACGGCTGCCTGTACGGCGCTGTATCCGAGGCTCCTGAGTCGGTATATGTTCTCAATGACTACAATGGAGTTGTCTACCAGCATACCTACGCCGATCGCCAGACCGGACAGAGAGATCATGTTGATCGTTACGCCGGTAAAATACATCAGCGCAATTGCAAATACAACACTGACCGGAATACTTACCGCAGTGATGAATGTAGGTCTGATATCCCTTAGGAAGAACAACAGTATCAGTATTGCAAACAATGCTCCGAGAAGCAGATCCCGGAATACCGAGTTGATGACGATATGAATGTATCTGCCCTGGTCCATCAGCGTTGAGAATTTGAGTCCCTTGTTTTCATTTTCCAGTTTTTCAAACTCTTCCGCAACATTATCTGCTACTGTTGCGGTGGCATAGGTCGACTGCTTTGTGAAGCTGAGAAGTACGCCGTTTTCACCGTTGATTTTGGCGTAGATATCGGAATCATCTGCTACATAGGACACAGTGGCAATGTCTTTGACGCGAATTGGCGCAAGACCTTCAATATCCATATCAAAGAGGATCAAATCGTTCAGTTCCTCTGTATCCTTGATTTTATCGCCGACGCTGACAAGAATCTTGGCATCGTTATCCGTAACATAACCCGCTGGCATCGAGAAGTTCTGCGCATTCAGAATCGCAGACACATTATCCATTGTGATGACGCCGGTCATGTCAGCGCTGTCAAGGGCAGCCTGCTTCTGAGACTCTATTTGTGAGAGAGTACTCTGAAGCTGCATGACAGTGGACTGAATCGTGCTCTTCGATGCTGCAAGTTCAGAATAAGTAGTTCCTAACTGGAAAGACAAATTGTCCTTTTGTGTCTGTAATTTGTTGATGGTATCATTTGCTGCTTTGATGATCTGATCCGTCTGTTTCAAGCCGGCTTCCATATCAGCAATGCTCGGAATTTTCGCTTTCGGATCTCCGTTGGTCAAAAGATCGATTTGAGCCTGAATGTCCAATTTGGTTTGTTCCAGGTTTTCTGTATCTATAGTGACTGTACTTGGAACACCCTCCGGCAGATCATCAGCGATGAGTTGATCTAGATCAACCGTTGGATCTTTTTCGAAGGTTTCAATTAAACCCAATAATTGCTGAAGCGTCCCAATTTGCTGCCGCGTGCTATTAAGAGCAGCCTCCCCTTTTGCTCTCGCCTTTTCCAGCTCACTTTTCTTTTTTTCTGCCTGACTGATTGCTGAATCAAAATTGGTAATCGCTTTGTTTGCCTGATTCGTTACAGTCTTCTTTCCCTTGTCGACCTTTGTGGAGCCTTTCTTTGCCTTGCTGATGCCGCTTTTCAGCTTTCCTTCCCCTTCTGCAAACTGGGATCTGATCGCAGCTGCAACATCATCATTGATCTTATCGATCTTCTCCTGGGAAAGAACGACCTGGATTCCTTCATCGACCATACCGATCTTGCTGACAGAAGCAACACCTTCTATGCCTTCGAGATCTGCCTCTAAATTGTCCTTTATGTATGTGGATACCTGGGCAGGCGTCTTTCCCTTCATGCCGACTGCTGCAACCGTGACCGGCATCATGTTCATGTTCATTTTGATGACGACCGGAGTGCTTGCGGTTTCAGGCAGAGTCCCTTCGATCTGATCGATCTTATCGCGGATATCGATCGACATGGAATCCATGTTAACATCATCGGTGAACTCAAGGGTGATCACCGATACATTGTCTGCCGAAACGGATGAAATGTTGTTTAGTTTAGATAAGGTCGCCAGCTGCTGCTCCAGAGGCTCCGTGACCTCTTGTTCAACTTCTTCGGCGCTGGCGCCCGGTTCTGACGTCATGACAACAGAATAAGGGGCATTAATACTCGGCATCAGATCCGGCGTCATGCTGTACAGCGCGACTGCTCCGAATACAATGGCGATAATGACGCCTACAAAAACTGTGAATGGCCTTTTTACACTGTATTTAGTGAGCATTTAATCCCTTTTCCTCTTTATCTCCTTGCATTCCTCTCCCAGAATACACCTTCTTCATATCCCTGGATCCTATGATCGGTATCTGCCATTTCCAGTCTCTGCTGCGCCCAGATGCAGTACCTCTCATCCTTTTCGATGCCCATGTAATGCCGTCCGAGTTTTTTGGCTGTGACACAGGAAGTGCCGGAACCGGCAAACGGATCGAATATGAGATCCCCTTTGTTCGTACTTGCCAGAATCAGTCTTGCCATAAGCTTTTCCGGCTTTTGCGCAGGATGCGCAGTATTTTCAGACATGGACCAGAACGGCACTGTGATATCATCCCAGAAGTTCGACGGATGGGTATCTCTGAATTTGCCGTCTTCTGTTTCTTCCCAGTCCTTCGGATGTCCGTCTTCTCTATATGGCGCGATCACCTTGCGGCGAAGCTTCACATCGTCGATGTTGAACAGATAATCATCGCCTTTTGTTGCAAACCAAATGTCCTCCATGGAATTCTTCCAGTTGGATTTCGCGCCACGTCCCTTCTCTCTCTGCCATGTGATCCTGTTCCTGACCGTATAATAATCGCCGAGCACCCTCCCGATGATCAGACTGCTTTCCCAATCGCAGCATACATAGATCGATCCGCCGGTTTTCAGGATATGACTGGTTGCATCCAGCCATCTGCGCGTGTATGCCTCATAATCAGCGGCGTTCATCTTGGAAAAGTTCTCGCCGTTATATTCTTTAGTTAAATTGTATGGCGGATCCAATATCATAAGATCAGCCAATTCATCCGGGACGTATTTGCATGCTTTGAACAAATCCGCACAGACAAGAGAATCTATCAGGCAGATGTCTTTTCCGGCCAGATCTTCCAAACGAAGACAGGCATTCAGATACGCTTTGCCATCCGCGATTTCTGTGTTGATTGTTTTGTTTCTGTGCGATTCGTTCATAACGTGGTAATCATACCACATCTTAGTCCGAATACCTACATAATACATAAAAAATATCGCATCAGATCGACTCCGATGCGACATTTTCTTAATGGTGCGGCCTGCCGGACTTGAACCGGCACGGTCTCCCACACGCCCCTCAAACGTGCGCGTCTGCCAATTCCGCCAAGGCCGCATATGGCATGTGCCCTCGCAGGCACTCATTCATTCTACTTGTTTCATATCCCTTTGTCAACACCCAAATCACATCAGATTGCAATGCTTGTTTCATTCAAGCCCAAGGTAGTCCATAATATCATCCAGCTGCACAAACATATCTTCCGGTTCACCGGAATTGTCGATGATAAAGTCGGCATACCTTGCTTTCTCTTCATCAGACATCTGATTGCTGATCCTGTCGCGGATGTCCTCTTCATCTGCATCATCCCGCAGACTGACGCGATCGATTCGTTCGTCCAAATCAGCTGTTATGAGTATGACAACGTCACAGCGATCATTGATGTTCGCCTCAAAAAGCAATGGAGCATCCAGGAGAATGCCGCGTGCATCCGTCTTCTTGATGTCTGCGATTTCCCGGTCGATGACAGCGATAATTTCTCTATGCATCAGCTGATCAAATTCTTCTTTCACATCGCTGTCCCTGAAAATTAAATCTGCCATTGCTTTTCTGTCGAGGACAAGACCGTTCCCCTTCTGCCCATCATGGGATACACAGCCGAACTTCTCCTCGATTTCCGAAAGGATCGGCTCTCCTTCCGCTGTGAGATCTCTGCCGATCTGATCCGCGTCAATCAAAGCGAAGCCCTTGTCGATCAGATACTTCGCCGCCGTTGTTTTACCTGTTCCGATTCCGCCTGTAATTCCAATTACTATCATTTCAGTTCGTACCAATTCTTTCCTTCATTCAAATCAGCCTTCAGCTCTACGGCCAGTTTGTAGGCTGATTCCATATTATCCACTATCAGTTTCTCAATGGTTTCCTGTTCATCAGGATATGTGTTGATGACAAGTTCGTCATGGATCTGTAGGATCAGTCTGGATTTCAGCGCTGCTTTCCGGATGGCGTCATACACTTTGATCATGGCGATCTTGATGATATCAGCTGCACTTCCCTGAATCGGGGAATTCATCGCAAGACGTTCGCCGATCTGTCTGACCATGTAATTGGAAGCGTTGATTTCCTTGATGTAGCGTTTACGCCCCATCAGCGTGGAAACATACCCTTCTGCCTTTGCAAATGCAACGGCGTCATCCATAAATCTCTTGACCTGTTCATGCTTTTCGAAATATGCCTTGATATAATCGTCAGCTTCTTTACGTGAGATGTCCAGCTCTCCTGAGAGGCCGAACGCACTCATGCCGTATATCACACCGAAGTTGACTGCCTTTGCTCTGCTTCTCTCAGCAGGTGTGATCTCTTCCTCCGGAATGCCGAGCACATTGGCTGCCGTCGCTCTGTGAATATCCTCGCCTTTATTAAATGCGTCAATCAGCGCCTGATCGCCCGACATGTGCGCAAGTACTCTCAGTTCAATTTGAGAATAATCGGCGCCGATGAGCAGACATTCCTCATTTTCAGGAACAAAAGCTTTTCGAAGCTTCCGCCCCAGATCCTGTCTGATCGGTATATTCTGCAGATTCGGTTCTGTACAGCTGATTCTTCCTGTTGCTGCAACCGTCTGCTGGAAATGAGCGTGAATCTTCCCATCCTGATGAATGAGCGGAATCAGACCATCGACATATGTGCTCTTGAGCTTTGTCAGCGTTCTGTACTCAAGAATGGCAGGAATGATTGGGTGATCATTTCTGATCTTCTCAAGCACCTCCGCACTCGTGGAATATCCGCGTTTGGTCTTTTTGCCGTGTTTGAGTTCCAGCTTTTCAAACAGGATATCACCCAGCTGCTGGGTGGAGTTGATATTGAATTCTTCTCCGGCCATCTCATGGATTTCAGATGCCAGTTTGTCTATCTCAAGAGACAGCGTATTTCCAAAATCAGTCAGAAATACGCGATCCGTTCTGAAGCCTTCTTTTTCCATTGCTGCCATCACTTCAATCAAAGGAAGCTCCACATCATAAAGAACACGTTCGAGTTTCTGAGCGCTGATTTGCGCCTTCTGGAGGCATTCCAGATTGCTGGCGGTAACGCACCATGACAGACCGTAATCTTCATAGGCCTTCATGCTGTCAGCAAACAGATCCATCTGTGCATTGGAAGCAAGAAAATCCTTTTCTTCTTCAATGCTTGCGTGGAGGTATTCATTGCTCAGCGCAGGCAATTCGTAATTACTTCTTCCTGAATCCAGCACATATTGCGCAATGGCCGTGTCGAATTCCGTAATGAATCCTGACAGTCCATAACAGCACATGAACATGTAATAAGCGCTTTTGATATCATGCCCGGCGAACTTCGGCGGGTTCTCCGACGCCATCTGTTCTTTGAGCCAATCGCCAAATCCATTGAGGCCATCATGCTCAATAAAGAAATACTTCCCGTTGTTGAGCAGTGCGACAGAATCGATGGCAGGCGGCTCGGTGTGACTTGGGTTGCCGAAGACTTTCAGAACAGTCCTGCCGCTGATATCGATTTGGCCAAGCTGACTTGATTCTTTGATGATCACTCTCTCAACGTCTTCCGCTCTGATCGTGTCCTCCGGAATCGCAACTTCCGTTTTCGTTTCTTCTGCGGCATGATTGACTTTCAGTCTGCTGAGGAACCTGTTGAACTCCAGTTTTCTGTACAGCTCTATCAGCCTGTCGTAATCAGGATCCTTTATGAGACAGTCTTCCACCGTAATTTCAAGAGGCACCTGTGTCATAATGGTGGCCAGACGTTTGCTCATCATGGCCTGCTGAACATTATCCTTGACCTTCGCCTGAAGACCGGCAGGTTTGATGTCATCCGCATTGGCGATGATTTCTTCCACACTGCCGTACTGCTGAATGAGCTTTGTGGCAGTCTTCGCGCCGACGCCCGGGATGCCCGGAATGTTGTCGGAAGAATCCCCTGCCAGGCCTTTGTAGTCAATGAGCTGCATCGGTGTGAAGCCATAGGCTTCGCAAAAGGCATCATGATCATACAGATCGAATTCAGATACTCCCCTCTTCGTGTAGACGATCTTCGTGACGTCTGTCGCCAGCTGAAGCTGATCCCGGTCTCCGGTAAACACGAATGGCTCCAGTCCTTCTGCTTCACTCATGCGCACGAGGGTGCCGATGATATCATCTGCTTCATATCCTTCCAGCTCCACCCTTCTGATGTTCATGGCATCCAGAATATCCTTGAGGATAGGTATCTCCATGGCCAGTTCCGGCGGCATCTTTTTACGCCCTGCTTTGTACTCATCATACTGTTCGTGACGGAATGTCGGAGCCTTCATATCAAAGGCGATTGCCATATACTCAGGTTCATAGTCTTTCCTGATCTTGTCCATCATATTGATGAAGCCAAAGATGCCATGGGTGTATATACCATCCTTTGTAATCATAGGATTCCGCATGGCGTAATAAGCTCTGTTGATTAAACTGTTCCCATCAATAAGCGCGATTCTTTTCATAAAGTCTACCCTTCTGCAGGTTTCTTATTCTGTTTCTGTCTTTTCTTCCTGTTCTTCCGGTTCTGCTTGCTCTTCTATTTCATCAGATACTGAAGAATCTTCCTGTACTTCCATTTCTTCAGGTATTTCCGGCTCCTCAGCCGCCTCTTCGGCTTCCTCAACAGGGAACGCCGTCACCTCATCCTTGTTCAGCTGGAAACTCTCCGGGAGAAGCTGGGTCAGATTTCTCAGTCTGATCTGCTTGTCTGCTTTCGTAACAACGGTAATCTCCGGAGCAAATTCGCTCATGAACTGTCTGCAGATCCCGCATGGAAGAGCCTCTTCCTCTCCGGCTGAGACAGCGATTGCGATGAACGGATTCTGACCGATATCGTAATTCAGAACGCCATCTGAGATCGCCTTTGCAAAGGCAACACGCTCCGCGCAGAGCGTTGCGCCATAGGATCCGTTTTCAATATTGACGCCTGTATATATCTTGTTGACAGGAAGCACAGAGTCCTCATTCGGTCTAACGAGAAGCGCTGCACCTACTCTGAAATCAGAATATGGGGCGTACGCATTCTTTCTCGCGTTCTCAGCAGCGTAGTACAAATCCTCCAGTTTTTTCAGATTCGCCGTCTTCTGTGTCTTTACCGGTTTGATCTCAACAGAATCTCCCTTATTTTTCTTTCCAAACATATTTGACCTCCGTCATATCATTGTCACTGTATCTTGCGATCCCTGTAGCATCCCCAATAGGTAACACCAACAAAGATGGATCCTCCAATGATGTTGCCGATGGTGACAGGAAGCAGGTTCTTTATCAGAAATCCGAATAGTGTGAGCGACCCTGTGTCGAGACCCAGTAGGCTGACATAGGCGTCATTTCCGGCTGCGATCATGCCTGCCGGAATGAAATACATGTTCGCAACACTGTGCTCAAATCCGGATATAATAAACAGTCCTATACAGAACCAAATGGCGAATATCTTGCCGATCGTTTCCTGGGAACCGGTTGCCATCCAGACAGCGAGGCAAACCAGAAAATTGCAGAATACGCCGAGTATCACCGCTCTGCCAAAGCTCAGACTGCATTTGCCGACAGCGGTCTTAACAGTCACCGCTCCGAGCAGCCCCGCACCGGAATCCCACAGTCCGCTGTATGCAATACAGAAGACGATAATGAGCGACCCTATGAGATTGCCAATGTAGACGATGGCCCAGTTCCTGAGCATCTGGGATATTCTGATTCTCTTATCCAGGATACCGATTACCATGAGGCAATTTCCGGTAAACAGTTCAGCGCCGCACAGGACGACCATCATCAGACCAACCGGAAATACAGCGCCCATAACGACCTTGCCGACTCCAAACGTTGCAGGGTCGGATGTCAGGTTAAAGGACGCCATAAGAGAAGCCTGCGCGCCGAGAGCGATAAACGCTCCTGCAAGCATGGCAAGGACAAACAGTTTTCCTGTGCTGCCTTCTGCTTTCGGCACTGAGCCTTCTGACTGTTTGATCATGATTTCACGCGGTGTGAGTGCAGTCATGAATCCATTCTCCTTTGTCATATCAAACCGATAAAAAACAATAATCCCGACATGCCGTCAGGGTTATAATTCACGCCCTAACGAATGTTAGGTGGGTATCCTGCCTCTGCCTTCTGTCTTCCTGTCGAGCAGGCCTGACATATTTCAGATGGGACCCGGATTCCCTATGTGATGATGTAGGTTGAATTATAGTTTCCCCAACGAACACTTCAGGATTATTTTCAATATCGTGTTGTAATATCGTTTATATAGCACCGGCTTTCGCCGATCAAAACTACAGCTCTATGCTCTCAAGATCTACGCTGCAGTTGTGATGTACTTTCTGTACGTCGTCATTGTCTTCCAGGATGTCGATCATCTTCTTCAGCTTCTTAAGATCCTTTTCATCCTTAGGCGCAGCTTCCATGGATGGAACAAATTCGATTTCTGACTCAACAAATTCATATCCTGCATCAGTCAGAGCACTGTGCACCTCCGTATAAACAGACGGATCTGTCAGAATTTCAAAGCTGTCCTCGTTAACCATCATGTCATCGGCACCTGCATCCAGTGCAACCATCATCAGCTCATCTTCATCGATTTCGTCAGTTTTCTCGATGATGATGACACCTTTGCGGGCGAACATATAGGATACACAACCAGGTGTTCCCAGATTTCCGCCGTGCTTATCGAATGTAGATCTTACTGCGGATGTCGTTCTGTTGGTATTGTCTGTCAGCGCTTCCACGATAACTGCAACGCCGCCGACGCCGTATCCTTCAAAGCTCAGTTCTGAATAGGATTCTCCCTCCAGTTCTCCGGTACCTTTCTTGATCGCTCTCTTTATATTATCGTTCGGCATGCCGATCGCTTTTGCCTTTTCAATTGCAACTCTGAGTGTCGCATTGTATTCAGGATCTCCGCCTGCCTTGGCAGCTACGATGATCTGTCTGCCGTATTTTGTAAACATTGCTGAGCGCTTGGAATCCTGCGCCGCTTTTCTACCTGCTATTGTTCCGTGTCTTCCCATAAAGACGCCTCCTTAAATATGTTTTTCGTTATCTCTATTCTATCCCCTATCGTCATTCTCTGCAAGTTCTTTCGCCTGTTCAAGTGTTACTGTTGTGACTCTTTGAGGTTTTTGTGTGCAGTCGTCATCATCAGTTTGATACGATTCAGCTGATTGACGTGAGATGCGCCCGGGTCGAAGTCGATCGCTACGATATTGGCCTTCGGGCTGAACTTGCGCATTGCTTTCATCATGCCTTTGCCTGTCACGTGGTTCGGCAGACATGCAAACGGCTGCAGACATGCAATGTTTTCGACACCGTTTTCAATCAGTTCCACCATTTCACCTGTCAGAAGCCATCCTTCACCGCACTGGTTGCCCAGAGAGATGACCTGCTGCGCGGATTTCGCCGTTTCCTCTATGTGGGCCGGCTCTTTGAATCGCTTGGACTCTCTGAGCGCAACTCTTGCCGGTTTTCTGAGCTTCTCCAGAATCGCAATCGCAGCATTATTGCCCTTCATCTGCATGTAGGTTCCGGAAAGGTGTTCGTAGTTGAACGTCTTGTTGTACATTCCGTAGAGAATGAAGTCGAGAAGGTCGAGTACGACAGCTTCGCCGCCCTCTTCTTCGATGACGCCTACAATGTCATTGTTCGCCGTCGGGTGGTATTTGACAAGGATCTCACCAACGACGCCGACTTTCGGTTTTTTGATATCACGCAAAGGCAGCTCATCGAAGTCCAGACAGATTCCCTTGCAGTTCCTCTTGAATTCATTCCAGTTGCCGTTTCTGCAGTTCTCCATGGCGATCTCATTCCACTTCTCATAGAGGGCGTTGGCGCTGCCCGGCTCTACCTCATACGGTCTGGTGGAATAGAGCACTCTCATGAACAGATCGCCGTATACGACTGCCATCATGCCCTTCTTGATGAGATTCCAGTCCATCAGATTGAATCCAGGGTTCTTCTCCAGGCCTGCCATATTGACCGATATGATCGGGATCTGCGGCATATCAAGATCCTTCAGGGCTTTACGCAACAAGGAAACGTAATTGGACGCTCTGCACTGCCCTCCTGTCTGTGACATGAAGATTGCAGTATGGTCGAGATCATATTCACCTGATTTCAGCGCCGCTATAGTCTGTCCCAACGTTACGATCGTCGGATAGCATGCGTCGTTGTTGACATACTTCAGTCCTTCGTCTACGGCATGCACACTTACAGGCGGAAGCTGCTTCGCATTGTATCCGCAGGATTTCATCATGGCCTCCACCAGATTCCAGTGGATCGGAGACATCTGCGGCATCATGATCGTGTAGTTGTCATCCCGCATCTTTTTGGTGAAGTAAGCGCGTTCATAAGGTGAATTGTCAGGCTTTGCCTTAACTTCATTCTTCTCACGTTCTGACATAGCTGCGCGCAAGGATCTGATTCTGATCTTAGCGGCACCCAGATTGGAACCTTCGTCGATTTTCAGAACGGTGTAGAGTTTATTGTTCTTGTGACATATCTCCTGCACCTGATCTGTCGTAACAGCATCGAGACCGCAGCCGAAGGAGTTCAGCTGGATCATCTCTATATCATTTCTCGTACCGGCAAAAATAGCTGCTCTGTACATTCTGGAGTGGTACATCCACTGGTCGAGGACTCGAATCGGCCGTTCGAGTTTCGCCTTATGAGCAATGGAATCCTCTGTAAGAACGACCATACCGAAGGAATTGATCATCTTGTCGAGACCGTGGTTGATCTCAGGATCGACATGATACGGTCTTCCTGCGAGGATGATGCTCTTGACGCCGTGTTCTTCCGCATACTTCAGCGCTTCTTCACCGGCATTTCTCATATCCTTATGGAACTGTTCATCTTCCCGACGTGCCTGTCTGACAGCGTGTCTGATTTCCTGCTTTGTGATGCCTTTGTCCTTCAGGACATCTGCCAGTTCATCGATGAGGTATTTGTCATTGTCATAAGGCAGGAATGGATGCATAAAGTCGATTCCATTCTCCGCAATGACCTCATCCATATTGTTTGCAATGACCTCAGGGTACGTTGCAACGATTGGACAGTTGTAATGGTTCGGCTGTTTCGGATCTTCAACGCGCTCATAGTTGATGCTCGGATAAAAAATGAATCTGAGACCATGCTCCGCCAGCCATTTGATATGTCCGTGGACGATCTTCGCAGGATAACAAGCCGTATCGGATGAAATGGTATCCATACCCATCTCATAGATGGATTTGCGCGACTGCGGTGAAAGTACCACACTGTAGCCCAGTTCCGTCCAGAATGTGAACCAGAACGGATAGTTCTCATACATGTTGAGCACTCTCGGAATACCGACTTCCCCTCTCGGCGCATCCTCCGCCTTCAGCGGGATGTACTGGAACAATCTGTTGAATTTGTATTCATAAAGGTTCGGCAGTTCACTATGCGTGGCTTCTGTCTTGCCTTCTCCTTTTTCACATCTGTTTCCGGTGATGAGTCTGCTTCCGTCTGCGAACTTGTTGATGGTCAGCAGACAGTTGTTCTCACATCTTCTGCATCTTGTTGTGGATGTTTCCACATCAAAACTCTCCAGTTCATCTCTCTTCAGCAGACTGGACTCTCCGCCCTTATAGTTACTGCGGGCGATCAATGCTGCACCGAATGCGCCCATCAAACCTGAAATGTCAGGACGAACGACGTCCTTACCGAGAATCTTCTCGATGGATCTGAGCACTGCCTCATTCAGGAATGTTCCGCCCTGAACGACGACTTTTTCGCCGGCATCCTCAGGATTTCTGAGCTTGATAACTTTGTAAAGAGCATTTTTGATGACTGAGTAAGACAGACCTGCAGAGATGTCACCGATGGTAGCGCCTTCCTTCTGTGCCTGCTTTACCTTGGAATTCATAAAAACGGTACATCTTGTGCCGAGGTCAACCGGACCCTCTGCGAAGAGTGCCTCCTGTGCAAAATCAGGAACGCTCATTTGAACCGACTTGGCATAGGTTTCTATGAAGGACCCGCATCCGGAAGAACAGGCCTCATTGAGCATGATGTCATAAATGGCATTGTCCTGTATCTTCATGCACTTCATGTCCTGCCCGCCGATATCCAGGATGAACTCAACGCCAGGAAGGAACTCTTCCGCGCCCTTATAGTGAGCCATGGTCTCAATTTCTCCCATATCACACTTAAAGGCTGCTTTGATGAGGTTTTCTCCGTATCCTGTTACGGCAGTCCCGCCGATATAGCAGCCTGCCGGCATTTTATCGTAGACATCTTTGAGCATCTCGATGATCGGTGCAATCGGTTTGCCGCGGTTGCTCCGATAGAAGGTATAGAGAACATTTTTCTCATCATCGATAACGATGGATTTCGTTGTCGTTGATCCGGCGTCAATTCCCAGGAACAGTCTTCCCTTCGCCTCAGAAAACGGCTTGCGCTTAACTTTGGCTCTGTCGTGACGCTCCTTGAACTCCTCATATTCCTGCTGGTCTTTGAACAGCGGTTCAATGCGCGCAGTGTCGCTGAGCTCGCTCTGGTCAGCGTTGGCAAGTCTCGTCATGATGTCCCCAAGGCTGGTTTCCTCTTTCTCGCCTGCCAGAAGTGCGGCTCCTACTGCAACAAAAAGCTTACCGTCCTCCGGTATGATGACTTCTTCCGGTTTCAGTTTGAGTGTTTCGATGAATCTCTCTCTCAATTCCGGAAGGAAGCTCAAAGGACCGCCGAGGAAAGCGACTTTACCTCTGATTGGATGTCCGCATGCCAAGCCTGAAATCGTCTGGTCGACAACTGCCTGGAATATGGATGCTGCAAGGTTTTCGATCTTAGCGCCGTCATTGATCAGCGGCTGGATATCTGTTTTAGCAAATACACCGCATCTGGCCGCAATCGGATAGATCAGAGTATGATGTTTTGATGCTTCGTTCAGACCGTCCGCATCTGTGTTGAGCAGAACCGCCATCTGGTCGATAAAAGCACCGGTGCCGCCTGCGCAGGTACCGTTCATCCTCTGCTCGATGGTCTGTCCATAGAAGGTAATCTTGGCGTCTTCTCCACCAAGTTCGATTGCCGTATCCGTTTCCGGAATCAGTGTCTGTACTGCCTTGCTGCAGGAGATGACTTCCTGCTCAAAAGGAACCTTGATCAGCTTCGCGATACTCAGTCCACCGGAGCCTGTGATGACAGCCTGGATGGTCTTGTCTCCAAACTCTTCATGTGCTTCTTTGATCAGCTCCTGCACCTTCAGAAACGCATTGGACATATGCCGTTCGTATCTGCTGTAGATGATGTTGTTGTCGTCATCCAGAAATACTAGTTTTACTGTTGTAGATCCTACGTCTATTCCTAATCTCATAAAAACCAGTCCTATAATTAATTTCTACATATATATGCAAATATTATTTCCAATAAAAAACCAAGGTATATTATACCCCAAAAAATACTGTATGCAACAATGCTTTTTGTAAAATCTTCATCACATGTTTTGCATAATTAACCTGATTCAAATATAATGAATTCCATGAAGAGCACGATTACAAAAACAACCTATCTGGCCATCTACCGTCTGCTCGACAGGGTCTCCCCTGTTGATTTTGACTGCGGAATCCTCTGCGGCGCGGCTTGCTGCCTTTGCGACTATATACCGGAGGATATCCCCTACACAGCTGATGGTGATGAAAATGCCGACAGCTATATGGGGTTAATGCTGTTGCCCGGTGAAGAGCAGGTCTATGATGAATCTGACAATGAGTGGATCGAATGGGGTTCTCTGCTCGCTGAAGAATACGATTATCCCGACAGCTGGCACGGACGCGTTCCTTTCATACAGTGCCGCACGGCTCCCCTCTGCAACAGAAACAAACGGCCGATTCAGTGTCGTACGTTCCCGCTGGCTCCGCATATTGATAACGACGGCATATTTCATATCATTCTTCACGCAGATGAACTGCCTTACGAGTGTCCGCTGATTCGGGACTTCGTCAGACTGAACGACGATTTCATCAGGGCAACTTACACCTGCTGGAAACACCTGATCAGAGACCCGTTGATACGGGATCTTGTCATGATGGATTCTGATGACAGGATCGATGACGGCATCCCACTCATTTATCTTTATCCATGACAAAAACGCCGCATTGCTGCGGCGTTCTTATTTTATGATTTCAATTTATTCACCAAGTTTGCTGATGTCTTTTTTGTAAAGCCATACAAAAGCAATGACCAGATAAGTTGTTCCAAGAATCTCCGCCAGAGGGAATGACCACCAGACGGCATTGAGTCCATACAGCTTACCCAGGATGTAAGCAATCGGGAGCACGCCGATGAGCTGCCTGATCAGTGAACTCCAAAGGCTCAGGAACCCATGACCTGTTCCCTGGAATACAGAGGATGTCATAATGCCGTAGGACGCAGGCAGGAAACACCAACTCACCGCTCTTAAGGCAGGAACTCCGATATCATACATGTCCTGACTTCCCTGCGCATTGAAGGCACTGAGAATTTCATGCGGAAAGAGCTGGAATACGATCAGGCCGGCCGCCATGATGGAAAATGCAAAGATAAACCCTTTCTTATAGGTCTCCATCAATCTCTTCTTATTCTTCGCACCGTAATTGAAACCGAGAATCGGGAGCACGCCCTGATTCAGGCCAAATACAGGCATGAAGATAAAGGACTGCAGTCTTCCGTACACACCCATGACCGCAACGGCAGTCTCTGTGAAAGAATTCAATATCATATTCATGCCGAACTGCATCACAGATCCGATGCACTGCATGAGAATCGCAGGAAAACCAACTGCATAGATATCTCTGACGATACTGCCCTGCCACTTGAATCCGCGCAGGCTGACTTTAACAGGATGTTTCCTGCCGAACAGCAGATACTGTCCGAGAATCATGGAAAACAGCTGACCTGTAACGGTCGAAACCGCCGCGCCAGTAACTCCCATCTCCGGGAACGGTCCGATCCCGAATATGAGAAGCGGATCCAGTATAATATTTGTAATGGCACCAAGAATGCTGCAGAACATCGGGAAAATCATATTGCCGGTTGCCTGGATGATCTTCTCAGATGTGACCTGAACAAATACAAACAGAGAACCAATCAGAACAATCGTCATATACTTTGTTCCCTCGTCCAGAATAAAAGGAGTGTCTGTCATGACTTCCATGATTGGTCTCGACAGAAAGATCCCTACCAATGCGAAACCGGCCCAGTTAAAGAATGACAACCGGTAACCATGGCTTGCCGCCAGATTGGCTTCTTCGATTATTCTCGCGCCCAGTCTTCTGGAAATCAAAGAATTGATGCCAACTCCTGTTCCTATTGCACAGGACATCATAACCATCTGGACAGGAAAAATATAGGTGATCGCAGCCAGCGCCTCTTCGCCGATTCGCGCAACAAAGAAGCTGTCCACGATATTGTACAAAGCCAATATCATCATTGACAGCATCGCCGGCCAGGCCATATTCAGTATTAATCTGCCAACGGGCATCGTGCCCATTTTGTTCTGCATCTTTTTCTCCTGTCGTGTAATCTAACAAATGGTATTCTATGTATTGCATGCCGTCATGTCAACATATAAACATATTGCCAATAAAACGGGAGATCCGAGGATCTCCCTGTATGCATAGTCTTATATCAGCTGTTATGTGTCGGATTCGCATCCGTCGAGTAATCTTACTGTGTGATATCTGTCTTGTAGATGAACTTGACGTTTCCATCCATTCCGGACGGCAGCTTGGTAAATGTCTTATAACCCTTGCCTGCATCCAGCATGCTGTCTACACTGTCCAGCGTTCCCTTCAGATCATCATTGTACATGTCGACGATCTTCTTGATGCCTTCGTTGTAAAGCTTGGACATGCCTTTGCGCAGTTTGTATGCACCGTTATCAAGCTGATAAACGCCATTAACCATTGTTTTGGTATTCTCATCTAGTTTTGTCATACCATCTGCCAACTGTTTCGCTCCTCCGGCAAGAACGACTTCGCCTTTTGACAGTTTACTTGAACCGTTAGTCAGTGCAGTCAAACCTTGTTTCAGTTCGCTCTTGCTGTCGAGATTGCTGCTGATTGAATCCTTAATCACGTTTAGTCCATAATTCAAAGAATATGCGCCGTTAATGAGTGTTTTATCTGTTTTATCATCACCAAGACTGCCGGAAACGGTTCCGAGTCCGTTAGAAATAGCGGTGATGCCGTCATGCAGCTGACCATTCTCTGAAAGTGTTCCGGCAACTCCTTCTTCTGCCGCTGTCGAGGAATTGATCAGCCCCACTGCAGTAGTTTTCCCTGGTTCATCAGAAGAAGCGTTTCCCAAGGCATTATCTCCGCTGTCTAGCGTACTATCTGCCTGTCCGAGTGCCTGATCCGCATTATTGAGTGTACCGGAAATCTGCTGATACTCCTCATCGCTCAATTTCCCTGCTTTATGAAGTTCATCGATCTGTCCGGATACACCGCTCAGTGCTTGTTTCGCGCCATTGATATACTCTTTCGATCCTTCAATCGCCTGCTTGGCACCTGCAATATACCCTTTTGCTCCTTCATTAGCTTTTACACCATCGCCAAGTGTGCCGGCTGCCTGTTCCATGCCTGCCTTCACTTGATTGGAGCCATTTTTTGCTTTGTCTACACCTAACTTCAACTGCTGCAGGCCGTCATGCAGAGTGCTGCTTCCACCTGCAAGCTGTGTAACGCCGTTCAGAACCTGTGTCAACGCCTTTTCGAGATTGCTGCTGAGTTTCACAATTCCATCATTTAACTGTTTTGCGCCTTTTTTTGCGTCATTTGTACCGGACTCAAGTGCTTCTGACCCGTCCTTCAGTCCTTTGACCCCATCCTGCAAGTCAGGCATATTGTCAGAAAGTGTATCAAGTCCTTCATAGAGCTGATCGCTCCCGTCCACCAGTGCCTTTGAGCCTTTGTTCAGGGCATCAATTTCATCATCATAATCCATATCGATGCCATCGGAGTCTACATCCTCGAAGAATGCGTTCGTCACGATGGTCATCATATCTTCCACAGCAAATTTCTCTGCATCTCCGGTGATCGTGACGCTGCTGCCGATGCCCAGATCGGATTCGCCGATACCGAGGGTCTGGGCAAGGCCAGGAGCAGCCATTCCGACGACGAGCAGTTTCTCACCATCGTCGATGACTTTACCTTTGCTGATCTTGATGTTCTTGAAGGAATCATCGGTTACAATCAGTCCTGTCATGATAACAAACGGTACTGTTGTACCTTCGTACTCAGCATCATTCTCGTAGTTGATCTTGATTTCAACTTTTCCACTTTTGCCCTGGAGTTCCGGACCGCTTACGACTTTGTCATCGAGTCTGTAAACCACATCCATGGATACCGGAATCTCATCAGATGACTTTCCCTGATAGTAGATGCCGTTCCCTTCTGCGTCCCATGTGAGCGCATCACCATCCTGCTTGAAGGTTTCTTCACCCTTGACGTTTTCAACATCGGACAAATTTGTTTCATCAGAAATCGTCTTGATTTTGTCCTTGTTGATCAGATGGTCGCTGACAATCACATCCTGCTGCGTTCCTGAACTGTCGGTGACGACATACACGGTTTCTTCCTTTGTCACACCACTTGATGATGCAAAGGCAGCCGCAGGCAGGCACATCGCTGTCATTGTCAGTATTGCAGTCGTAACTGCGGTTATTCTCGCTTTAAGAGGCTTTTTATTCATCTGTCTCTCCCTCCCTGGCAAGGCGCTTACTGTGATATGCGCCTTCTACATTTTCAAAGCCCTTACTTGTCTTAATGATTATTTTATCAAAGAATACGATCATTGCAGGCAGTATGAACATAACCACCAGCATGCTGACCGCCGCTCCTCTGGCCATATAGAATACCATGGAGCTGATGATATCGATATCTGAGTATACGGATACACCGAAGGTGGCAGCAAAGAAGCCAATAGCGCTGACACAAACTGACGGCATCGTCTTGGAATGTGCCTTCATCACTGCCGGTCCTGCACTGAGTCCTCCGTTTCGCTCACGTTTGTAACGATTCGTGAACAGTATTGCATAGTCAACGGTTGCCCCGAGCTGTATTGTGCTGATACAGATGGAATCAATGAACGACATGACCGTTCCCGTATAGAACGGAATGCCCAGATTGATGAATATGGCCAACTCAATACAAGCAACTAGGATGAAAGGCAACGACAGCGACTGCAATACAAGCAGTATGATCAGGAAAATCGCTCCAACGGAAACCGCCGTAACGATCTTAAAGTCTCTGTCCGTGACATCGATCAGATCCTTTGTACACGCAGATTCTCCAATGAGCAGACTTTCCTTGTCATGACTCTTGATGATCTTGTTGATATGTACAAGCTGATCGTAGATTTCATCACTTGCCACTTCATATTCTGTCGTCACTAGAAGCAGCTGATGATGATCGCTGACCAGTGTTCCTTCTAAAGCTGACGGAAGTATTTCCTCCGGAACAGAAGGTCCGAGGGCGCTCTGCAATCCGAGCACTGCCTTGACGCCGTCGACTGCTTCGATCTCATCCATCATTTCACCCACTTCTTTCTGTGAGAGATCCGAGTTGACGAGAATCATATGCTGTGTGCTGATTCCGAAATCGTCTCTCAGCATGTTATTGGCAACATTGAACGGCAGATCCTGCGGAACACCTTCATCGAGCTTGTAATAGGTTTCTGTATGAGTATATCCGAAAAGCGCAGGACCAAGAAGAACCAGAAATACGATCAGCAGTACTGCCGGTCTTCTGACGATGCCTTTGGAAAGCTTATCGAATTTGATCATCAGCGGTTTATGTTTGGTTTTGAAAATCAGTTTTTCGAAACCGAGAATCAGAGCCGGCAGAATCGTTACGCTTGTAATAACGCCAATCAGCACACCTTTTGCCATGACGATACCCAGATTCAGGCCGAGTGTAAATGTCATAAAGCAAAGTGCAAGGAAGCCTGCAATCGTTGTGATGGAGCTGCCGGTTACGGATACGAGGGTCTTCGAGATGGCGTTTGCCATAGCCTCCTCTCGATCCATACCAAATTCAAATCTGTGCTCTTCATAACTATGCCACAGGAAGATAGAGTAGTCCATGGTTACAGCCAGCTGGAGGACCGCCGCGATCGCTTTTGTAATATAGGAAATCTCTCCAAAGAAGAAGTTGCTTCCCATGTTGAACACAATCGCCATACCGATGCCGAGCACAAATACCACTGCCACAAAAGCAGAATCCATGAGCAGTGCCATCAGAAGTGTTGCCAGAATGACAGCAATCGCTACATAAATTGGTTCCTCATGCTCTGACAATTCTTTGAGATCTGTTACAAAGGCGCTCATGCCGCTGACAAAGCATTGTTTGCCGCATACTTTTCGTATTTCCTGTACAGCATGAATCGATCCTACATCAGATGTCGGCGTATTGAAGAATACGGCAATGAGCTCCGCATCACCTTCCTCATACACGTCTTTCAGTTCGTTCGGCATGATGATATCCGGAACCTGCGGTCCCAACAGAGTATCATACGCTATGACACTGTCTACATGATCGATGTCTTCGATCTCTTCGCAGCACTTGTTGATATCCTTTTCGTCCATATCCTTGAACATGACCATGGCAAATCCGCCCTTATCGAATTCGTCAAGCAGGATATCCTGTCCCTGTACTGTTTCCATCGTCTTTGGAAGATAGAGCAGAACGTCGTAGTTTACGCCGGTATTCAGATACCCTATCACAGATGGAATCAACAGCAACAGTCCGATCAGCAGAATCAGTTTTCTCTTTTTTACAACAGTTCTTGCGAACGTCAGCATTTCTTTCCTCCAGAAAGCCTGTCTTTTTTAGTCTATTGAAATAACTCCAACCTATATTAACAAAAGCAAGAAGCCCTTTGAATGAACAATAAAATTAGAGTGTACAAAATCTGTGCACTCTAACTGATTTGCCCAAAAATAATTCACTCAGATTACCTTCCGGTTTCCCGGCTGCCGTCCGGGTTCAGACGACCTTTTCGATGCTGGTCAGAAGTCCGTTGATGGTGCCTTGAAAGACACTGTTGTAGAGGTGCGCCAATTCCTCAGGACGCTCCTTCATATCCCCTTCTATCCAGCCAAGAACAGCGCCGAGCAGAGCATTCTTATAGAAATCTGCTGCAAGTGATAATGTCCTATCCTTGTAGGCGCCTGCGACGCTCTCCTTATTTATCACACCACGTACATAATTATATACTACTTCATCCAGAAATTTGTCAAGTGCATCCCTGTTGACGGACCAGTAAATATGGTCAATGGCAGCTTTGTTCTCATAGAGAAAACCAAGTCCCTCATGGAACGTCTCTTCCCATGACTCCTCCCCTTCGTGTTCTTGCAGAAGGACGTCAATCTGCTCAAGGAACGACCTTGTAAGCACCTCGTAGATATCATGGAAATGGTAGTAGAACGTGTTCCTGGATATCCCGCACGCTTCGGTCAGATCCTTGACTGTGATTTTATCAATAGGATGCTTCTTCAGCATTTCATTGAGCGTCTCCACGATCGCCCGTTCTGTGAAATTCGCCATGATCGTACCTACTTCAGATTGTCAGGATTCAGTCCTTCCAGTTCAGGCAGTACGAAGATACCGTCTTCTCTGATCAGGACATCATCAAACCAGATTCTTCCGCCGCCGTATTCCGGTCTCTGTATCATAACAAGATCCCAATGATTGGCCGATTTATTGCCGTTCGGCGCATCTTCATAACACATACCCGGAGTAAGGTGGAAGGATCCGCAGATCTTCTCATCGAATAGGGTATCTTTCATCGGGTGAAGAATGTATGGATTGACGCCGAACGCGAACTCGCCGAAGTATCTTGCTCCTTCATCGACGTCGAGAAGCTCATTGATTCTCTTGTTGTCATTTGCCTTCGCATCGACGATCTTACCGTCCTTCACTTCAAAAACAATATTTTCATAAGTGAATCCCTGCTCTTCTGACGGCGTATTGTAGGAGATGATGCCATTCATGGACTCTCTGACAGGCGCTGTATAGACTTCGCCGTCAGGAATGTTTCTCAAGCCGTCGCATTTGACAGCGCCGATGCCTTTGATGGAGAATGTGAGGTCTGTTCCCGGTCCTTCGATGTGGACTTTGTCTGTTCTGTTCATCAGTTCTACAAGTGGGTCCATCGCCTTGCTCATCTTCTTATAATCAAGGGTGCAGACATCGAAGTAGAAGTCTTCGAACTTCTCAAGACTGCTGTTTGCAAGCTGAGCCATGGAGTAATTCGGATATCTGAGAACGACCCATTTGGTCTCGTTTACACGGTAATCAATAGTCGGCCTCGTCAGGCTGCTGTAGAGATTCATCTTCTCCGAAGGGACGTCTGCCAGCTCAGCCGTGTTGTTGCCTGCCCTGATGGCAATATAAGCCTGCATGCCTTTCATCTGCGCGAGATCGATTTCATCTTTGAATCTGATTTGATCTTCCGTGCATTCCAGCATGATTTCTCTGGTGATCTGCGCATCTCTGATCTCCGCATAAGGAAGACCGCCTTTCGCATAAATATTTTTGATCAGCTGGCGCGCAAGGTTTTTGCAGCAATCGCCTTCATAGCTGATAAGCACCTTTTCACCCTGCTGTACATCACAGGAATAATCGACGAGTAAATCTGCCAGTTCTTTGATTCTTGGATCCATAGTTTCCTTCCTCTCTGCTTCTCATAATCTAGTTTATATCTCTACATGAATAATATCTGTTTTCTCAATAATACCGCCGAGTTTCACCTCAGTGATCTTTCCATCCTTCTTTGTGACCTCAGCATTCAGCGTTCCGTCAGGCTGCCTGAATACATACCTGTAGGTTCCATCCGCTTCCTCTGCTGCCTTTGCGGTTGCCGCGGCTGCTGTTCCGGAGCCGCAGCTGCCTTCAAAGTAAGTAGTGTCCACATCCCGAACATAAACGACCGGTGACATCAGATCCTTCTCTTCATTGATGAACATGACGCCAAAGGCCTCCATGTCAGGATCGACTTCTGTATAAATATAGTTTTTGATCTTTTCAAAGGTCTCGGCATCCGCTTCCACTCCCGGGATCACAATATGCGAGATGCCTTCGAAGACAACCATCGGGTACTCCCCTTCGATTCCAACCGGCGCAGTATCGACCATCCTAATGCTAACCGGAAGCGGCATCTGAACGACGGAATCCTTTCCTTTCTCATCGACAATGGCCGTAAGCGGATGATTGCAGCCGCTGACATTGACAGTAATCTTTTTCTTACCTTCGCCTGCATCCTCGCCGTCTCCGCAGAACAAAACCCTATAATATGCATAGGATCTTGATGCGTTCCCGCAAAACTCCAGACCGCACATGTTCATACCTGGTTCACCCTCACCGAAGTCTTCCAGAATATAGGCAACCTGCTCACCATACATGACCTCTCTCCAGTCACTGTAAGGCCCGAAATCAATTTCCAGCAGTTTTTTAGCGATTTCTGCATATTCACTTTTCGGGACAGGTGTGAGGACCATGATCGTCGTGTTCCCCGCCGGGTCGAAAACAATGAGATCGATTGCTTTTGCCATTTGTTCTTCCTCTCTTCGATTTGATACTGGTTTGAATCAATGTATCACTCAATATAAATAATACCACAGAATAAAAATATATGATTTGCTTTTTTTGTGTATGAAGTTTACAATAAACCAGCACGCCCTCATAGTTAAATGGATATAACACATCCCTCCGAAGGATGCGTTGCTGGTTCGATTCCGGCTGGGGGCGCCATAACAGAAACGGGAGACAATTTGTCTCCCGCTTTTTATACAACAATCAATTGTTATCTTTGTGCGACACCTGTTTGACGCGCTGCCTTTGCAACAGCAGCAGCAACAGCTTTTCCTACACCTTCTTCAAAAGCTTTCGGAATGATGTATTCCGCACTGAGTTTTTCAGCCGGTATGAAGTCAGCCAGCGCCTTTGCAGCTGCCATCTTCATCTCCTCATTGATGTCCGATGCTCTGACATCGAAGGTTCCGCGGAAGATTCCAGGAAATGCGAGGACGTTGTTGACCTGATTCGGGAAATCAGAACGTCCAGTCGCAATGACTGCCGCGCCAGCCGCCTTTGCTTCATCAGGGAAAATCTCCGGCGTAGGATTGGCGCAAGCGAAGATAATCGGATCCGGATTCATGGATCTGACCATTTCCCGGGTGACAAGACCCGGTGCGGATACACCGATGAAGATGTCGGCGCCTTTCAGCGCATCTGCCAGGGAACCCTGCTGTTTCTCCAGATTTGTCACAGCAGCCATTTCTTCTTTGATCCAGTTCATTCTTTCTGGCCTTCCTTCATAGATGATGCCTCTTCTGTCCGTCATGACGATATTCTTAAATCCCGCAGACAACAGCAGTTTTGTGATAGAAATCGCTGCGGCTCCCGCTCCGGAAGTGACGATTTTGACATCTTCCTTCTTCTTACCGACGATTTTTAGCGCATTTGTAAGGCCTGCCAGTGTGATGACTGCCGTACCATGCTGGTCATCGTGAAAAATCGGAATATCGCATTTTTCCTTCAGTTTTCTTTCTATCTCAAAGCATCTAGGAGCTGAAATATCTTCCAGATTGATTCCTCCGAAGGAGCCTGACACCATATATACCGTATTGACGATATCATCGACTTCCTTCGACTTGATACAGAGCGGAAAAGCATCTACGTCGCCAAACGATTTGAAGAGAACGCACTTGCCTTCCATAACAGGCATTCCTGCTTCCGGGCCGATGTCTCCCAGTCCCAGAACTGCAGTTCCGTCTGTTACAACAGCGCAGAGGTTCCATCTGCGCGTCAGATCATAGCTTCTGCTGATATCATCCCTGATATCCAGACAAGGCTGTGCTACGCCTGGTGTATAAGCCAAAGATAAATCGTCTTCATTCTTGACAGGCACTGTGGATATCACCTCAATTTTGCCGTTCCACGCATCATGCAGTCTCAGGGATTCTTCTGCGTAATTCATCGTATTTCCTCCTTATTGGCTATGCTGATTGTTCTTATCGTTCATAAACGCTGTTTCCAGCAGAATCTATCGCAACGATCACAGGCATGTCTTCGATTTCCAGTTTGCGAACAGCTTCTGTACCGTATTCTTCATATGCAATCACCTCGCTGGATTTGATGCACTGAGAGATCAAAGCCCCGGCACCGCCTACTGCGGCGAAATACACCGCGCCGTTTCGTTTGATTGCATCGATTACTTCCGGACCGCGCGGACCTTTTCCAATCAGTACTGATACTCCTCCATCAAGAATCTGCGGTGTGTAAGGGTCCATACGGTAGCTAGAAGTCGGTCCGGCAGATCCTATGACCTGTCCTGGTGCTGCAGGCGATGGCCCAACGTAATAGATAGCTGCATCAGTGAGATCAAAGGGGAATGGCTGCCCGGCATTGGCCTCTTCCGTCATTCTCCTATGGGCTGCATCTCGGGCAGTATAAACGATTCCGCTGAGCAATACAGCGTCTCCTGCTTTCAAGTCAGCCAGTTTCTCTTTTGTAAACGGTCCTGATATCTTCCTGTTCATGGTTACTCCTTATCCTGTCTGTCAGATTACAACTGTCTTATGTCTGCAGACGTGACAGTTGATATTCACAGCTACCGGAAGACCTGCGATGTGCGTCGGCGCTGTCATGATTTTCACGCCAAGAGCTGTTGTAACGCCTCCCATGCCCTGCGGGCCGATGTCCATTTCGTTGATTTCCTCCAGCAATTCCTGTTCCATTGCTGCGTAATATGGGTCAGGATGTATCTCATCCAGATCCTTCAGCAGTGCCCTTTTCGCAAGCTGCGCGACCTGATCGAACGTTCCGCCGATTCCAACGCCGACAACGATTGGCGGACATGGTTTACCGCCTGCATTTCTAACGACGTCAAGTACAAATCTGCGTACGCCGATTTCTCCGTCGGCCGGTGTCAGCATAGCGATTCTGCTCATATTCTCGGATCCATACCCTTTCGGGGCTACCGTAATTTTAATCCTGTCTCCCGGCACAATATCGTACACGATATGCGCAGGCGTATTATCATTGGTATTGATTCGTCTCAGCGGATTCTCTACGACTGATTTTCTTAAATACCGATCCACATAAGCACTTCGAACACCTTCATTTACGGCATCACCAATGAAACCGCCCTTCAGGGATATTTCCTGTCCGATTTCGAGGAATACACAGGTCAATCCCGTATCCTGACAAAGGGGAATACCCGTCTCTTCAGCGATTTCTATATTGTGTTCGATCTGTTCAAGAATACTGATCCCAACCGTGCTGGTTTCATTTTCCTTAGCTTTATGGATTGCTTCTGTTACATCTGCTCCAAGAAATACATTTGTCTCATAACACAATTCAGCAACAGCATCCCTGATTTCATCTACATTTACGTCTCTCATACTTCACGTACCAGTGCGCGTCCAATCAACTCACGCAATCTCTCCTTTTCCTTCGAATAACTGAAATATCCCTGGCGTCCCGATAGAGCTTTTCTGCCGGATATTCCTCGCAGTATCCATATCTGCCAAAAATCTGAAGTGCGGTATCTGCGCAGAATGCTCTTGCCCTACTCACCGTTTCCTGTGCAATTCGTTTCTCCTCTTCTTCTGTCCCCAGAAGACTGACTTCAGGCACTACATTCATTATAACATTAGAATCGGTTTCAAGGGATAATGCAATTGCAGGAATTCCTTCGACGACAGCTTCCAACCATTCTTCGTTCTTTAGTTCATGAATCACAGGGCAATCCATGGAGAGCTCCTGAAAATAGTCTTTGATATCTTCATCCTCTTCGCAATGATTGTGACATGCTAAAGTATAAAATATAAAATGAAAAACCCCGCCGTTGGCGGGGATATTTCATTTGGCGGAAGCGGTGGGATTCGAACCCACGTGCCCCGGAGGACAACCGCATTTCGAGTGCGGCTCGTTATGACCACTTCGATACGCTTCCAATTTAGTACGAATACTACAGCGGGATTAAGTATACCTTAAATCCCGCTGAACTTCAAATAATATTTCTATCACATTCGCCTGATGGTCGATTTCGTTACTTTTTGATCGTTTTGGCTTTTGCAAGCGTTTGCTTGCCGAATCTTCCGTCTGCTTTCAAGCCAATTGATTTCTGGAATTTTTTGATGGTCTTAATGGTATTCTTTCCGCACTTTCCATCAATTGCAATTTTATATCCATACCACTTGAGGTATCTCTGAAGGTTTTTAACCTGAGTACCTTTATCACCCTTCTTAAAGTAACCGCGCTTCGGTAGTTTCGGGAAGGTTCCGGTATACGCTTTTTTCACATAAGCTGTCTGAGAAGTGGACGTAGTCTGTGCCGGCGCCGGTGCAGCACTGGTTGAAGCATTGCTTCCTGTTGTTGCGAATCCCAGCGTCTTCGTTGTAGAACCTGAAGCGGAAACTCTAAATCCATGAGAAGCAGTTACTGTTTTACCAAGAGAATCTGTCGCAGTGATTACATAGGTATATGTGCCTGCACTAAGGGCTGAAAACTTCATGTAACCATCCAGTTTGCTGAGCTTATAGGCAGTTGTTCCAGGACTGAGTGTCTTTGAGTATACCGCCTTACCGCTGCTGTTGATGATCTGTCCCGTCAGAGACTTGACTGCATAATTCGAAACAACATAACCAGTAACATCCATGCCTTTACCCGTTCTGACAGCCGTTGGATACGAATAGCCACAGAGAGAAAGGAATGATGTTCCGGTGGCACTTGCCGATGTGCCGCTGTATGTCTTCCAGTAGTTTGACAAACAGTTTTTGCCTCTGGATGCCGCAGTACTGACGGTGTTTGCAGGAATCTCGAAAGCAAGACAGAATTCAGCAGCTGCAATATATGCTCCTGCTGCGTTGTTAGGCACTTTCCTGAGTGTAGTCAGAACCTGCGTATAACCTTGCAGCTCTGTATTGAGGAATCCCAGCTGCATATTGATATTGCCAATAGACTTATTTTCAGAAAGAGCTCGGTTGAGCAGATTCGTCTTCCTGCCTGATGATGTCCACTGACAGAGACCATATCCGCCGCTGTCAGTCTTGAAGTTCTGGGATTTGCCGCTGCTGGTTTTGTAGGCGCCCTTGCCGCTGTCCACTGCGCTCGTATAAGCAGCATCGGACAAACCAAATTTTGTGTTATATGTGTTCTGAAGGTTGTTCGGGCTCATGCCGCTTTCTGCATTGATGTTGATCATCACGCCGCATGCTGCCGCCTTGTTCAGTCCCATTGTTCCTGTAAGGTAGTTATAAATCGCAGCCGTATTAGCAGCTGTTCCCGCATAGGAATCCTCAGTAACATTGTCGATGATTTCACCAGTCGTATCTAACGCCATAGCAGATAGTGACGCATCAGCTTCATCCGGATCAATGCTTCCTTCTTCTTCCGTGTAAATCGGTTCTATTTCCTCTTCTGTCATAAGAGGTTCAATATCGTTGTTTTCCGGTTCCTGTTTGTAAACTGTAATCCATGGGACATCTGCATTGTCGCTCAATGAAGCAGAAAGGCTGATACCTTCACCCCAGACGGGTTTCATGGAATAGAAATAAAAATCTGTATCATCGAAATCCTCGACAGCCGTCCAGGATACAGGAATCACTGTTGGCACATCGCTTCCGTCAAGATAAACAGTGAGTGTCTCAGGAAGGCTTACCGTCAGTTCTTCTTCCTCCGGTTTTCCTTCATAGTAGTAATCGCTGGTTTCAAGAGGTGCAAAACCAGTAATGACACCGCTGACAGAGACTGCTTCGGACCCTTCGGATTCCGGAGTGGATTCTTCCAAACCTTCCGAAACCTCTTCCGGTACTGTTGTTGCTTCTTCAGCAGCATCTGTTTCTGGACTTTCTGTGCTCTCTATTGTGATATCGTCAGAAACGCCGATTTCTTCCTCAATTGCCAAAGAAATCTGCGGAATAAAAGTCAGTATGAGCATAGCCGATAAGGCAAAGCATATGAATTTTGTTCTCATAATACCCTCCAATGCTAGTCATAAACTTATCCATTCTAATCCCACTTTAATACAAAATAATTGTATTAAAAATAGCCCTCATCATCAACGCTCTGAAGGCTATTAGTTTATTAAAATTTGTTTATGTAAACAGTGCAGATCTAAGCTGTAATCCGGCTCAGTATACTTTCTCCTACCGGAACGGCATCCTTCTGTCCTGTCAAATAGTCTATGACCGTCGCGCCGATGTTTCCATACGTGCTTCCCGTGCCAAAGTCCACTCCCTTCTTCAGCGGTGTGCCGCACATGAGACAGAAAATGTACTCCCTTGTATGGTCAAACCCTGTGTGAATCGGATCGTTTCCATGATCAGCACAGAGGATCAGGATGTCATCCTCACGCATGGCAGCCCTAATCTCCGGAAGACGTCTGTCAAACTCTTCAATGGCCTTGCCGTACCCTTCGGGATCTCTTCTGTGTCCGTATTTTGAATCGAAATCAACAAGGTTGGTAAAGATCAATCCGTCAAACTCCTTTTTGAGTGCTTCTATCGTCTTTGTCACACCGTCATCATTGCTTTCTGTATGAACAGCTTCCGTCACGCCTTTACCGTTGAAGATATCTTTTATTTTCCCAATTGCATAAACGGTCAGTCCGGCATTTGCAATCACATCAAGCATAGTATCTGTCGGAGGAGAAACGGCATAATCATGCCGGTCTGCCGTACGAATCCGTTTGCCGTCCTCTCCCTTGATATAAGGACGGGCGATGACTCTGCCGCAGGAATATTCCCCTACAAGCAGTTCACGGGCAATCTCACAGATGCGATACAGCTCTTCAAGAGGCACCACATCGGTGTTCGCCGCAATCTGAAAAACGCTGTCGGCTGAGGTGTACACGATGACTTTGCCTGTTGCTTCATGTTCATCACCAAGTTCTTCTATGATCTCAGTACCGGAAGCAACACAGTTTCCGAGATATCCGCGTCCGATGCGCCTCTCAAATTCATCCATCAGTTCCTGCGGAAAGCCATTGTGATAGGTCTTGAATGGAACTTTCGTTTCAATTCCGGCGATTTCCCAATGACCTGTGATGGTATCTTTCCCGGCTGACCGCTCTGCCAAACGTCCGTACACGCCTTCCGGCGCAGTGACTGCCAGCCTCCCGCCGGCAACCAGTCCAGCAGGACTTTCCGGTCGCTCGATATTGCCCAAACCCAGACTCTTCAGGTTAGGAATATCAAGCGAATAATTATCAAGAATATGTCCAATAGTATCGACACCGCTGTCACCGTATGCTGCTGCATCCGGAAGCGCGCCGACACCAAGTGAATCTAAAACTATGATCGTTGCTCTCATCTGCGTCACCTTCTCTTATCTGATTTTCAGCAGTCTGCAGTTCAGATAATCTGCTGATATGAGTTTGTACTGGATTCCGTAGTAATCTCCCTGCACGGCGGTCTTAAAACCTGTCTCACCATGGATATGACCGTAGTAGACTTCTCTGACGCCATAATCCTCAAAGGCCTGCATAAATCCCGTGAAGCTTCCCGGCTTTGATACAGGCGGATAGTGCAGAAATCCTACGATATCCGGTTTCTCTTCCCCGCGATCTGCTGCTTTTGCATCGGCGTATTCAAGAGAAGCACGGAGTCTGAGTATTTCTCTCTTGTACACCTTGTCATCATCTTCCGTGAAATCATCATCGTCCGGAGTGACCCAGCCGCGGCTGCCGCAGATCCACAGGCCGCCGCCTTTGTCTTCATCGACAAAAAATCCATCGTTCTGAAGAAATGTGATGGAATCATACATGTTATTCAATCGGTTGATCCCGGACCACCAGAGATCATGATTCCCTTTGAGCATGACTTTATGACCGGGCAGTGCATCCACCCAGTCCAGATCATAAGCAGCGTCTTCCAGTTTCAAACCCCAGGAGATATCTCCTGCCACTACTACGGTATCTTCTTCTGTCACTCTGCTGCACCAGTCATCTTTGATCTTTTCCGCATGATTCTCCCATCGGTAACCGAATACATCCATCGGTTTATCACTTCCCGGAGCAAAGGAAAGGTGCAGGTCTGCAATTGCAAATATGCTCATTTCTGTTGTTCGTCTGTATAATCAGAGACCTTATCAAGGGCTCTCCTAATGCTTCTCGTTCTGACTCCGACCAGCGCTTCCAGATCTTTCTGCGCCTGGTCCAGCCTATGTTGTGTGTCTTCCAGAACAGTATCGAACTTCTCGAATTCCGTTCTGACTTTCTCCAGTGTATCCCATACTTCACCGGAGCTCTGCTGAAGAGCAAGTGAACGGAATCCAAGCTGGAAACTATTCAGAATAGCAGCCATTGTCGTCGGTCCTGCCACACTAACTCTGTATTCTCTCTGCAGCAGTTCCACCAAATCAAGCCGCAGCACTTCCGCATAGAGTCCTTCAAACGGGAGGAACATGATAGCAAACTCAGTCGTATACGGCGGATAGATGTATTTGCTTCTGATATCCTTCGCCGACTTGATCACTGCTCTCCGAAGATGATCCGTAGCGTTCAAAATCATACTTCTGTCGCCCGTATCATAGGCGTCCAGAAGCTCCATGTATGCATCACCCGGAAATTTGGAGTCGATAGGCAGATAGACATTCCCGCCATCTTCAGAAGGAAATCTGACAGCGTATTCCACTCTGGCGCTATCTCCTTTGACCGCAACGTTCTCTTCATACTGCTGGGGTGCCAGAATCTCTTCCAGAATTCCGCCAAGCTGTATTTCACCGACGATTCCTCTTGTCTTGACGTTCGTCATCAGACGTTTCAGATCATCGACGCCGGATGACAGGTTTCTCATCTCCCCAATGTTGCGGTTGATCTGAGCCATGGCCTCATTGAGCTGCTGATTGATCACTGCTCCTGAAGCTCTCTGTGTTTCGCTGACGCGCTCTCCCATGCCTGCAATTGAACTGCGGAGCAACACGATCAGTATGACGAGCACTGCGATTATGATAATCGACGATATGATGACCGCTATCAATACTGCATCCATATACTATGCCTCCTTTCCCTATCCCCTTTTGTATTTACAGCTGGTCGTATGTCTTATAGGCGACACCGGCCAGGTCTTCACTGTCATCCATCTGAGAGTATTCGTTGAAATCTGCATAAAGAACATCCAACTCCTGCATCTGTTCATTCAGCTTGACTCTCATGTGTTTTACTTTGTTGTTGATTTCCTTGTACTGTCCGTAACTGAGAGATTCCCCTTCCGACTTCCCTTTCAATGCCAGCTGCATCTGCACATAGCTGTCACAAACACCACTGAACGTGACAAGACATCTCTCAAACGCTTTTCTGAGATTCTGTGTTTCTTCATCATTTTCAGGTATCTGAATAGACTTTGGCGTAATCTTGTTGGCTTTACTCTTGACTTTCCTCAGCATCGCCACATGGCCATCGTAGTCTTTTTTCTTACGTATGCTGGAAAATCTGGAATCCCTGACAATGCGCATCTCTGCTTCTTTGAACTCTTCCACAGATTCAATGTTGAATCTGTTGATCATATTCATCAATTCTGAGCGGTAATCCATTCTTACTTCCCTTCTGTCTTTAGTATTTCCCGTACCACTTCGCCTGCAATCAGAAGCCCCGCCACAGATGGTACAAAACTGATGCTCCCTCCTGTTGATTTCGGTTCTTCTTCTGAATAGAGCACTTTGACACCTTCGATGCCACGTTTCTTCAGTTCTCTTCTCATGACCTTTGCCAGAGGACAGACCTTCGTCTTTTCAATTGTTGTGATTCGAAAGGCACTGCCGTCCAGTTTATTCCCGGTTCCCATGGAAGAAATCACCGGAACGCCGGCTTCCCGTGCGCGCTCGATAATATATATCTTCGCAGTTACTGTATCTACAGCGTCTACGACATAATCATATGATGCAAAATCAATATCATCAGGTTCCCCGTCAGGCATGAAGAACAGTTCTTTGGCCTCTACCTGACACTCCGGATCGATATCTCTGATGCGCTGCGCCATGACTTCTGTTTTTGATCTGCCGATTGTCGAATGGAGCGCAGGAATCTGTCTGTTGATATTGGTGATATCTACAACATCTTTGTCCACAATGGTGAGGCTGCCGACACCTGCCCTTGCCAATCCTTCACAGACATAACTGCCGACGCCGCCCACGCCAAATATCAGCACACGGCTTCTGCCAAGCTTATTGATTCCTTCCTCACCGATAATCCTGATTGTTCTCTCGTACTGCTGTTTCATCGTACAATATTCACTGATTCACTGCATCACGAGCCGTGCTCCAGCAGATGCTCCCACTGAAACCTCTAGATGCCAGTCTCCTGGCGATTCTGGCCTGCAGTTTCTGTTTTTCTTCATAGGATAACGCACCAAGGTCTTTTCCTGCCTCTGCGAGTATCTGGGCTGCGATTTGACGAGCCATTTCGCCTTCATCGGGCGTATCCTCAAGATCATAGAAAGCCTGATCTATGAGGTCTCTAGCAACTCCTTTGCCGGCCAATTCCCGGACGATTCGCTCTTTGCCGCGTCCTTTCTCAAAACCATATTCGAAGTACAGCTTCGCATAAGCGAAATCATCCAGATACCCGTACTCCCTGAGACGGCGCACTGCTTCCGCAGATTCCTCCTGCTCATAGCCTTTGCGCAGAAGATAATCCATCACCTCTTTCTCTGTATGAGGTTTTCTGTTCAGATATGATGTGGCTTTTTCCAGAGCGTCCATAATTCTTAAATCAGATATTCATCTCCTGTTGACATGATCTTGCACTTATCACCGAGCATCAGTTTCAACTCACACAGTGCATCCATGCCGGTACAATGAACCGGAATCACCGTGCCAATTTCTTCTGCTGTAATCTCATCAACGACTCTCTGTCTGTCTTCCTTCGTCGTCGCATACAGATGCATCCCCGCTATGAAAGCTGCGACCTTTTCCCCAGGGAACATGCTTTTACCGGCATTCAATGCGCTGATAACGCCTCTGTGGCTGCACCCGGAGAATATGTAGAGTCCTTCCGGTTCTCTGATGACCAGGCACTGCTCATGGGACATATCATCCTGAATCAGCTCTCCGCCTTCGTAATAATAGAAATAATCGGTTTCCTTGAATCCTTCCGCAAAAGGAATCGTTCCTGTAATCTTGATATTTTCCGTAATCTCAACAGGGCCATCTGTAAACAGAAGCTGATCGGCAAGTGCTTTCAGTTCGCTGTCATTCCAGGCAATGCTGCACGGTTCCTTCTCCAGAACACCGCCGCCTCCAAGGGGACCTCCTTCCGTTCCGTAAACGACCCGCAGCGCGTTTCTGTGGATGTATACGGGTGCGTTTGGATTAATATCATGGAACATCGGAAACCCACCGGTATGATCATAGTGTCCGTGGCTTACGACTGCGAAATCGACCGCACTCAGATCTACGCCCATATTCGCCGCATTGACTGCGTACAGATTCGTAGCTCCTGCGTCGAAGAGTATCTTCTTCCCCTGGGCCTCAATGTAGATAGAAAGGCCATGTTCCGCCGTGGTTTTATCTTTATAGGTTTTGTTCTCCATAAGAAATCTGAATTTCATTTGATGCATCTCCTTCCTCTGTTCCGGTGCATATCGCGCAAAAACAGCCATCATCAAGGCGGAGGTCCCGGAAAGAAACATCTTCCCTTTCAAGCACGTCTTCTCTTTTCATGATCTGCTCCAGACCAAGACCTGTGTACTTGCAATAGGCTTCCTTACGTGTCCAAAGCTTGTAAAAACCGCTATTCCCTTCATCAGCCGCCGCAAAAGCAGCCTCTTCTTCCGTAAAGAATCGTGCTGCGATCCTGTCAGCTTTGACACTTCTGGGATACTGTATGTCAAGACCAACATTCCTGTCGGCTTCGATCACCGCGAAGGTATCCTCGCTATGGGAGACTGATATGAACACCCTATCATCTCCATCCTTTCCAGATAGGCATACAAAGGGCTTGCCTCGTTCGTTTCTCGTGATAACAGCATCATCACTGCCCAGGCATTGCCTGATCAGAGCATCTGTCAATTCTTTACCATTCAATGCCGGAAAGGCTTTTTTGTAATCTTTGATCACATACAGTTTCATACACTGAATTATAACATAAAAGGCGTGACAATATAAATGACACGCCTTTTGATGCGAATTCTTTACTGCGTCTGTTATTCCTGCTCTTTCATTCTGGCCAGGATTCTCTGGTAACCGTCAGCTCCATAAACAAGACACTTGTTGATTCTGCTGATTGTCGCCGTTGACGCTTTCGTGATACCTTCAATTTCGTTGTACGTTTTGTTTTCGGAGAGAAGCTTGGCTACCTGCAGCCTCTGCGCAATGGCATGTATTTCATTGATGGTGCAGATATCCTCAAAAAACCGGTAGCAGTCTTCTTCATCCTCCAACAGGAGAACTGCCTTGAACAACTCATCGATATCGTCTCTCTTAAACTTGGACTCATATGCCATAACGACACCTCCTTTTCCCTCTGATTGGACTATAGCACTTTCACGTTGTAAAGTCAAGATGAACGAAAGTATCTGACGCACTTTACACAATTAAAGAACAATCCAATGGGAATTAATTCAGAAGCTCTTCTGCTTTTTCCAGCTGTTCGTCTGCTTCTGTCTTCTCCTTATCTTCCACCTTCACAGTCGGCTTGATGCCTTTTTTATGTATAACATGTTTGTCCGGTGAAAGATACTGCATGATTGTGAGCTTGAGAGCGGAGCCGTCTTCCATCTCGATCGTCGTTTGGATGACGCCTTTTCCGAAGGATTTGGTGCCTACGATTTCAAAACCGTTATCCTTCAGCGCTCCTGCCAGTATCTCCGATGCAGATGCCGAAGATTCATTGATCAGAACCACTGCCGGGATGTTGGTTTTTCCATCATAAGCATTATAGGTTTCTGTTTTCCCATTCTTGTCTTCTACATAACAGACAACGCCTTCATCAAGAAATTCATCTGCGACGTCAACACTCTGATCTACGAGACCGCCGCCGTTATTCCTCAAATCGAGTATTAGACCCTTTGCATTATTCTGTTCCACTGCCTGAAGGGCATCTTTGAAATCAGCGCCCGTATTGTTCAGGAATGAACTGATCTTGATATAACCAATGGAATCATCCAGCATCTCCCACGTGACGCTCTGAAGGACGATATCATCGCGAACCATCTTAACTTCTTTTTCTTTCCCATCATGGAATAAGAGAAGCGTCACTTCTGTTCCCTTCTTACCTCGTATGGCTGCTGCCATCACTTCAGAATTCGTATATCCTTGTCCATCCACAGTCAGAATCAGATCTCCCTCAACAACGCCGGCCTTTTCGGCCGGAGATCCTGCATTGACTTCAAGAACCTGGAAGTTGCCATCTTCATCTTCAGAAAAAGTAATTCCTACACCGGAATAGTTTCCCGTTGCTGATGCCATCCATGATTCGTAATCCTCTTTTGTCATGTAGGCCGAATAAGGATCGCCAAGACCAGACACATACCCTGCATAAGCACCGTTAACAAGATCCTTCTCATTATAATCATTCAGATAATACTTATCGATATATCCCTTGATCTCGGTCAGCTTTTCATCACTTGTAATAGCGTATCCCGGCGAATGCAGCAATGTGGCGCAAACAGCTCCCATTAGAATCGCACCTGCAAAAAATACACCTACCATGATAAGTATGAAGTTTTTCTTTTTGATCTGCATAATCACCTCAAGAGGATTTCTCTATCTCCTCAATAATAAACTGCACTCTTTCCTGCCCTCTCCAGACCTGATAATTAATCGTACCTGCCACATCAACCTTTTCGCCGCTTTCGAGCAAATGCTTGATTTCCTGTGCCCTTCTAAACAGTACACATTCCGCGAAGGCATACCGTTCATCTTTTTGACCGCGGCTTTCTCTTTGTGTACATGCGCTGAAACGGGCATGGGTGTGATCACTGCCCATATATGCCAGATTGCGAATCGCTACGCCTTTCATCATAAAACGAGGTACAGGATTGCCTTCTCCAAATGGTGCGATCTTTCTTAGCTCCCTCGCAAGTTCAACCGTCACGTCTTCAGGAGAAATCTCCATATCGATATTCACTGTTTTCTTGAACAGCTGCGGATGCTCCGCGAGAAGAACCGCCGCATCACTGTTGAGATATTCACGGAGACTGTTGAGATTTCCGGCCTCCATCAGGAAGCCGCAGGCCTTGCTGTGTCCGCCGAACCTGATAAACAGTTCACTGTGCCGGTTTAATAAATCGTAAATATTGACGCCATCGATGCTTCTACCTGTTCCCTTCAGCAGCGTGACATCATCGCTGCTGCGCCCTTTTTCTTCGGAAGGAGTTACTATGATGACAGGTCTGTAGTACTGGTCTTTGATTTTTCCGGCAACAATTCCTGCGATTCCCTCGTGGATGTCACTGATGCTGAGAAGAATGAAATCCTCGTCGCCTTCTATCATCTCCACACATCTTTCAAACGCGTCTTCCTGAATATTCTTTCGCTGCCTGTTGTAACCAATCAGCTCGTTCACCTTTTCATTAATGGTTCTTTCGTCAGTTGTGTTGAACAGTTCAACGGCAGTCATTGCCGAAGCCATTCTGCCTGTCGCATTGATATGCGGCACAACAGCAAAAGCAATATTGGTAGATGTCATCTCTTCTATGGAAATCGCCTTTGCAAGACGTGATAGAGAAGCTCTGCGTCCACTGTTTGCAGCCTCCAGACCATATTTCACAAGCGTCCTGTTCTCATCACGCAAAGGTACAATATCGCCAATGGTGCCCACCGCCACCATATCAAGGGCGTCATTCAGCACTTTGCGCGGCAAATCTGCCGTTCTCTGCAATGCCTGAAGGAATTTGAACGCCACGCCGCATCCGGCGAGATCCTGACATGGATATGGTTCCTTGCCGTCTTCCAACATAAACTTCTGCGGTTTTTTAGGATCGATGACAATTCCATCTGCAATGGTATCCTCGATATTGTGATGATCTGTCACGATGACTTTTAGCCCCTTGGCTTTTGCATACTCCACTTCTTTCTGTGAAACGCAACCGCAATCGACTGTAATAATCAAATCGGCGCCTTTTGCGATGATCTTATCAATGGCGGAGATATTTAAGCCATATCCCTCCACAAATCTGGAAGGAATATAAAAGAACCAGTTGTCTGTCAGCGCGGACACCCCACATGCCATAACGGTTGATGCGGTGACGCCATCAGCATCGTAATCGCCGTAGATGCAGATGCGATCGCCGTTTTTTGCGGCAGAGACCAGTAAATCCACTCCCGCTTTCATACTGTCAAGCAGGAATGGATCATAAGTGCGCGTCGGCTTTGCAGAGAGAAATTCCTCTCTGTCTTCATCACTTAATATGCCTCGTTTATTCAGTATTTCGTTAATGATTTCTTCTGTTTTTCTCATGTTTAGAGGTATGAATTCGGATTCTGCGTTGTTCCGTCCTTAAATACTCTGAAGTCAAGATGCGGTCCGGTAGAGGACCCTGTTGATCCAACATATGCGATAGTCTGTCCTTTGGAAACAGTCTGTCCAACAGAAGCTGCAAATCCGGAACAGTGGTTGTACATGGTTACAAGTCCGCCACCATGGTCGATTTGAATGGAATTGCCGAAGCCGCCGTTCCAGCCTGCCCGGATGACGGTACCGTCAGCTGCCGCCACAATTGCTGAGCCGGAGTTCGCCGCGATATCGATCGCACCGTGGAATTCTCTGCCGTGGAACGGGCAGATACGCCATCCGTAGCCGGATGAAATCGAACCGGACGCCGGCCATGCAAACGCACCGCCGCCGTAAGAAGAGGTACTGCTGCTGCTGGTCGCACCGCTTTGTGCGGAAGAAGCGAGCCTGGCTGCTTCCGCTGCAGCTTCATTTTCCAGATCATCCAGCATGGCCGCTGTCTTCTCGTTATCATTTGCGATCTTCTGCTTCTCAGCTTCAACGGCCGCCATATTATCCTGAGCAGCCTGCTTAGAATCCTTTAGTTCTTTTGAAAGCTTTTCTACTTTGTTCTTTTTCTTTTCGATCTTATCATGAGAATCCTGAAGTTCTTCCAGCACATCCTTGTCAGATGCATAGATCTTCTGCACAAGATCCATGTTGGTCAGAAACTCAGAGAAACTGTTTGAGTTCATGAGAACATCCATGAATCCGACAGAGCCATTCTTGTACATAGCACGAAGGCGAATTCCGAGTTCTTCGTTCTGGGCGTCTACTTTCTTCTGTGCCTCCTCCAAATCTTTTTTGAGCACTTCAAGTTCGCCCTCAGAAACTGCAATCTGATCATTCAGCTCATAGATCGTCTCTTCAAGGGAATTGACCTGTTTTGAAAGATCTTTTTCTTTCTTCTGCCCTTCTTTCAGTTCTTCCTGCTTTTGATCGATTTCATCCTGCAGTTCAGAAAGAGGCGTCGCAAAGACCTCAGACGACCCGAAAGAAAAGCAAAAAACAAGCATTAATGAAATTATAACGGCTGTTTTCTTCTTCATAACAACTAACACTACTCTCGTCTGCAATTATGCATCCAGGAACTTTCTCATGGAAATAATACTTCCGCATGAACCAATGCTCACGCCGAGCGCAAGGAATATCCACGCAAAATTGTAGATGAGGAACCCTACGGGAACCATCGGCATGGAAAGCATCTGATATGCCTGATCACCGATCGTCTCCACGATCTGGCCGTAAACAAGGTATGTGATCGCAAGAGATATTCCTGCGGATATCACGCCGATGAGGATTCCTTCCACGAGGAATGGTCCTCTGATGAACCAGTTCGTTGCACCGACGTATTTCATGATGCTGATTTCTTCTGCCCTGTTGAATACAGTCAGTTTGATCGTATTCGAAACGACGATGATAGAAACAATGATAAGGAATATCATGATTACGATCGCTGAAATCTGGATGAATTTCGTTGCTTTGAGGAGCTTATCAACGGTGCTCTTATAGTATTTGACGTCTTCAATGCCTGTATATCCGGCAGCATGTTCCGCCAAAGCATCCGCTTTTTCCAGATCGTCTATCATCACGACTACTGAATTTGGCAGAGGATTATCCTCCAGACTGTCGAGCAGATACCCATTTTCTCCCCATCTTGCTTTGAACTCTGCCATCGCCTCTTCTTTTGTTTTATAGTAGGCGTCGGAAACACCGTCCTGCTGTTTCATATCCTCGGCCATGGCTTGTGCTTCCTCCGCAGTTGTTTCGTCGAGAAGGAAGATTTCAATGGAATCGTAATCACCTTTCACTGTTTCAGCAGCAGCATTGACGTTGATAAAGAGGATAAAGAACAGGCTAAGTATCAGCAGCATACATGTGATGGCAAAAATCGAAATCACCGACATGCTCCTGTTTCTGCCGAACTGGATGAAGGCCTGTTTCACGGTGTAAGCAAATGTTTTCATCAGCTCCGGCCTCCTCTCCTGAATCCAGCCTTGAACGTGCCGCGAGAGTTCATCGGCATGGTATCAAAGGCGCTGGTTGCATCTTCCAGAGCTTCTTTGTACCCGTACATTCCTGTTTCATCCCGAACGATGCGGCCCTTCTCAATTGCGATGACACGCTTCTCCATCTTGTCAACGATATCCTTGGCATGGGTTACCATGAGAATCGTTGTTCCAAGCTGATTAATCTGATTCAAAAGCTGCATGATTTCCCATGCGGTATCAGGGTCCAGATTTCCCGTCGGCTCGTCAGCGATGAGGATTTTAGGTCTGTTTACGATCGCCCTTGCAATCGCAACACGCTGCTGCTCTCCTGCAGACAGTTCGTCTGGGTATTTACTGGCTTTATCGGCAATACCCATCATCGTCAGAACCTGCGGAACCTGCTTCTTGATGGTCCTCTTCGGTTTATGGATGATTTCCATTGCAAAGGCAACATTTTCGTAAACGGTCTTCTTAGGCAAAAGCCTGAAGTCCTGGAATACGATACCGATATTTCTCCTCAGTTTAGGAATGTTCCTCGCGGACATCTTCGTCACATTCTGTCCTCTGACAGTAATGGTTCCTCTATCCGCATCCAGCTCCTTGAGGATCAGTTTGACAAAGGTGGATTTACCGGCTCCGCTTGGACCGACGAGAAATACGAAATCTCCCTCGTTGATTTTCACAGATACATCATCCAAACCTATATTGGATTTATAACGTTTTGTAACGTTCTTAAACTCTATCATGTAATCAAAAACCTCTAAAGCACACTTCTTACTGCTTCAGCAATATCTGCTGCCGTCATCTTGTATTTCACAAGGAGCTGATCCGGTTTGCCGGACTCTCCGAATGTATCCTGCTGTCCTACCATTGCCATCTTACAAGGAGAGTTTTTAACGACAACCTGAGCTACTGCATCTCCAAGACCTCCGATGATTCCGTGTTCTTCGGCCGTTACGATAGCTCCGGTCTCCTGTGCAGCTTTGATGACGATTTCTTCATCAATCGGTTTAATGGTATGGATATCGATGACTCTCACATCGATGCCCTCTTCAGCCAGCGTTTTTGCTGCCTCATATGCCTCATTCACCATAATGCCTGTTGCGATAATCGTAACATCTTTTCCGTCGCGAATCAGGTTGCCTTTGCCCAGAGTAATTACATCTTCTTCATTGTAGAATACAGGCACTGCAGCTCTTCCGACTCTGAAATAGCATGGTCCTTCAATCTCAACAATCTGTCTAAGCAGTTTCTTCGTCGCGACAGCATCTGACGGATTGACCACCATCATGCCCGGGATGGTTCTCATAAGAGCGATGTCCTCGAAAGTCTGATGACTTGCGCCGTCTTCTCCAACGGTGATTCCAGCATGAGAAGCGCAGATCTTCACATTTGCTCCGGTATAACCGATAGAATTTCTAATGATTTCAAAAGCTCTGCCGGTTGCGAACATAGCAAACGTACTTGCACAGACAATTTTCCCACTTAAAGCAAGTCCGGAAGCGACGCCATACATATTCTGTTCTGCAATACCCATATTAAAGAATCTGTCCGGATATTCTTTCGCGAACATTCCTGTCTTTGTAGAACCGGAAAGGTCCGCATCCATAACAACCAGATTGTCATATTCCTTACCGAGCTCTATAAGAGCTTCGCCGTAAGCCTGTCTTGTTGCAATTTTATCAGCCATTTTGTCTCTCCTTACTGAAGCGCGGACTTAGCGGCTTCGAGTTCATCAAGTGCCTGCTCTGTCTGTTCATCGTTCGGAGCTTTGCCATGCCATCCGGCCTGACCCTCCATAAACGAAACACCTTTGCCCTTGACTGTTTCCGCAACGATAACGGTTGGTTTGCCTGAACACTGTCTTGCCTTTGCGAACGCATCCAGTATCTGTTCCATATCGTGTCCGTCGATTTCTATTACATTCCATCCGAAGCTTTCAAATTTAGAACCAATCGGCATAACGGTCATGACATCATCATTTCTTCCGTCAATCTGCAGTCCGTTGTGGTCTACAATGGCAACCAGATTGTCAAGTCCGTAATGTGATGCTGACATGGCTGCCTCCCAGATGAGACCTTCCTGAAGCTCGCCGTCTCCAAGCACTGCGTAGACTCTTCCGGGATCCTGATCAAGCTTATTTGCAATGGCCATACCGACCGCAGCGCTGAATCCCTGTCCCAGCGATCCTGTGGACATCTCTATTCCCGGAATTTTCATGTTAGGATGACCCTGGAATTTCGATCCGATTTTACGGAGATTCGTCGTGAAATCTTCCATGTCAAAGTATCCTGCGATTCCCATGGCTGACAGCTGGGCTGGACCTGCGTGCCCTTTTGAGAACACGCACTTGTCTCTGCCCTTCATGGCAGGGTCTTTAGGATTGATATTCATCTCATGGAAGTAAAGTGCTGTAACTAAATCTGCAGCAGAAAGGGATCCGCCCGGATGCCCTGAACCTGCATTGTGTAGCGCCTTAATAATGCCTATGCGCACATCAGCAGCAGTCTTTTCCAGTTCTCTTATGCTCATATGCCGGTTCCTCCAAATATTGTTTGTTGCTTCGAAAAAAAACTCATTATACATCAATATATAGTATACATAAAAAGAACCCTTATGACAATAAGAGTTCCTGAAATTCACAATATCTTTACATTAATTTCAAACGATTACAAGGCATTGATGGCCGCAGCCACAGCGTCGGCGATGTCCGCTGAAGTCATTCCGTATTCTCCGATGTTCTCTGCGGCAATATCACCTGCCAGACCATGCAGGAATGCTGCAGCACAGACTCGCTGCATTGGGCCGGTTTCCAGATGCCTCTGCCCCAGCAGCGATGTGATGATTCCGCTCAGCACATCTCCGCTGCCGCCCGTAGCCATACCCGGATTGCCTGTCGGATTCTCATATAATTCTGTTTCACTCGCTTCTCCTTCAGCAATCAGCGTCATCGCCCCTTTCAGGAGGACGATCGAGCCTGTTGCTTCCGCCAGTGATGCTGCTGTTTGTTCTCTTCCCAGTTCTTTATATGTACCGAGACTGAGCACATCAAGCATTCTCCCCGCCTCTCCCGGATGCGGTGTAAATACTGTAACGCCATCTCTTTTTTTAACTTCATCAAATCCGTTATACTTGCAAAGGCAATTGATTCCATCAGCATCCAGCACAAGTGGTCCCCGATAATCTTCCAGTACCCGGTACAAAAGCGCCATGGCATCTTCGTCTGTCCCGATTCCCGGACCCATGCAAATGGCATCGTAGATGTTCAGGTCTGTTTTGGCCGTCTCTTCTCTATTGATACACATCGCCTCCGGGACGGATATCTGAAGAATGGTAAAGAGTTCATCCGGAACAGATACTTTCACAAGTCCCGCGCCGGAATACAGTGCTCCTCTTGCGGAAAGTACTGCTGCACCAGCCATCCCTCTCGATCCTGCAATCATCAGAACGCGCCCGGCCTGCCCTTTGTGCATATCGGCGGGTCTGTCCGTGATGATGCTCCGGACATATTCTGTTGTAATCTGTTTCTTGTTCATTTTACCCTCAATCTGACATGGCGCGCAGTTTATCAGCTGCCTGCCGGTTTACCCGCATAAGGATTCTGCCCCTGTTTTTTGTGTAAACAGCAAGATCCTCATGGAGAAATGCCTCGTCCTTTGCCTCTATTCTAGCGATATCTCCGTCATGGATTTCAAATGTAATTGGATTGTCATCGATCCGTACGAACATTCCGATCCGGAGCCTATCATTGGGACTCACCGCGAAATATTCCGTTTGATCTTTCTCAATCAGCCAGTAGATAAAGCTGCCGTCATAACTGCCGCCGACCACTCTGCCGATTGGTGGAATCAGTTTGGCCATTGAATACCTCACTTTATATAGTATTGAAAATTACGCATTCAGCAGGCTGTATTCGCCTGTTACGGTATCGAACAGAATATGGAACACTTCCTTATCGTCATTCAGACATTCCACGATGAAGAACGGTTTGTATATCAGTTCATCACTGATATATTCAATATCCGGTATATTCAGCACACGCTTTGCCTTCTGAATCTCACCGTAAATCGTACGGGGCGCATCGGCAATCACCTTTTGTTTGTCCAGTTTGACCGGTATAAGCATACTCTCGTCCGCATCTGTCATGACGAACTCACCTCTGGACTTAGCCATGGAATACTGTCCTTTCCACATATCACACATGACCAGGACTTTCTCAGACAGCCGCTCCAGCTTACCGCTGTATTTCACATCGAATTCCATCAGAAGATAAGGATAAAAGAGAATATCCATCTTCTCAATGGTGAAGTGCTTGCTGCGTTTATACAGGCGCTCAAAGGCATCCTGCATTTTATATCCGTTTTTCAGACTTTTGATTTCCATATTCCGCTCCGTAGAAACTACTTATCCATCGTCAATGTAGTTTCAAATATTATAACACATAATACAAAGGCCGGACAAAACGTCCGGCCCCTGCTATTTACAAATATCGTTCGTCCGCAAGTTTTATACTGGCTGGAATCCTCTTTCTTCCATGTAGGATGACTCCTTCAGGAAAGTGAGAACGCCATTTGTCTCCGGAGCGATGTCCTTGTAGTTGACTGTAGCCAGTCCTGCTGGAATCTTCGTCTTGCATGCTGCTCTTTCAACCAGATCCTGCATTTCCTTTGTCGGCGGTTTGCCGATCAGTGATCCGATGATGTAAGCAGCGATGGATACGATAACACCGATGAAGAATGTATGCATTCCTGTTGGGCCTGCAAGTCCTGCAGCTTCCCAGATGATAGAGATGATGCATCCGCAAATCATTGATGCAACACATCCCGTCGTATTACCTCTCTTCCACCAAACCGCTCCTACATAGGACGGCAGGAAGGAAGATCCAAGCGTACTGAATGAGAATACTACGATCTGGAATACTCCAGGAGGCTGAATCAGTGCGATAATAACGGAGATGATACCAACTGCCAGGATGCAGATTCTGGATACATTCATCAGCTGCTTATCGCTAGCATCCTTATTGATGTATCTCTGGTAGATATCACGACCGAGCATAGTTCCCATAAGCATGAGTTGTGCATCAGCAGTACTCATGATCGCAGACATGATTGCTACGAGAACGATTGCCGCGAGAACACCAGGAAGGAGCTGATACGCCAATGACAGTACTACCATTTCAGGGTCATCGATATTAGGCAGCAGCAGAATTCCCATCAGTCCCATAATATATGGAACGAAGATGAACAGCTGATTCCATACTGTTGCGATGACGACTGTCTGCTTCGCCAGTTTCGGGCTCTCCATTGCCATATGACGAATGACAACGTGAGGAAGTCCCATATAACCGATCAGATATACACCGACCGCACCTGCGACAACGCCCCACTGGCCTTGATACATGTTGCCTTTGCCCCACATACCGGTGAGTGTAGGATCGAGCGCTGTCAGCTGTTCGTTCAGTCCTGTCAGTCCGCCGACCTGATTCCACGCAAGCACGAAGATCATAACCATGGAGCATACCATGACGATGCCCTGGATGAAGTCCGTCCATGCAACCGCCAGATAGCCTCCGGCGAATGTATAGAATACGATTACGCCGGCACCTATGATAATCGCAATCGGAAGAGGTACTCCCAGCAGTGCGCACATGGTTTTTCCTGCTGACAGGAACTGTGCCAGAACGTATCCATATACGAAGCAGATTGCGATGACTGCTGCAATCGCACGGGTTGCTTTGCCTGGATAACGTTTCTCAATGTACTCAATCGGGGAAAGACATCCGAGGAAATAAGAAAGTCTTCTCATTCTCTTTCCCAGGATACCTACGTTGAAGATGGCGCCGCCGCCGTCTCCAACAGCATACCAGAGCGTGAAATAACCTTCTCTGTATGTCTGTGCCGGACCACCCATGAACATATACCCTGACATGGATGTGGTCTGAAGTGTGAGTGCTGTCAGAACGGAGCCGATTCTACGTCCGCCCAACAGATAATCTTCTGAAGTCTTACTGTGTTTCGCCCAGTATACTCCGATACCAATCATACCGATGAGGTAAACGAGCAAAACGACATATTCTGTAACGCCGCCGCCGATCATTGTACCTCACCTCCCTCTTCTACTTTACCGTCCTTCAGTGACGCCTGCCACTCGTCGTAAGCTTTTTCCCAGGCTTCTTCTTCCTTATCGTGCTTGGCCATGACAAAATACATTATGATAGCAATAACAATGTAAGTAACTGGCCAGGAAAGGAACGCGAAGAATACATGGGGTTCAAGTCCAAAAATCATATCCTCCTCCTTTCAAACGGTAAATAGTGAAATAACTTATATGAAACGCGTAATAATATATCTTTAGCCTATTATAGCATTAAATAAGTGATCCGTGACTTAATTAATTTATTAACGATGCATATTTGCATTGCGTGCAATCCATAAAAAAGGATCGATGCAAATGCATCGATCCCTTAATGTCATTTCCTAATGCTGTTATCAGTGAGCCCTGATTATACAAGACCCTGTTCCATCATTGCAGCAGCAACCTTTTCGAATCCAGCGATGTTTCCACCCTGAACCAGCAGGTTCTTGTTGCCATAGTACTTCTCAGCAGCAGCAGCACTGTTCTTGTAAATGTTGATCATGATCTGGTGCAGCTGATCATATACATCCTGGTGCTGATATACAGTGTGGCCAGCGTTCTGTCCCATCTCGATGCAGGAGCATGCAACGCCACCAGCGTTAGCAGCCTTAGCGGAACCAACCGCTGTCTCGTTCTCAATGAGATACTCGAGAGCGTCGTTAGTTGTAGGCATGTTAGCGCCTTCACAGTAGAACTTGCAGCCGCCTTCTACGATCTGCTTAGCGTGTTCCATGTGAACGTCGTTCTGCATAGCGCAAGGGATGAACATGTCAACCTTGATGCCTTCGTCCTGCTGTACGCCCCAAGGCTTCTTGCCAGCATAGAACTTAGCGCCAGGGAACTTGTCTGCGTAAGGTGCGCAGATGTTCTTTCCGGATGATCTCAGCTCGAGGAGGTATGCAACCTTTTCGTCAGTGCTGATGCCATCTGGATCGTAGATGTATCCGTCTGGACCTGAAATTGTAACGCACTTAGCGCCGAGGTCTTTCAGCTTCCAAGCAGCACCCCATGCTACGTTACCAAATCCGGAGATACCAACAACCTTATCCTTGAAGTCTTCGCCGTTTGCCTTCAGCATTTCTTCTGCGTACCATACGATACCGAATCCAGTTGCTTCAGCTCTTCCGAGCAGTCCGCCGTATGAAAGGCCCTTACCAGTCAGAGTTCCTTCATATCTGTCAACGATTCTCTTGTACTGTCCGAACAGATAACCGATTTCTCTGCCGCCTACACCCAGGTCACCAGCAGGAACGTCAGTGTTAGGACCAATGTGTCTGTACAGCTCAGTCATGAATGCCTGGCAGAATCTCATTACTTCAGCGTCGCTCTTTCCGTTAGGATCGAAGTCTGAACCGCCCTTGCCGCCGCCGATTGGCAGACCAGTCAGGGAGTTCTTGAAGATCTGTTCGAATCCGAGGAACTTGATGATTCCAGGATATACGTTTGGAGCAAATCTCAGGCCGCCTTTGTAAGGTCCGATTGCGCTGTTGAACTGATATCTGTAGCCCTTGTTAACCTGAACTTTACCAGCATCATCAACCCATACTACTCTGAAAGTAACGCCTCTTTCAGGCTCAACCAGTCTCTCCAGAAGAGCTGCTTCTTCATACTCAGGATGCTGTTCTACAACAGGCTTGAGTGAAGTCAGTACTTCTTCTACAGTCTGATGGAATTCTACTTCGCCAGGGTTGTTAGCCTTGCACTGCTCAATGACTCTTTCTACATAGTTTGACATTTTCAATTTCTCCTTTTTTAAAAATAACTTAAAGTATTTTAATGTCCTTTGCGCAATAATCATATCACTTTGTGAAATTTCCGTCAACGTAATTCATCAGTGATATACACACTTGATTATGAATAAATATGCGAAAACGCATACAAAAAACAATACCTTTTTTCCTTTGATTTTGAGAGGGCTTTTGTTATACTAAAATAAGTGTGGAACACTGAATATTACAGAAAGGAGGATAAGGCATCATGACAGAAGAAAAAAACACAAATGAAGTCTTTGGCGAAGCCGATGAACTGTATGAAACAGTGTATGAAGAAATGGCTGAAGGCGACGACCCGAACGTAGAGGATTCCGATCAACTGGCGCTTGATATGGAGACAAAAAACCAGCAGTTCGATGAAGATACTGAGAAAGCGCTGGAGCTCCTCAGAAACGGTGACTATTTCGATACCCGTGCCCTCCTCCTCACATACAACGAAGTAGATATTGCAGAGATTTTTGAGGATATCCTTGACGAAGTCGGTATCGAGAAAGCGATTATCGCGTTCCGTATGTTACCGAAGAACGTTGCCGTTGAGGTGTTCTCCTATCTTCCGGGTGACGATCAGGTCAAGATCATCGATGGCATCACCGATAAAGAAATTGCCTTCATCATGGATGAGATGGACTTCGACGATAAGATCGACGTACTGGAGGAACTTCCTGCGAATATTGTAGATAAAATCCTCGACCAGACGCCGCGTGAGGAGAGAAGACTGATCAACATCTTCCTCAACTATCCGGAGGATAGTGCCGGCAGCCTGATGACACCGGATTACATCAGTCTCCAGGAAACCATGACGGTCGGTGAGGCTCTCGCCCACATCAAGCAGCAGGGAATGGATAGTGAGACGGTCTACACCTGTTATGTAAAACACGGCGGAAGAGAGCTGGAAGGAATCGTATCTCTCAGTGCACTCGTAACCGCAGATGATGATGTGCTTGTATCCGACCTGATGCATAAAGATTATGTCTACGTCAATGTCTACGACGATCAGGAAGAAGTTGCTGAAGTATTTAAGAAGTACGGCTTTCTTGCAATCCCGGTCGTAGACAATGAAAATAGACTGGTCGGTATCGTCACCGTCGACGATATCATGGAGGTTATCGAAGAAGAGGCCACCGAAGATATCGAGCGTATGGGTGGTATCGTCGGTAATGAACCGGATGATGAATATCTGGATATCGGCGTGTTCAGACATGTCAGGAACAGACTTCCATGGCTGTTGTTCATGACCGTCATGCTCATGATCACAGGATCACTGATCGCGCAATTTGAAGAAGTGCTCTCTCAGGTCATCATACTGGTCGCCTACCTGCCGCTCCTCATGGGAACCGGAGGAAACACCGGGACACAAGCAGCGACGCTTATCATACGTGGTCTGTCAGTCGATGAAATCGATTTGAAAGATGCAGCTAAGATTCTTTGGAAAGAGTTCCGTGTCAGCATCATATTGGGTGTGATATTGAGTGCTTTCAACTTCCTCAAGATCCTGATTATCGACGGTCAGCCTCCACTCATTGGTCTAACGGTAGCCATGTCCATGATTCTGGTTATCATATTCGCCAAGCTGCTGGGCGGCATGCTCCCGATGCTGGCCAAGAAAGTCGGCGTCGACCCTGCCCTCATGGCAACGCCGATGATCTCGTCCCTGACGGATATGGTATCCTCCTGCATCTATCTGCTGATCGCATCCGTTCTGCTCGGCGTCGCACTGTGATTCAAGTCACACCGTAATTCAAAAAACAAAAAAGGCTGCACTGCGCAGCCTTTTTATTATGCTTATTATTTGTTTTTGAATTCTGCCGGTCTCTTCTCCAGAAATGCAGAAGTTCCCTCTTTCATATCCTCTGATGAGAATGACAGTCCGAAGGAGTTGACTTCCAGTTCTGAAGCGGACTTCATGTCCATATCGTAACCATTATTGATGCAGTGCTTTGCAATTGATACAGCAATCGGAGCCTTGCTCATGATTGTCTTTGCAAGCGCTTCGCATGTCAGAAGCAGTTCATCAGGTTCTACGACCTTTTCCACCAGTCCGATGCGTCCGGCTTCCTCTGCACCGATGACCTCAGCTGAATAGATCAAGTATTTCGCCATTCCCTTGCCGACCAGTCTTGAAAGTCTCTGTGTACCACCGAATCCAGGAATCAGTCCCAGACCTACTTCAGGCTGGCCGAACTTTGCCTTTGCAGACGCGATTCTGATATCACATGCCATGGAAAGCTCGCAGCCGCCGCCCAATGCGAACCCATTGACTGCCGCAATGACAGGCTTGCTGACATTTTCGATGAAATTCATGGTTCTGTGTCCTGCCTTTGCAAAATCTCTTGCCTCGATTGTGTTGAGTTTTGACATCTCAGCGATATCTGCGCCGGCAACGAAGGATCTGCCTTCGCCAGTCAGAATAGCAACCTGAGCGTCTGCATCAGCATCAAATGCTGCAAAAGCATCGTAGAGTTCGCTAATTACTTTTGAATTCAGTGCGTTCAGAGCCTCCGGTCTGTTGACAGTAACGTAAGCAATTCCGTCCTTTACCTCATATTTTAGTGTTTCATACATGATTGATCATTCTCCTTTCATGTGATTATCATTTTGCTGACTGGATTATAACACAATCCTGAACTCTTTGTCATCCGTACAGAGTTCAAGCATATTCGATGAAATCTCAATTTCAGACAGATGCAGTGTGTCCTTGATCTTCACGACTTTTGGATCATTGATATCCGTCTGATGAGCGGTCTGGATGGCCGCGCGCAAAGCCTCCTCCTCTGTTTCCGCAATGACCGGTATCCGGGCACCTTCCGGATTGCCTGAGGCCATGCCGTTCGTATATGTAATGTCAAGATCGACCTTTTCATAGGCATTTCGAAGAATGAAATCTGCCATACCGAATCCAATGGCATTCCCGTGAGCGCCCTCGGTCAGATCCTCTATGATAATGCGTTTAATACGGGGCACGGCGCCTGGAATCGGTCCGTAGGAGTCTCTACCGATGATATTGGGATCCATTCCCGTTCCGCTGATATCCTTGCCGATCTGCCCAACAATCAGTACATCCACATCATCGAATTTGATGCGAGGCATAAGGCTTCTCGCAAGCGTAAGAAGTTCTGGCTCTCTTTTGAGGATATTCTGTCCCGAAACGGCTTCCACGGTGTGCGTCTTATCAAAGGCGTTCTCCACGATTGCGAGCGCAAAAGGAACATCCACTCTGTCTATAATGACGCTTGCAGAATCCGGAATAACGTGTGCAAGCGCCGGAAATCCTTCTCTGTGCAGTCTGGAACAACCGTTGTGCTTTCCGCCGCCGATAGCCAGCATCTTGCAGATACCGCTTTCGATCGGTCCGTTGAAATCAGTATGGGGTTTTACGCGGCATACAGGTATCACATAATCAGCTTCCATGGCTGCCTTTGAAAAATGAACTTCGATTCCATCCTTCGTAGCTCCAATGATCTCAGTTTCCATAGAGGAATGGATCGGAACACCCATGGTTTCTTCTGAGATTCCATAAGATTGCAGTATTTCCTCCTGTCCCTCGGAGGTTCCTCCGCCGTGGCTTCCCATAGCAGGCACAATGAAAGGTCTAACACCTGCTGCCAACAGTGTTTCCACAACCGTCTTCACAATGCAGTCAATATGCCGAATACCCCTGCTGCCTGCAAGCACCGCTGCTGTGCAGCCGGATTCCATGTCTGCAGCAAAAGGCAGCACTGCGTTTCTAACAGACAGCTCAACATCATCCAGATGTTCATCCGGAAAAATCTGCTCTATCTTCACCATTTCAGGTAATTTAATTGTACTTGCTGCCTCAGGAAGTCTCATGGGTTCCTCCTTATGTCCCTACTTGCCGAACTGCTCCACTGCATCCGTCATGATATCTGAAATGGCAAGTCTCTGCGGACATTTATCTTCACATGCTCCGCAGTGAATGCATTTGGACGCATGGCCGTCGAGCCATTCAATATACTCAAGTTTTGTACTTGGGATCTTGTCAAAGGCATACCAGTTATTCAGATAACGGATGACATCCGGAATCTCAACTTCCTGCGGACAAGGCATGCAGTATCCGCACTTGGTGCACTGGTATTTGATCTTTCTGTCGTATTCATCCGCTGCCTCATCGCATATTGCGTATTCGGTTTCCGACATTTTATTTATGTCATCTCCTGAAAAGATTCTAATGTTCTCTTCCAGCTGCGCGAAGGAACTCATTCCGCTCAGTATCAGTGATACGCCCGGCTGACTTGCAACCCATTTGAACGCCCACTGTGCCGGCGTCCTCTCCGGAGGAGCGATTCCTTCTGCTGCCGCGCGGTCCCAGATGGCCTGTACGGAAGGCGGCACCTTATCTGACAGCCTTCCTCCCTTCAGCGGTTCCATAATAATGACGTCGATATCACGCTCTCTGGCGTAAGCAAGGCCTTTCAGACCTGCCTGAATGGTCTTATCAAGATAATTGAGCTGGATCTGGCAATACTCCCACGGATATTCATCAATGACCTCTGTAAACAGATCATAATCTCCATGGAAAGAGAACCCGATATGACCGATGCGTCCCTCATCCTTGAGCTTCTGAAGGTGTTCGAATACATTGCATTTCTTAATGAGTTCCCATACCTCAGGAACGATGTTGTGTATGAGATACATATCAATATGATCTACATCCAAACGTTTGAATTGTTCCTCGATGATTGGCTGTATGTCTTCTTCTTTCTCGACAAGCCAAATCGGAAGCTTGTCCGCAATCAGAACCTTCTCCCTGTATCCGTCTTTCAGTGCTTTTCCTATGATCCGCTCACTGTCACCACCGTGATAGGTATAGCCTGTGTCGATATAGTTGATACCATGATCTACTGCATATCTGATCAGATCGATACCCGTCTTCTCATCAGCCTTTCCGTCCTCCAGCCTTGGCAGGCGCATCACGCCCATTCCCAGAAGTGATATCTCTTTATCAACGGATTTGAACTTTCTGTACTGCATTTGCATATTCCTTTCAAATATTCTTATAACTTCGAATACAAGACTTTACCTGACGAGTTCCTTGGAATCTCATCCAGATACTTCACTGTGACAAGTCTCGCACGGACCTGCCATTTATCCATAAACAATTGGATGATTTCATCCTCTCGGTCAGCCACTTCACGACTGCTTGTGTTAACCTTGATTCCGTCATCATCATTCCCAGTGCAGATGATTTCATCACACTCAAAGGCTTCCTGCAAGATCTCCTGAACCTGATCCAGACTGAAACGCTTGCCCTGCAGTTTGACAAAGCGTTTTTTTCGGCCGGTGATGTAGAAGTAACCCTCTTCGTCCATGCGGGCCATATCACCTGTTTTCAGGCACCCTCCGTTGACATCGCCGAGGGCCATATCGTCACGATTCACCGCATATCCCATGGAAACATTTGCGCCAAAGTAGATCAGTTCTCCATCCTCAGCAATGGCAAAACTGCCTCCAGGAATCGGAATGCCGATGCTGCCGATTTTTTCAATACATTTTTCCGGCGGAATATAGCTCATCCGTGCTGTGGCTTCCGTCTGTCCATACATGACGAAGAGCCTGCGGCCTGTCTCCGCCGCCCATTCCCCATATTTCTTATGGAGTTCTTCATGCAGATGTCCGCCTGCCTGGGTCATCGTCTTAAGATGCGGCAGATCCATCTCCCGAAGTCTCAGCCGCTCAAACATTTCGTATGTATACGGCACACCCGCCATGGATGTGACTTTATATTTTTCGACCATCTCCCAGAATTCCTTTTGGAACAAAGTCCTGTTTGTCAGAATGATCGTCGCCCCAACAGCTACATGGGAATGAATCACGGATAATCCATAGGTGTATTCCATAGGGAGCGTTGTAATCGGACGCTCCTCTTTCGTCAGCCCCAGATATTCGACAATGGAATCGCAGTTCGACTGTATGTTCGTATAGCTCAGGCGAACCAGTTTCCTGTCTCCGGTGCTCCCCGATGTGGAAAGCAAAAGCCCCAATTCCGGATTGTATGGATAGTCTCCCTCATAAGTGTCTTTCAGAGCCTTCTTCGCGTCTTCATCAAGGTCCTTGCCGATGAGAATCACCGGACAGCCTTTTCTCAGCAATGCCAGATATCTTGCAAGGCTCTCCGCATCATTGGAACACTCCAGAACCGTGATTCCTCTGCAATCTTCCGTGAGCGCATCGCCCATATCCCAGATTTGTCCGTACGTATATTCTCTGCCACCGTCATCGATGCAGATTATTCTGTCTCTGAATTCTTCATTTCGTTCGAAAAAGTACATGATAACATCTCCACCAGGTCCTTACGGTCCCATACTGTATTGAAATCCAGGGCTTCACCGATCGCGGTGACCCTATCTACCCCGTCGCATTCAGCCGCGCGTATCTTCTCATAAAGCTCTGCCTGATTGCTACTGCTTACGATGGTCTGGATCTTGGCTTCCATGAACGGCATAAGCTCATCCAGATTATCGATTTTCTTTTCATAGAACAACCCAAAACGCGCCTCCAGGTTTGTCAGGCTGCCTTTATAATGTCCGCATGGAACAATGTACAGCCGGTTATCCCACTTTCTGACTGAACCCAAGCCCTCATTGACAGCGTAGGTTCTGCAGAGCATTCTGTATTTTTCTGTCGCCTTCCAGGGCTGCAGATCATAAACGGCTGCTTCCTCTGCTACTGCATTCCACCATTTGTCCCTTATGGCATCTGCATTAGCGGTCTCGCTATCGTGCAGCCAGAATACAGTACGCGGGCTGGAACATGCATTCTGATCGGCTCCATAGGTATCATTATAGAATAAATGCGCAAGATGCCTGAGCTCCCGATCTTCAAGCGTCTCAAAATCACTCACTTTGAAGAGTGCGACAGAATATTTATCTGGGAATGTAATGTCGATGCAGTCATCTGCTTTCGGAACACTGCAAATGCTGCTGACGGTCTCATCCCCTCCCCAGATTACTCTGGCCTTTGCTGTCTTAGATATGTCCTCGAGCAGTGTATCTCCTCTAGGGAATGTAATGAAAGCATTCTGCTCACAAATCTCCTGAAATCCAGGACGACTGAGAATACTCTCGATTCCCTTCAATGCTGCTTCTGTAATCTCATTGGTCCGTTCCGATATACGGACGATATTCGGATTTCCGGCAAGCAGTGAGGTAATCCAGGAATATGCAAACATGGTCGGCATATTGGACGGTGCGATATGAAGCGTAAGACCCCTGCCTTGCCTGTCTTCATTCTTTCGCATCTTCTCAATATGAGCTCTGCGGCACCAGAATCCCAATGCATAAATCTCCGGATACTGTCTATACAGAGGATCTTTCATATAGAGCGTGGACAAGGCTTCCAAAAAATCAATTGTGTTCTCTGCAAATGAAGGACGAACCGTTTCCTTGATCGGATAACAGCCGGCCAGAACTTGCAGGCTTCCGTTTCCTGCGCCTTCTGTTGACTTCATTTTTGTTGCGACCGCTCCTTCAAAGGTATCACTGCATCCGCGCACTTCGGCCTTTTGGATTCGTCCGCTGATTTCAAAGTACTTGCCTTTTCTGCCGCATGGACAATCGTCGATTCCCAGTATTCTGCCCCAGTCTTCCGTAAGCAGTTTGTGTCCCGGATAGGATTTCGGGATCAGCGAATCCAGCGCGATGAGTCCCCACTGCCCCGCTTCGCATTCTGTGAAATCTTCCGGATCAAGTATGGAAATGTCCGAAAAAACACTGGCATGCAGGTGTCCTTCATTGCACTGCATGAATATGCTGCCGGTCTGCTCCGCCATGCCATAGTAATCGCTGACACTGTCTATCCCGCAGACTTCTTTCAGCCCGGCACGGAAGGTCTCGTCGGAAACACTTCTATTCTGCAGTTTCTTCCAGCCGCCGCCGTGGATCAGATGACATCCCGGAAGATCGATTGACGCGCCTTTTTCTCTGAGGGCTTCATAGAGATATTGCCAGATCATGTAGGTGAATCCAAACGCGAAGGTTGGACCTTCCTTTGCAAGTTCCTGAAACAGCTCCAGGGATTCCATGTCCAGATTCATGTTCTCATCCAGCGCATAGATGCGTTTAGACGCCATCATGGAAAATCCGAGAATTCCGGCGCCTCTCGCTGTGAACTTGCTTCGGTCTCTGAGTACATCCGGTGAATCGATGATGAGCATTGGAATGCGTCTGGAACCGATGAAATCACCGGTAATGGCGCAGAGCGCTCTCTGCTGAAGCGCGGAAGTCTCCGCATCGAGATAGATCTTCGAAACCTGCTGCCCCGTCGTCCCTGAGGATGTGATTTTTCTTATGATTTTTTCATCCGGCACACTTTTGAGATCTGTATCTTTGAACAGTGACACCGGCAGATACGGACCATTCTCATTCAGCCCATTGCAAATATCATCGTAAGCTTTGCAAGCAGTACGATGATACTCTGTCATTTCATTCACTTGTTCCCTGTAAAAGGCCTCCTTCTCATCCTGCGGGATGCTGAAGGGTTCCAGCTCCAGGAATTCTTCACGGGTCATTTCGTTTCACCCTCCTGACCTTTGACATATGTAACTCCGTGTCCCGGATGGATGATGGTTCCCTCCGGGATTCCATTGATAATCGGTTCCGTGATATTCACAAAATCCTCTTCACTCCCGCCGCGAAGCCTCAGCGTCGTCTCTTCATTGAGGAGCATGTAATCCCCCGTAAAACAATGCTCTCCGTCCAAAGTGATGAGTACGCCGCCCGGAGAATGTCCCGGTGCCTCAATAAATGTAAACTGATGACCTCTCCATTGGAGTTCGTATTCGCCATCAAAAGTGATCTCCGCTTCCTCACATGCAAATCGTGGAGATTTTTCTTCGGTGATTACGCCGGTTTTATAGTACGAAAGAATATCCTCTATGATCGACAGATTTGTCTTGGGATCTCCCAGTCTTTCACTGCACAATTTGCTCGCGACTACAGGTACGTTATATTTCCCACGGACAGTCTCCAGGTCCTCCACATGATCAAAGTGTTCATGCGTCAGAAGAATATATTCCGGTGTATAGCCTTTGCTGTCGATTTCTGTTTCGACAACGCCATCCTGGCCCGGGTCTATAATTACAACAAAGCCATCCTCTTCTATGAGATAACTGTTGCAGATGGTTTTTGTTGATGTGAGTTTGGTGATATTCATTTCAAAAGCATATTGTTTTTATTCGTCGAAGTTGACACCGTACTTTTCGGACAGAATTTTGATGCCTTTCTCATAGGTGGAAAGATCCAGCACATCCTTCGTGTCCATCTGAATTCCGTACGCTGATTCGATATCAGCAATCAGGTCCATATGACCGACGGAATCCCACTGGATGATACCCATGTATTCAAGACCTGGCAGGTCTTCTTCTTTTACTCTGAAATTCAGCATGAATGCTCTCTTGTACTGTTCAAGATTTGTCATTGTTAATCCTTTCCTACGCTTATTGTCTTATGTGAATCGCTTTATGTTTATCGCTTTTGCATTTTATTTAACGACTTCAAAAAACCGTTTCAGGAGAAGCTGTTTGCAGGTTGCTTCTGCAACAGTGATCCCATCCTGATTGCAGCAGACCCCTTGCAGCGAAGCGATATAGTATTTCTCTTTCTCCTCGACAGATTCCAGAACCACTCTGGCAGTGATTTCATCACCCGGATAGACAGGATTCGTGTACTTGCAGTCCATTTCCTGAAGCACTGTGCCATGTCCCGGGAGCTTCGTCCCCATGACGGAAGAAATCAGACTTCCCACGAATACGCCGTGCACGACCGGACGCCGGAACAGACCTCTGCGGGATAACTCCGCACTCGTATGCATTCCGTTATCATCCAGTGTCAGTCTGGCAAATTCGTCTATATCATCCTCCGTAAATGACTTTGTGAGCTCCGCACTGTCATGAAGATGCAGCACGTGCTTTTCCTGATTATCCATAAGGTTCCGCCTCGTTATTTATTCAAGTATCAGTATACCACAAAACCCTTCTCAGTCTATATCTTCCACGACCTTTTCAGGCGGTACGTCCAGCTTGTACGGATCGCTGAAGTACAGCTTCATCTTCCTGAATGCGGTTGCGTAATAGTAACCGTCTACAATCCTCTCATCCGTTGAAATTGTGTAATCCAGATACTTTTTCCTGACGACTTCTCCGTTTCTGTCGATTTCATATTCCGTCCGCTTCGGACCGATTGCACAGAATATCGGCACGTTTCCGAAACTGTAAAGGTGATGGAATATCGGCGGAATCCCAAGAGATCCCATAGAGGTAATGAAGAAACTGCCGTGGAAAGGACTCACATCCAACAGCGACTTCGGAAGCCATCCAAAATAATCCAGTAATTTCAGGAACCATATAGAGAATTTAAAAAAGAGCTTCGGGTATTTCGCCAGGGCGCCTGCGACGGAATCAAAGTCGCTGTCAGCATCGGTGCCCTTCTCTCGATCGATGACTTCCTTCATCTTGCGGTAGACATCTTCTGCGGTATCTTCGGGACTGAGGATGATTTTGACGCAGGTGTTCGGCGCCTCCAGGGTCATCTCTTTTTTGATGTCGATGTTCACCTCGATCCTATCTCTGGCATATACTCGCTGTCCCGAGACAAATCTGTTTACAGCAGGCATCTCTGATGCGACTCTGACATAGGTCGCAACCATGAAATGCATCAGTCCGAATCCCGGAAGACCTTCTTTTCGTTTGCTCTTGATATACTCTTCCGTTTTTGAGATTTCAACCTTGTCCTGTATGTAATTGGTAGCTCCGGTTCTGTCGACAAGTATGAAAGTTTCTACAACGCTCATTGGTTCCCGCGTGCGCAGTAATCTGCCGTCTTTGCGATCTCCAAATTTTTTCTTTCTTCCTTCCATGTACCTTTACCTGTTTACGATTGAGCTTGCCCCTCAGGAAAAGTATACCATAATTCTTCTATGAAATCAGTTCATAAAAAAGCGGTGGTTTCCCACCGCTTTTGTTGGTTTTGTATGTTGCACACGCGTCTGAAATGCTGCGCCGTTTATGCTGTCGGATCAGCCATAACTGGGATTCTTTCAGCAATCGCATTCATCAGTGAGTCAGTGCAAGGCAGCTTGTCACCAAATACATTGCCTTCAGGAACAACCAGTTTCGCATCGACCGGTGCGAGTACTCCGCCGAGCACTTCGTCCAGTTCCGCATACTTGTAAGTCGGTACCAGATCATCCATTTCTTCAGAAATATCATCTGTGGATTCCCATCCACATTCAACTTCGAAGATACCTGCAATATCAGCTGCAACTTCCCAGTTAGAGAGCAGAACTTCTTCATCGATTGCCGCGAATACAGGCTGCAGACGACGTTCTGTGTTGGTGTAGGTTCCGTCTGTGGAAGCAAATCCAGTTCCAGGGATGACCACGTCAGCCTTTGCAGCGAGAGCTGTCATATGCGTATCGCATACTGCCAGGAATTCCAGCGCGTCTCTATCGACATCGAATTCTTCACCGAATACGAAGAGTGCCTTGAGTCCTTCCAGTTCTTCAGCGCCTTCTGTGATTCCCAGATCAACGAGACCCTGTGAATTGTTCTTCGCCTTAACCTGGAGAATACCATCACGAGGTGTTCCGATGTGTCCGGACAGGAGCGCGATATCTGCGATCAGGCGGGCTGCATCTACAGAAACGAGGTTCTGGTTGAATACGATCATTGCCTTCTTCGCACCGAGATACATGTCTGCGATTTCCTTTGCGTCATCGCTGACTGCAACACCTTCCAGTGAAGCTGCAAAAGCATCAAATCCTTCAAGGTCGGTTCCCTTGCCGGCGTCGACGATTGCCTTTGCAATCTCCTTGAGGAATCCCAGATCGTCTGCGTAAACTTCCTTGCTTACGTTGTTCATATGCTGTGGGAATTCACCAGGGTTTACGAGTGCCAGCTTCGCGCCGTTTTCGGTTGCCTGCTTCATCTTGATCTGGATAACCGGATTATCGATTGCGTTATATCCGATTGCCAGGATGAAGTTTGTGGACAGAAGTTCATCAATCGTGTTAGGGGAAGCGTCCAGACCGATGACATCCTTGATGCCGCTTGCACGGTTGTTCGCTGAGAAGATCTTAGCGCCCATTGCTTCCGCCATTGACTTGATTGCATATGCTTCTTCGTTTGTGTATCTGTCTGAGATCGATACGCCGATCTGATCGAAGCTGTACTTAGCGGCTGTTGACTGCATCTTCTTCGCGATGAGTGTCAGCGCTTCATGATAATCAGCCTCTCTGAAGGAGTCGCCTTCCTTGATAAGAGGCTCTTCCAGCTTGTCTTCCAGAACTGCGCAGTCAAATCCCCATTTGCCCTTTCCGCATGCAAGTCCTGCGTTGACGATACCTTCCTTGTCAGGATTTGCCTTGACGAGGATGTCGCCGTAGGACTCAAGCTTCAGGGAGCATCCTACGGAGCAGTATGAGCATGTTGTGTCTGTTTCAACGGTGTCGAGCGGAACCTCCTTGGCCATCGTGGTTCTCTCCTGCAGAGCGCCGGTAGGACATACGCTTACGCACTGTCCGCAGGATACGCAGCCTGACTCAGCCAGTGGCTTTTCAAGGTTAGGTTTTACAACGGTATCGAAACCTCTGTGAACGAGTCCGAGAGCTCCAATGCCCATTACTTCATCACAGACTCTTACGCAAAGACCGCACAGGATACACTTGTTCGGATCTCTGACGATGAACGGATGCTCATCATCGTATTCGATGGTGTTCTTGTCACCTGCGAATCTGGATGGCTCCACATCGTACTGATGCGCCAGATCAATCAGCTTGCACTCGAAGTAATCGTGACATCCGCATTCCAGACATCTGTTTGCTTCCTGCTCTGCTTCTTCCGGAGTATATCCATCAGGAATGACTTCTGAGAAGTTGCCCTTTCTCTGTTCAGGGCTGAGCTGAGGCATCTCAGGTCTGCACATCTTCTCTCTGTCTTCGAATGTCTTTTCTGTGATGTCATCTCTTGTAACGAAGTAAGGCTGTTCATACTTCACAGTCTCACCTGCCAGATAAGCATCAATGATGTCCGTTGCCTTCTTCGCATCTGCAATTGCTTCTACTGCGATGGAAATCTTATCATTTCCGCAGTCGCCGCCTGCAAATACGCCAGGAACGGAAGTCATGAATGTTTCCTTATCGTATGAGATCGCGCCCTTTCTGGTCTTATCACAGTCGAATATGCTGGCGTCAACTGCCTGGCCGATTGCCAGGATAACGTTATCCAGAGCGATGGTCTCAGTCTTTCCTTCGATAGGAACAGGACGTCTTCTGCCTGATTCATCAGGCTCACCCAGTTCCATGCACTGAAGAACGACTTCTTTAACGTGACCGTTCTCATCCTTAACGATTTCCAGAGGGTTCGTCAGGTTCTTGAAGATAACGCCTTCTTCCTCAGCCTCTTCGATTTCAACCATGTCTGCAGGCATTTCATCCTTGGTTCTTCTGTAGATGTTGTAAACCTCATCAGCACCAAGTCTTACTGCAGTTCTGCAGGCGTCCATTGCTGTGTTTCCGCCGCCGACGATGGCAACCTTCTTACCAAGTTCGATCGGTTCGTTTCTTACGACCTTGCGCAGGAAGTCAATACCGCCGATAACGCCGTCAGCATCTTCACCCGGGCAGCCTGTTCCTGTTGAGATCCATGCGCCGATTCCGAGGAGAACTGCATCATACTCATCATGAATTGTCTCGAACGGGATATCAACGCCGACTTTTGTGTTCGTGATGATCTCAGCGCCCATCATCTCGATGGTTGCAATTTCATCATCGAGAACTTCCTTTGGAAGTCTGTACTCCGGAATGCCGTAGCGGAGCATACCGCCTGCCTTCGGCATGGATTCGAATACAGTTACAGCATGACCCATCTGTCTGAGGAAGTATGCTGCTGACAGACCCATAGGGCCGCCGCCGATGATCGCTACGCTCTTGCCTGTGTCTTCGCCGACCTCAGGGATGAAGCGTTCGATATCGTCCAGATCCTGATCTGCAACAAATCTCTTGAGCCACTGAATGGAAACAGGCTCATCGATGAGTCCGCGTCTGCATTCCTCTTCACAAGGATGCGGACAAACTCTTCCAAGTGATGCAGGAAGAGGAATCTTATCCTTTACGAGTTCCAGAGCTTCTTCATATTCGCCGTTTGCAATCAGGCCTACATAGCCCTGACAGTCAGTGTGTGCAGGACATGCCAGTACGCATGGCGGTCTGCAGTCTCCTGTATGATTTGAAAGCAGGAGCTCCAGATTTGTCTTACGTGATTCGATAACTCTTTCTGTGTTTGTTCTTACGACCATGCCAGGAGCGATTACCGTTGCGCAGGCTTTGCAGAGCTTAGGGTTGCCCTCTACCTCGCACATGCAGATACCGCATGATCCATAGATTCTGGTTCTTTCATCGTAGCAGAGAGTAGGAATGAATATATCATTTTCTCTGGCAACTTCCAGAATGGTCTGGCCCGGAACGCCGGTGACTTCTTTGCCATTAATGTTAAGTCTGATTTTATCCATTGTCATTTACCTCCTCTCTTATTCCTTCACGATTGCACCAAACTTGCAGTGATCCATACACTTGCCGCACTTGATGCACTTGTCATGATCGATAACGTGTACTTCCTTGACCTTACCGGAAATTGCGTCAACAGGGCAATTTCTCGCGCAGAGTGTACAGCCTTTGCACGCATCGGTAATGTTGTAGGTAATCAGCGCCTTGCAGGACTTCGCAGTGCACTTGTGATTGTAAATATGATCTTCGTACTCGTTTCTGAAGTATCTGATCGTTGTCAATACAGGATTCGGAGCTGTCTGTCCCAATCCGCACATGGAACCGTCCTTGATCTTGTTTGCAAGTTCTTCGAGCAGTTCGATGTCGCCGTCCTGACCTTTGCCTTCTGTGATTCTCTCGAGAATCTCCAGCATTCTCTTGGTACCGATTCTGCAGTAGTTGCACTTACCGCATGACTCATCACGTGTGAAGTTGAGGAAGTATCTTGCCATGTCTACCATGCAGGTATCTTCGTCCATGACGATCATACCGCCGGAACCAACGATAGCTCCTGTCTTCGTGATATCTTCATATGTAACAGGGGTGTCTACCAGACTTGCCGGTACGCATCCGCCTGATGGGCCGCCCATCTGAACAGCCTTGAACTCTTTGTCGTTCTTGATGCCGCCGCCGATTCCGAAGATGACTTCTTTGATCGTCATTCCCATAGGAACTTCAACGAGTCCGCCCTTCTTGATCTTTCCGGCCAGAGCGAATACCTTCGTACCAGGTGACTTCTCTGTTCCGAAGTTAGCGAATGCAGCGCCGCCGTTGTATACGATCCAAGGAACATTGGCAAATGTTTCTACGTTGTTGATGTTTGTCGGCTTCTGCCAGTAACCCTTTGCTGCAGGGAATGGCGGTTTCAGACGAGGCATACCTCTTTCGCCTTCCAATGAAGCGATCAGAGCTGTCTCTTCACCGCATACGAATGCGCCTGCGCCGGCTTTGATTCTAATATCGAAATCCCATCCGCTTCCGAAGATGTTCTTGCCGAGGAATCCCTTCTCTCTTGCCTGTTCCATTGCGATCTCAAGTCTCTTGATTGCCAGAGGATACTCAGCACGGCAGTAGATGATGCCTTCGCATGCTCCCATAGCGTATCCGCCGATGATCATGCCTTCCAGCAGTGAGTGAGGGTCGCCCTCCAGGACGGATCTGTCCATGAATGCACCCGGGTCGCCTTCGTCGGCATTGCAGACGATGTACTTCTCATTGCCCGGGCTTGCCTTAGCAGCGTTCCACTTAAACCATGTCGGGAAGCCTGCGCCGCCTCTTCCTCTGAGTCCTGATACCTTGATCTCTTCAATGACATCTTCAGGTTTCATTTCCTTTAATACTTTTTCGATGGCTTTGTATCCATCCACTGCAATGTAATCATCAATGTTCTCTGGGTTGATGACACCGCAGTTTCTCAGAACGACTCTCTGCTGTTTAGCGATAAACTGCTTGTCTTCTTCTGAGATCGCATCTTCTTCAACGGGCTTTCCGCCTGCAAGATGCTCTTCCACGATTCTTTCTACCTTATCCGGCTGTACCTTGACGTATCTCGTCAGCTCATCGTTGTCATCATATACGTCAACGATAGGCTCCAGATAGCATGTGCCGACGCATCCTGTAACGGATACAGGAATGTCGAGGCCCTTGTCAGCTATCTGTTTTTCCAGCTCAGCGGCAGTCTTTCTGGCACCAGTGGCGACACCACAGCTGCCCTGTCCTACTACAACTCTCATGCTGTCACCTCCTATGCTCTCGCACGGATCTCATCGAGAACTTCTTTGACTCTGTCCTTCGTGAGGTTTCCGTACGTTTCATCACCTTCTGCACTCTTGACCATCATAACAGGCGCCAGTGAGCAGCATCCCAGGCACGCAACATTGTTGAGTGTGAAGATACCGTCCTCTGTCGTTTCGCCGTCCTGAATCTCAAGATGTTCGCAGATAGCTTCTTCGATCATATCTGCCCCGTTTACGTGGCACGCAGTACCCTTGCAGAGCATGATGAGATACTTACCAATCGGCTGAAGTCTGAACTGTGCGTAGAACGTCGCTACTCCATAGATTTTGGCAGGTTTGATACCAGTGCACTCAGAAATGTAATTGATCGCATCCAGGGAAAGATACCCGTAGATTTCCTGAGTTTTCTGCAGAATGGTAATCAGACTGCCAGGCACTTTAGCATACTGCTCAAGCGTAGGGGCAAGTTCTGTGAACTGAGCCGCTCTATCGCCTGCGCAGCCGCAGTTGCAAGCTTTTTCGCTCATGATAATATTCCTCCTGTTTATCCACCTTCTTATGTCCGTAATTTCGGAACATATCTAGCTTATTGTAACGCACTCACGTCTTGTATACAATATCCAAGACGCAACTTAACATGTCTTTTTTACCAAACAATAAAAAAGACTTTCTGCTTGATGATAGTGTATCAAACCTAAAACAGAAAGTCCATGTATTAAAGTCATGTATACAATATATGCGGTTCAGGCATCCTTGTCCTGCCCGGATTGTGCTAGATATCTGATTGCTTCCCGGTATCCTTCAAACCCCTTCCCTTTGATCGTTTTCTCCGCAAAAAAGGAAACAAATGATGTCTTTCTGAATGCTTCACGGTTTTCTGTATCCGTCAAATGGACTTCCACCGTTGGAATACCCACTGCCTTCAGAGCGTCCAGTATTGCGATACTCGTGTGAGTATAGGCGCCGGCGTTCAATACGATTCCGTCCGCTCTCTGATAGGCCTGCTGTATCCGGTCTACGATATCCCCTTCATGATTGGACTGATAGATGTCTCCTTCCACACCGGCTTCTTCCAAAGCTTCCTTGATAAATGCAACCAGATCGTCATAGGTCTGCCGACCGTAGAGTTCAGGTTCTCTGATTCCGAGCATATTCAAATTCGGTCCGTTGATAACAATGATTCTCATTTCTTCTTCCTATCTGTTTCTGATCATTTCTGCGATTTCCGCAGCCGTCCCTTCCGGATCCTTTCCGCTGACGTTCACCTTGATGTCGCTCCAACGTTCGTAGCTGTCTTTTCTTCTGTCAAACACAGCCTGCAGCCCATCCATCTGGGATACAGGACGTCCCTCCGCAGACAGCTCCGCCAGGTCTCTATCCAGATAAACTACTACGCTGTTCTCAAGCAAAGGCACCATATTCTCTTTTCTTTCTACGCATCCGCCTCCTGCAGCGAATACGATTCCGGGCGCGATGCCCTCTGCTTCCGGTGCTCTTCTCATCACCTTACGGATGATTGCGGATTCAATGCTGCGGAAATAATCAACGCTTGTTTCCATGATGATTTCCCCTGCGTCACATCCATAGACGTCCCTGATCATTTCATCGCAGTCAACAAAACGTTTCCCTGTCAGTTCCGCTAGAATTCTTCCTGCTGTCGTCTTGCCGCATCCCGGCATTCCAATGAGGACGATGTTCTCGATCTGTCCAATCAGCTGACTGCAGGCGCGCTGTGTTTCATGAGCAGTATCCAGCTCCTTTCCCAAAAAGAGCTGGCTTGCTTTTGCAGCTTGCGCCGCAAGCATATGAAATCCGCCGAACGCCTGGACGCCTGCCTTGCGCGCATCCAGCATGAGCTTTGTCCGCAGCGGATTGTAGATGAGATCGAAAACAGCCTCACATACAGGAAAATCCCCGATATCAATAACCGCCTGCCCTGCATTTGGATACATTCCAACAGGTGTTGTATTCACAATGATCCGCGCATCCGCATGTTTGTTCAGATTCCCATAGTGATTGCTGCCTTTTCTGGAAATCACGATGACCGGATCTGCTCCCAAGTCTTCCAGCACCTTTACGACCGTTCCGGAGACGCCGCCGCTGCCGAGAACGATTGCCTTCACACCGCTCACGTTCACGCCGGAATCTTCCACCGTGCGCAGGAATCCGTAGTAGTCTGTATTGTCGCCATAGTAGGTTCCATCGTCACATTTCACGATGGTGTTCACGCTGCCGCAGCGCTGTGCCCTGTCGGACAGCCGGCTGCAGTATTTCATGACGTCTTTTTTATATGGCATGGTGACAGTAATTCCCCTGAAAGATCCTTCCCGGAAGAATGTGTCCAGTTCTTCCGGCTCACGTTCAAAGAGTCCGAACTCATAACCGCCGATGATCTTATGGACCTGCGGAGAATAGCTGTGTCCAAGTTTCCTTCCGAGCAGACCGTATTCGAGCCTGTTGTCATGCTGATATCTCCTGCTCTGCGCCATGATTTCCTTCATTACCTCTGTAACATATGATCTCTTCTCTTCGTCGCAAAGGCTTTCCAGCCTGTCTGTCTTCTCCTTCTCTCTGGCAGCATCCAGTACAGGAAGACCGTTTTGCTCTTTGAAATCAGCAATGTCTTTCACAACATCGAAACGCTTCCCCAGCAGTTCTGTTATCTTCTCATCAATGGTATCGATCTGATTCCTGTAATCTCTCAAATCTTCCGGCGTACATTCTTCCAAAAGCATATCAAATACAGCGATCGCAGCTGCCGCCTCAATACACGGGACTGCTCTCGGCACGATACATGGGTCATGTCTGCCGATGATTTTGATTTTTACAGGTTTCATATGTTCCAGATCGACGCTGTACTGCTCTTTTCCAATCGAAGGGGTCGGTTTGATCGCAGTCCGGAACACAACGGGCATGCCAGATGCCAGCCCGCCCAGTATGCCTCCGTGGTTGTTCGTCCTCGTGACGACTTTTCCATTTCTTATTTCAAAAGGATCATTGTTCTCAGAACCTTTCATTCTTGCCGCAGCAAATCCTGCGCCGAATTCAATTCCTTTCACCGCCGGAACGGCAAATACTGTTTGACAGATTCTGCTCTCCAGACTGCCGAATACAGGCTCGCCCAAACCGGCAGGGATTCCCGTAATCATGCACTCTACGATTCCTCCTATGGAATCCTCATCCCCTTTTACTCCCGCGATCAGCTCCTTCATCCACTCGCCGGCAACGGAATCTACGACCGGGAAGTCATCTTCCACATGGCTTTCTGCTGTAAGCGCCGCATCCTTGACATCTCCAATAGCGTAAATATGGGCTTTGACCGCAATGCCTTGCTTCTGAAGCCACTGGAGGCAGAGACCCCCTGCCACACAGAGAGGCGCGGTCAATCTGCCGCTGAACGAACCTCCGCCAGGTTCGATTTCACCGTACTTCACCCATGCCGGATAATCAGCATGTGATGGTCTTGGCACGGCAACCATATCTTCGTAATCCGACGGATGTGCATCGGTGTTTTCGATCTCCGCTTTAATCACCCCTCCATCTGTGATATAGCTGCCATCTTCTTTCTCTGTTACGCCCGAGATGAATTGCGGTCTGTCCTTCTCTTTCCTTGACGTGGACCAGTCCTTTGTCCCGGGCGCCCTGCGGTCAAGGAACTGCTGCAGAATGGAAACATCAAAAGAAAGTCCTTCCGGAACGCCGTCTATTCTGACTCCGACGTTTGGCCCGTGGGACTTTCCGTATAATTCAATCTTTAGTTTTTCCCCAAAAACGGTTGTCATCAGCTGATTGCCTCTCTGATTTTCATGATTTTTTGAGCAGTTTCATCGAACACCTGTGGTGTAAGCGCCTGCGCCCCATCACAAAGAGCATTGACCGGATCATTGTGCACTTCGATCATGACTCCGTCAGCACCTGACGCCGCTGCCGCAAGTGCCATGGAAGGAACGAGTGAGGCCTTTCCTGCAGCGTGGCTCGGATCTACGACGACCGGCAGATCTGTCATCTCCTTCAGTGCCGCCACAGCAGACAGATCGAGGGTGTATCTGGTATATGTTTCAAATGTCCTGATGCCTCTTTCGCACAGTATGACACGATCATTTCCTTCTGAAATAATGTACTCAGCGCTCATCAGAAACTCCCTGAGCGTATTCGTCATGCCCCTTTTGAGGAGAATGACCTTGTCCGTCTTTCCGAGGACCTTCAGCAGTTCAAAATTCTGCATGTTTCTGGCACCGACCTGTATGACATCGATATCTTCAAACAATGAAAGATGATTTTCACTGACAATTTCGGAAACAACAGGCATTCCGGTAGCTTCCTTTGCTTTCAGCAGCAGCTTGATGCCTTCTTCACCCAAGCCCTGAAAATCGTATGGAGATGTCCTTCCTTTGAATGCGCCGCCTCTGAGCAGAGATGCTCCCGATTGCTTGACGCTCCTTGCCACCTCCAGAATCTGAGATTCGGATTCCACAGTGCAAGGTCCGGCAATCAATGCGAACTGCCCGCCGCCGATTTGGATGTTGCCTATCTTAAGTGCTTTACTCATCTGTCCTCTCCTGTATCTATCTCGTCTTTCTCTTCCGCCGATGATCCGACTTCCATAATCAATATGCTCGCCAGCATCATGACCATTCCGACATAACTGCGCGGCAGCAGTCTTTCACCTGCGAACAGATATGCCACGATTGCCGCAAAAACGGGTTCCAGTGTGAAAATAACGCCCACATGGGTCGCCGTTGTGTACTGCTGTCCGATTACCTGCGCAATATATGCGATTCCCGTGCAGAATACGGTCAGGAATATCAGCGACGCCCAGCATCCGCCGCTCTGCGGAAGGCTGATATCCTCAAAGATCAATGCGAGTATGAGCATCCATACGCCTGTGAATCCCAGCTGATAGATACCAAGCTGGTAAGCATCGACCTCCTCATGCCGCACGCCTGCTTCATTGATCAGAAGATCCACCGCATAAAACAGACCGCACATGAGACACAGGATATCTCCTGAAGCCACACGCATATGCTCGTTGAGCGTCAGCAGCGCCATGCCTGCAGTACAGAGCAAAACGACGAAAACGATCCTCTTTTCAGGCACGACCTTCTTGAAGAAGAACGCCAGTATCGGGGTGAAGATCACCGCGGTCCCGCATAAAAAACCTGCGTTTGACTGGGAGGTGTATTTCACTCCGTACGTCGCACCTATATATACGATAACCAGCGAAAGGGAAACAAGGAACGCGTACTTTAATGTCATTCTGTTTACATGAATCGCCCGTTTTACTGTTAGCAGCCAAGCCACCACAAACGCACCCAAAAACCGGAAAGCATTCAGTGTCAGAGGATCGATCTCCTCCAGACATAAGTCCATCATAAAATAGGATACGCCCCATCCCAGTGTCACCAGCATGAGCATCATATCAGCTTTGAGTTGTGTCCCTTTGTTCTCCATTACATATTTCCAATGAAGTATTCCAAAGCCAGGCGTCCCGGCATCAGCCCTGATTTGATGTTTTCTTCCGTCTTGTATCCCGTTTTGAGCGCTCTTCTGAGATTGCTCATTCCAAGGCGGCTGCCGCTCTCCAGCGCTTTCTTCGTCCTGTATTCCGCGATTCTTCTCTTACCCAGATATCCGCCGGAAAGCGTCTTCTGAATCTCACTGAGGCTTTTCCCCTCGTCCTTCATCTCACAGGCCGTGAGCATGATTTCCAGCTGTTCCGTGATCATCGCAAGAATGCTCATCTCCGACGTACCGTCCTGAAGCAGATAATGCAAAAGGCGGAAGGCCTCGTCCTTTCTGCTCATCGTCATGGCGTCAATCATCCGGAAGACGTTTTTTTCGGGGCTGGTCCCTATGACTTCTGACACATCCTGCGGCGTGATTTCCTGTGCGTCACCGCAATATGCAATGATTTTACGCAGATCATTGTTCAGTTCATAAAGGCCGTAGTCATTATCCCGATTTTCATACCCCGTTTCCTTGATGACCATGGAGACGATGCCGGGCCGATAGCTTTTGCCTGCGGCTCTGAACCGCTTCTCGATAAAACCGCTGAGCTGTTTCCTGCTGAGAGGACCGAAGTCATACACTCTGCCGATTCCCTTCCTGCCCTGTTTTGATACTCTTTTGTACAGCTCAGAGTCCTTTACAAGCTTTTCCGCTTTGTAGTCCTCAGAATTTGCAGCTGTAATAATCAATAAGGTTGATGCGGGATCTATCTTCTCCAGTTGATCTGCCAGCTCTTTCTTATCATTTGTTCCCCGTTCTATCGCCTTCGGCATTCTGCCTCGGTCATCGAAGAATTCCGGCAGATATACGACCTTTCGTTCTGACATAAACGGGAGGGTCTCCAGATTTCCGATAATGTTCTGCACGTCAGCTTTGTCTCTCTCAAAGGTCGTCAGGTCCAGCATCCTGCACTCTTTGCTTACATACTTATCGATCAGTGTTTCCGCATAAAAATCAACCAGGTACTCCTCGCTGCCTCTGAGTATGACAACTGCGGGTATGTCTCCTGCTTTCATATCCGCCGTAAGCTGTTCAAATGCGTGTTTTTCTTCGTTGTAAGCCATAGTAACCCCCAGCGTGATTATAACATGAATATCTGCTCTATTCATCATTAATCATTGTCTTGATCCCCACAACTTTACCGTTTTTGATCTCAAACCCAACTGCACCCATCAAATCATTGCGGTAAATGACAGCCCCTGCATCGGTAAGACGCTGCAGTGCTTCCGGCGCAGGATGACCGTACATATTCTTTTTCCCCACTTGAATCACAGCAAAATCCGGCTGTACTGCATCCAAAAAAAACTCTGTACTGCTGGTTTTGCTGCCGTGATGTCCGACTTTGAGGATTTCAGAAGACAATTTCGATGATGTAGATCCATATGCATGACGGCTGTATTCTCTGATCATTCCGTTCTCGCCTTCTTCTCCCATATCACCTGTGATCAGGAGCGCTGTGTTGCCTTTGCTTCCTGAAAAAGTGATCTTAAAAACGAGGCTCAGCAGGTTTTCATCGGTCTCGTCAGCAATCAATTTCCGATATTCAGCCTCTGTTTTTCGGTCCGGATGCAGAATTTCCAAATAAACAGAATTGTATTTACGTAAACTAATGCCGTCACCTTTTCCAAGATAGACAAACTGCGTAGCATCAAGGCCTGTTTCCTCCATTAACTGTTTCTGTTTCAACTTGTTTGCCTCATAGACATACAGTTTATCTACCATTCCTTCACGGGCTAGTTCGCAAATTCCTTTGTAGTGGTCCATATGCAAATGCGTGACAAATGCCCCATCCACATGAGATATGCCATTCTTTAGAAGATAATTTCGCAGTGTGTTCTTGCCGATGTTGTAATCAGCACTTCCGCCGCCATCGAAGAGAAAATATTTTTCTCTTTCCCATAATCCGCCGTCCGTTTTCATACAGACACAGTCGCCCTGCCCCACATCAACAAACGTGATATCGCAATCCCCGAATCCGTCTGATGCAAAGGCATGAAAGCTTACGCTGAGAACCACTATCAGACAGAGCGTCTTAAGAATATACCTGCCTTTCTGTGCCGCCCTGATCAGGCGAAGCCGGCCCTCTTCGGTTGCAAAAGCAAGGAGACACAGATAATAGGCTGCCACGACCCACAACGGGGGACTCGGCACCTGAAAAGAAGTGATTCCGTCCACCTGCGTCACTTCGTTGAGTTTGACAAGGGCAAAGCAAAGCGGCTTAATCAGACTTGCTGACAGATCAATCAATGGGGTTGGACTTACCGCCATAGCAAGCAGCGATAATGGCACAATGAGACCTGCAAGCGCCACTACCGGGGCATTGACGATGACAGTCAGTATGGAAATATAGTTGAATTGATAGATGAGAAATGGTCCAAGTCCTGCTTGTACCACAAGGCTCGCCAGGAAAATGCCGGAGTAAAACCGATTGAAATAAGGCAGAAACAAGGCAATGCTGAGCACTGCCAGAAGAGACATTTGGAATCCCGCATTGAAGAGCATAAAGGGATTTCTCAATATTACAGCAAGAAAGATAAAGAAAGCGGCATTCACCAAATCATAGCGCCTATTTGTGATCCCTGCGAGGATGTGCAGCAATACCATCACGACAGCCCTTATGACAGATGGTGAAAAACCGGACGCCATGGCATACAGCAGGAAGAAACTTATATTAAAAGAGAAGAACATCCACTTTCTTCTCCATCGCCACAATTTCAGTATAAATCCGTATATGATACCGATGTGAAGCCCGCTGACAGCCAGAATATGGGCTGTTCCGTTCTTCTGAAACACCTCCAGTACATCCTCATCCAAACTGCCTTTGTCACCGAATAGAATGGCTCTGATGACGGATTCCGTTTGTGCATTGGCTGCGTCACCCAGTTTCTCCAGGAACTGCTCTTTAAAACAGTACACTCTGCCTGCCGCAAAGGCAGCAGGATCTTGTCTGAATGTCCTCTGTTCATACACAATCACTTTGCTGCATGTCACAGTTCTTGTGATTCCTAATGACCTCAAATACAGAGCATAGTCAAAGCACCCGGGATTGCGCCTGCTCTCCGGCACCTGCAATTCCCCCGTAACATTGACGTAGCTTCCCGGAATTACATCCTCTGCACCCTGACAAGATTCATAGCATTTGGCAAGGATTTTTCCCTGATCTGATTGGATGACAAGCTGCAGATATGATTCCCCTTGCTGATTCGTTCTTCTTCCGCAATCCTTGACTTCACCATGCAGACTGTTTCCTTCCAGCTGCTGCTCCTGTTTCTCAAGGAGCTTATCCTCATGCCAGAAAGAAGCAGTGCCAAAACAATATGCCGCAAGGATAACTGCGGCTATGCGCTTCAATCTTGGATCTGCTGTTTTTGCGTGCGATAGATAATACACAGGAAACACACAAATCACCAATACGGCAATTACAATCCCTGCATAATATGAAATCAAAACAGCCGCCGCGCACCCCATCGCGGCGAAATACATCGGTCTTCTCATCATATCTCAATAAACCCCTTGTCTGAATGTATCATATTTGACTGGTAATTACAAGAAGCGCTGCCTTTTATTTCCATATATTTTTTTGATTCTTTGTCACATAAAACACGCAGCCTATGATATAATTTTGATGTATGTAAATTCTAAGTTCGGAGGATAGTATTTTGTCTGACAAATATAATGAAACAAACGATGATTTCTTCGCAAAGTTCGATGAAATAGCAGATAAGAAAAACAAGATTTCTGAAACCGATACATACAGTGCTGATGCTGCTGATGCAGAATATTCCTATGGTTCTGCTTCCAGCTATCGCTCTGATAAGAAAACATCCGGTTCTGATAAGGCTCCATCCAAGAAACAGCGCAGAAGCGATAAGAAAAATGGAACTAAGACGAAAAGTGCGAAGCCAAAGAAGGCTGCAGCGTCAAAAGCCAAAAAGAGCTTTTCCAGTGCGAAAGCCAAGGGTATCGCCGCATCGTCAAAATTCGGAGGCAGTGCATCCGGACAGACAAAGCGCAAACCACTGAAAAGAGATACTGCTGGCAAAGCGTTTCTCAAAACCTTTGTGGCAATCGCTCTCATCGCTGTTTTTGCTGTTGGTATCTATGTTGGGTTCATTTTCCTCAAAGCACCTGCCATCAATACGGATGATATCTATTCACAGATCAGCCAGCGTTCCATCATGTATGATACAGATGGCAATGAAATCGAGAGTCTCTACTTCTCTAACGGCAACAGAACCGTTATCAAGTATAAAGATATTCCTGAGGACATGGTCAACGCCGTCATTGCAATCGAAGACCATAAGTTCTGGACTCACAATGGCTTCAACTTTATCCGTATGATCGGTGCGGTGAAAGAAAGTCTCTTCGGCGGTGGTGAAGTCAGCGGTACTTCCACCGTAACACAGCAGCTGGCCAGAAACGTATATCTGTCTGAGATCAAGAGCCAGCGTTCTCTTTCGCGTAAGCTTACGGAGATGTACTGTACCATTGTGCTTGAAAAAGATCTATCTAAAGAACAGATTATGGAAGCTTACCTCAACACCATCTATCTTGGGTTCAACTCTTATGGTGTAGAGGCTGCTGCAGAATCCTACTTCAACAAGAATGCGAGCGAGCTGAATCTGGAACAGTGCGCCGCTCTGGCTGCCCTTCCGCAGTCGCCTGACGTCTACGCTCTGGTTTATTCAGATTACTACAACACGCAGACTTCATTACCTAAGATCAAAAAGACTTCAGCTGTAACCTATCTCTACAACGGAGAGATGACGAAGGACAGAAGAGAATACATCCTGAACAACATGTGCAACAACGGGGCTATTACAGAAGAACAGCGTGATGAAGCTCTGGCCAAAGATATCAAAGATGAAATCAAAATCGGTACTGCTGCAGACGCAAGCAAAACTTCATACTTTACGGACTATGCCCTTGAGCAGCTGATCGATGATATCATGGAGGAATATGGTGTCTCTGAGAATGATGCAGAGAACATGGTATACACCAAAGGCCTTAAGATTTACACTTCCATGGACTCCAAGATTCAGAAAATCATGGAGGAAGAGTTTGCGGAAGATAGTAACTTCACAAGTATTTCGTACACCAGAACAAATGCAGACAATAATCTTGTAAGCGAAAACGGTGTTGTCCTTGCTTATGCTTACTCAAATTACATCAAGGATGGAAACTTCACCCTCGCTCCGGGTGAATTCAAGCGGAATTCTGACGGAAGTATAACGATACTCAAGGACAAGCGTTTGAATTTCTATGAAACAACCTCATCTGCTGGTGATGATATCAGCGTTGAATTCAAGAGTATGTACAAGAAGGAGGATGACGGAAAGTTCTACTTTATCGAAAGCGGTGCCCTTTCCATTCCTGCCGAATATAAATCTTTTGACAGCAACGGCAACTGCGTCGTTTCTGCTCAGTTCTTTACAGATTATCCTGAATTCTTCAAGAAAACAGAGGATGGTCTGAGAGTATCAGATGACAACTACACACTCAAGCAGAAGATCCGCCAGCCTCAGGCTGCCGCAGTTATCATCGAGAACAAGACCGGTGAAGTCAAAGGCATGATGGGCGGCCGCGGAGCGACAGGCAAACAGCTTTACAACAGAGCTGTCAATCCTCGTCAGCCTGGATCCTCCATCAAGCCGATTGCTGTATACGGACCTGCTATTCAAATGAGCTATGAATACCAGAAAGCAAACAAGAAGCTTAGCCTGGATACCAGCGAAGGTTCCGACTGGGGTAAATATGTAACTGCCGGAAGCGTCATCAATGATTCCCTTACCAAAGACGGAAACGGCAAAGTATGGCCGAAGAATGATGACGGCGGATACCATGGCCCTACAACGGTCAGAGAAGCACTCCAGCAGTCCCTGAACGTATGCTCTTATAAGATATTCCAGCAGATTGACCGCAACGAAGGCGCAGACTACTGTCTGGATATGCTGAAGAAAGTCGGTATCACAACACTGAATGATGAAACTGACTGCAACCCTGCTGCTATCTCCCTCGGTGGTCTGACTTACGGTCTGACCCCTCTCGAAGAAGCCGCGGCGTATGAGACCTTTGTAAACGGCGGTGTATATAAGACACCGATCTTCTACACAAAGGTGCTCGACTCGAACAACAACATTCTCTTCGAGAAGCAGGCGGAAGAAACACAGGTTTATGATCCGGGTGTAGCGTGGATCATGACAGATGTTCTCCATACAGTAGTTACCAAGGGTATCGGCCGCAGTGCATATATCAGTTCACAGCCTGCAGGCGGTAAGACTGGTACAACAAGTAACATGTACGATATCTGGTTCTCCGGATTTACGCCTTACTACTCCATGGCTCTGTGGATGGGCAACGACATCAACATGTCCGTATCCAACTACTCCTACAAAGCTGCAGGATTCTGGGCTGCCATCATGGAACGTGTCTGCGCAGATCTCCCGAGAGCAAGCTTCTCAGAGAAACCTGCCAACGTAACTCAGGTAAATGGAGAATACTATACGGAAGGCACTTACTCTAAGGTAGCAAAGAGAAAGACAAAGACGAAGAAGAGCAAGAAAGAAACAGAATCAACAACAATATCAGAAACCGTTACACTGCCACCTGCAACGACCGCAGCTCCGGCACCTACAGCACCTCCGGATACAACGGCTGCTCCTGCATCATCAAGTGAAACCCCGCAAACACAGGATACAGGCTCTGAATAAGCTTATGATTATATTAGCATCTGCCTCACCGAGGCGCATAGAAATGTTACATAATGCCGGCTATGACCCCGTGGTCAAGCCGGCATCAATCATAGAAAAACTGCCCTTCGACATGAAGCCGGAAACTGCGACAATGTATCTGGCTATGGCGAAGGCTTTTGCAGTTGCTGACGAAATCATTCCTGTTTCAGAAGACGGTGTGACAGTCCGTGATCCAGTGCGTTTTTCCGTCAATCGTGACTGGCCTCCTGCCGGTGAAGATATCATCATCATCGCAGCAGACACCGTTGTTGTGCAGGATGGCAGCATCATTGGCAAGCCTACGGATGAAAGCGACGCATACGCCATTCTGAGCCGTCTCAGAGGTACATCACATCACGTGGTAACCGGTTGCTGCGTTTGCCGCATCTCTTATTATGGACAGATGAAGCTTGAAAACGCAGGACAGTATGAGCTTACGGATGGTGTAAGACACACCAGCTGCTTTTATGAGGATTCGGAGGTCTTCTTCAAATCCTATTCCAACGAAGAACTCAAAGCGTACGTTAAAACGGATGAACCATATGATAAAGCAGGCGGATACGCGATTCAGGAATCATTCAGTAAGTATATAGATCACATTGAGGGCGATTACGACAATGTCGTCGGTCTCCCACTCACCCACCTCAAGAAGTACATATACTGACAACATTTCAACTGTCAGTAAAATAGATATAATGGAGGAGTATTATGAAATTCGGAATACTGAAAGACATCAAAAACGGTGAATTCCGTGTCATTGCGACACCTACGGAAGTCGGCATCCTCGTGGCAGACGGCAACGAAGTATTCGTTTGCAGCGGCGCAGGATTCAAGGCAGGCTTCGATGATGACGAGTACGCAAAAGCAGGAGCAACCGTCGTGGCAGATAATGAAACCATCTGGAAGGAATGCGACTTTATTGCCAAGGTAAAGGAAATCGAGGCAAGTGAATACGATTACCTGAGAGAAGGTCAGATTATTTACACCTGCATCCACCCTGCTGCTCACAAAGAAGAAGTTGATGCCCTGTTAGAGAAAAAGGTCATCGCTTTCACCGCTGAAGATTCCCATAGATTCGGTTCTCCGAATTGTGAAGCTGCCGGTAAAGCAGGCGCATTCATGGGTCTGTGGTCAATGATGAGCACCAACGGCGGAAGCGGAAAATTCGCTTCCGGGCTTGCCGGTGCACCCGGTGTGAGAGCAGTCGTCTGCGGATGCGGCATCGTCGGCAAAGCTGCCATCGAAGTTCTTGTCAACATAGGATGTCAGGTAACTGTCGCTGACGTAAATGTAGGCGTTCTCCGCGATATCAGCAGCAAATACAACGGCAAAATATCAACCATCATCTCAAACCACGTCAATCTGCAGAACATCCTGCCGTCCACAGATCTGGTTATCAACTGTGTACGCTGGCCAAAGAATGCGACAGAGTACATGATCGATCGTGCGATGGTCGCTTCCATGAAACGCGGTTCCGTTATTGTAGACATCAGTAACGACTATGGATGCATTGAAACATTCCATGAAACGACCCATGAGAATCCAACCTACATCGAGGAAGGCGTTGTCCACTACTGCGTCAGCAATATCCCTGGTGCAATTGCAGGATCAACATCCGTTTCCTATGCAGCATCTGTGCTCCCACACTTCAGAAACATCATCAAGAACGGTGTGGCCGAAGCATGTGTGAGAGACGGCTTCCTGAGAAGAAGTCTGACGGCATACCGCGGTTACCTCACCCATGAAGAGACAAGCGGCATTCAGAACCGTCCATGGGTACCTGCTGAGAAGATCCTTGGCATTGAAGATCAGAAGCTGGATCCGGCACCAAAACCAACGCTCACCAGATCCGACAACTTCTATCCGGAATTCAGCAAATAAGAATTCTGCCTTTTACATTTATGTTTGAACGTGCCGTACAGTACCACGGCTACGTCCTCGTCGCAGACAATCATAAATGTTCCATTCACAGAAAACATAAAATCCCTGACAAACTCGCGGTTACACCGCTCAAACAGTGTCAGGGATTTTTGTTTTCTAAGTTCATTTCACATATGATTGTTCCTGCTCCTGCGGATATCGCCTTAGGCACTCCCCTGCACGCTCAAATCACACGAAAAACTCAATTCCAGCATTCCTTTGTTTTATTGTTGGATTTGCCGGAGAGTGTCGCAGCTGTTTCCGCAGGAGCGGCTGCAACTGCGGACGAAGTGAATATATGAAACAGCGAAACGTCAGGCATGTTTGAGCAGCTTCAGCTGCGAGTTTGCCTGGCGTTCTGTTTCATGTGAACGAGTCGTTGCAGTTGTCCGCGACGAGGACTTAAGCCGCGACACTCTCCGGCAATCAAATACATAAAATAAAGGATGCTGCTAATTGCAGCATCCTTTGTATTGTTATTGAACTTTCAACTGATTATATGGTTTACTTTTGTTGATCGTTTATTTTGTTGAAGCATCATACAGAGCTTCTGCATTGTCCCACTCAGCAATGATTTCAGGAACTACCTTGTACAGGTCGCCTACGATACCGTAGTCAGCAACGTCGAAGATAGGAGCATCTGAATCCTTGTTGATTGCAACGATGCACTCTGAAGTCTGCATTCCTGCCAGGTGCTGGATAGCGCCGGAGATACCACATGCGAAGTAGATCTTAGGCTTAACTGTTGTACCAGTCTGTCCAACCTGGTGTGAGTGATCGATCCAGCCAGCATCTACTGCTGCACGGGATGAACCTACAACTCCGCCAACCTTGTCAGCGAACTTCTTGATGAGCTCGAATCCTGATGGATCGCCGAGTCCTCTTCCGCCTGAGCAGATGATGTCAGCGTCAGTCAGGGATACCATTTCCTTAGCGGACTTAACAACGTCCTTGATCTTGATGTTGATGTCGTCTTCTGAAACAGTAGTCTTAACTTCGATGATCTCACCAGTTGCGCCTTCAACCGGCTCTCTCTTCTGCATTACGCCAGGACGAACTGTTGACATCTGAGGTCTGGTTCTCGGGCAGATGATAGTAGCCATCAGGTTACCACCGAATGCAGGACGAGTCTGCTTGATTCCAGTTGATGGGTCGTTAGGATCCAGTGTGGAAGTATCCAGAGTTGTGTTCTTCTTAGCATACTCGATGTAGCTTGATACCTTAACGTCCAGTCTTGTGCAGTCTGCAGTCAGACCAGTGTTGCATCTTGCAGCGATTCTTGGAGCGAAGTCACGACCGATGTGAGTTGCGCCGTAGAGAACGATCTCAGGCTTGTACTCATCGATAGCTTCCTTCAGTGCATAAGTGTATCCATCAGTTGTGTAGTGCTGCAGAACAGGGCTTGCAATCTTGTAAACCTTCTCTGCACCATACTTGAAGCACTCTGCAGCCAGAGGAGCGATGTCTTCTTCTGATCCAATCAGAACTGCGCATACTTCTGTATCATCGCTGATTTCCTTAGCCAGTCTGTGGCCTTCGCCGATCAGCTCGAGCGCTACGTTCATGAGTTTGCCGTCTCTCTGCTCAGCATATACCCAAACGTGCTTGTAATCGCCCAGGTCAGCCTGTACTTCAATCTTCTTTTCTTCGATAGCACCGAACCTACATGAAGTCAGACACTGATTACAGAAATCGCAGCTAGGTCCGATAGCAGCAACTTTTCCGAGCTTGTTGCCATCGTATGGTTCGAAATAAAATGCATCCTTAGGGCAGCTCTTGAAGCACTGTCCGCATCCAATACATTTTTCTTTTATAATGTTAATAGCCATTTAAATTTCCTCCTCCTCTTAGATTATGTGCTTACCCTTAAGCTTGATCAGTAAGTTCTTAGCCTGTTCATTTTCGGTGTCGCCTTCAATTTTAACGCCCGGTTCTTTTGGAGCAGGTGTGAATGATCTGAATACGTTTGTAGGTGACGCTTCAAGACCTACCTTAGTCAGGTCAACTTCGATATCCTTAGCGTTCCAAACTTTCATTTCTTTCTCGCCATAGATACCGGCAATCGTCATATATCTCGGAGTGTTCAGCTCTTTGATTGTAGTCAGCAGGCAAGGGAGAGGAACTTCGATCAGTTCATATCCGTCTTCCAGCTGTCTCTTAACTGTTACTGACTTTCTGTCGTCAGCAATTTCGAATTCCTCAACGTATGATACCTGAGGCAGTCCCAGCTTCTCAGCCAGCTGTGGTCCAACCTGTGCAGTATCTCCGTCGATAGCCTGACGTCCAGTAAAGATCAGGTCGTAGTCGCCGTTGTCCTTGACCCATCTTCTTACTGCAGCTTCCAGAGTGTTGGAAGTAGCCCATGTATCTGATCCGCCTACTGCTCTGTCAGATACGAGGATACCTTCATCAGCGCCCTTAGCGATACATTCGAACAGAAGATCGTTAGCCTGAGGAGGTCCCATTGAGATGACTGTGATATGTACGTCATCAAACTTGTCTTTTATCTTCAATGCTTCTTCGAGAGCATTGGCATCGTCGTTGTTCAGGATACTTGGAACGCCGTCTCTGATCAGTGTACCAGTCTTAGGGTTGATCTTGATAACGTTAGTATCAGGAACCTGCTTTGCACATACAATAATATTAAATGCCATTTGTAATTCCTCCTATTTGCTTATTTACCAAGAACTGATGCAGCGATTACCATTCTCTGAACTTCTGAAGTACCTTCATAGATCTCAGTAATCTTAGCGTCTCTCATCATTCTCTCTACCGGATAATCCTTAGTGTAGCCATATCCACCGTGGAGCTGTACGCACTTGGTGGTTACGTGCATTGCAGTCTCAGCAGCAAACAGCTTAGCCATTGCAGCAGCAGGTCCATAAGGCAGATGCTTGTCCTTCATGTCTGCAGCTCTGTAAACCAGAAGTCTTGCAGCCTGGATCTGAGTTTCCAGATCAGCTACTACGAACTGAAGTGCCTGGAACTTTGACAGGCTCTTTCCGAACTGCTTTCTAGCCTTCATGTACTCAACAGTTACATCGAGTGCGCCCTGAGCGATACCCAGTGCCTGTGAAGCGATACCGATACGGCCGCCGTCCAGTGTTGACATTGCAACCTTGAATCCTTCGCCAACTTCTGCCAGAAGTCTGTCCTTAGGAATTCTGCAATCCTGGAAAATCAGCTCTGTAGTTGAGGATGCGCAGATACCCATCTTATCCTCTGTCTTACCAATTGAGAAACCAGGGTCGCCCTTCTCTACGATGAATGAGCTGATTCCGTGGTTGCCCTTTGACTTGTCAGTCATAGCCATTACTACGAATACGTCAGCATATCCGCCGTTGGTGATGAATACCTTAGCTCCATCGAGGATCCAGCAGTCACCGCCGTCAACCGCTCTTGTCTGCTGTCCGGATGCGTCTGTACCAGCGTTTGGCTCAGTCAGTCCGAATGCGCCCAGCTTCTTTCCTGAGAGAAGATCCGGCAGATACTTTCTCTTCTGCTCTTCAGTTCCCCAGTTGAAAATAGGCCAGCAGCACAGTGAAGTGTGAGCTGAACAGATAACGCCTGTTGATGCGCACTTCTTTGAAAGTTCTTCAACAGTAATTGCGTAGGAAATGTGATCTCCGCCTGCTCCGCCATACTCAGTTGGGAATGGCACACCGAGCAATCCGTATTTAGCCATCTTTTCTACAGTTTCTTCCGGGAATCTGTGTTCCGCGTCGATGTCTGCAGCAAGAGGTTCAACTTCGGTCTCGGCAAAATCGCGTACCATTTTTCTTACGAATTCTTGTTCCTTCGTCAGTGAAAAGTTCATTCTATTGCCTCCTTAAATAATTATCATATTTGTTATTTTTATAACAAATCATACCATAGTAATTAAAACATAAATCCCCCCATCTGACAAGGGGGATTTATGTTTATTATTGCAGAATTGCATATTATTTTAATGAACGAACAGAAACTATCTTGATAACTTTATCTCTCTTTAAGAGTACCGTCTCTGTACGCCTCGACCAGCGCTCTGAGCTCCTCTCTTTCCCTCAAAAGTTCACTGCCCAAATCTGTGTCGACAACAAGCATTCTCTTATCCATATTCCTTACGATTTCTATCACCGGTGCATGGAAAACCTGTGTTCCGTCTTCCTGCAGCGGGCTGTATGGTTTGTGCTGCGCCAGTGCCATATATCTTGAATTGATGAAGAAGGTGTAGCCGGCAATTCCGGTTGTCTTCTGGTAAGCCTTCGACATACCTCCATCGATGATGAACAATCTGCCGCCGCCCTTGATCGGACTCTCTCCATCTTTGATCTTAACTGGCACATGGCCGTTCAGGATGATGGATGTATCAGGATCCAGACCGAACTCCTTCAGTATTTTTTCACAGATATCCTGACGCTCAATCAGCTTGTAGTAAGGGACTGTATGCTCTTTGTGCGTCTTCTTGTCATCGATCAGACATCTCTCCAGAGTCGTCATCTGATCCTTGCCGAAAAGCGGACTGTTGGCGGACAGCCACAGATACCACATGATATCGCCGTTCCATCCCGGCATCTCATAATCCTTCGGATGGAAGTACGCCTGGCGCACATGTTCGTCAAGGTAGTCCATATAGGCTTTGCCGCTCAGGACATGTCCGTTGATTTCGCATTCCTTGAAGCTGCCGTCCTCATTCATAGGGATGCTGCCATGATACAGCAAATTGCCGTTTACGATCGTATACAGCGCGCCGTGAGTGAAGAGAAATTTGATATGCTTTTGCAGCTTGTCATTCTTCGTGAAGCCCGGCTCCAAAGCATCCAGCATAGCTTCCTCCTCTGGTGTCAGCTTATATGGATCTGCCGGATCGATGGTTGGGAAGTTCGTATCATTCAGCTCATATTCGCCGATCGGCAGTTTTATGGTTCCTTTCTCATAATCGATCTTATCAAGCAGCAGTCTGTGCTCAAGATGATATTCCGGGTGCGCCATGATCCTCTGCCCTTCTATCTTGAACTGGCAAATGGAAATCGCCTTGTTCATCTTCGCGGCGAGTGCATCGTCGACAGGGTCATACTTATTGCGTTCTATTGTCTTCGGCCAGAATGCTTTGCACGGGTCATCTGCATAGACTTCTGCCGCCATGGTCGCCAGTGGTCTCAGATTGATTCCATAGCCGACTTCCAGCATATCGAAGTTGTTGTACTTCGTGTTGATTCTAAGCACATTTGTAATGCAAGCCCAGCTTCCTGTGGCTGCACCCATCCAGAGGATGTCGTGGTTACCCCACTGGAAATCCACATCGTGGAAATCCATCAGATAGTCCATGATCTTGTCCGGTGCGGCGCCTCTGTCCCAAATATCGCCTATGATGTGAAGTCTGTCAACAGCCAGATTGCTGATGCACTCTGTCATCTCAATGATGAAGTCTTCTGCTTCTCTGCATTCAACGATGGTCTCTACGATTTTCACGTAGTAATCGCCCATGTTGTATTTGGAGTCAGCATGGAGAAGTTCGTCGATGATATATGCATACTGTTTCGGGAGTCTTTTACGTACCTTCGACTGCGTGTACTTGTTGGTAACAGACTTAAGAACCTGTGTGAGCTGACCAATCACAATCTTGCACCATTTGTCGAAATCCTCCTCGCTCTTTTTCCTACGCTCAATCTCTGCCCTTGCATTGTAAATAAGGGCTGCAAGTGCGTCTCTCTCCTCAATGGAGAGGGATGGACCGAGGATGTCATCAATCTTGTCTCTGATAACACCGGATGCGCTCTTAAGCATATGTACAAAACCATCATGCTCCCCGTGAAGGTCGCTTAGAAAGAACTCTGTGCCCTTCGGCAGGCTGAGAATCGCACTGAGGTTTACGATTTCCTCCGTTGCTGCTTTGATATCCGGATACTGTTTGGATAGATTCTTCAGTAACGCTTTGTTGATCAATTGATTGCCCTCCTCAAAAACCCGCCCTGAATCAGGCGGGTCTTCTTCGCTATTTGCTATATCCTGTATATTTCTTCTCTTTCGGTGTTGGACGAAGTGCTTCGATGGATGCAGGCTTTGGATTATAAACCCTGTATTCACCATACTCCTGCCAATCTGTAACAGGCACAAGACCGGACATTGTATAACCCGATCCTTCTGCTGTGCATTTCACCTTAAATAGATAATTGTCATTCCCAACCATTCTGAGAATGTGAACAGTTACTACGCCGCTCTCGGGATCTTTTTCTGAGCCAACGATCCTAAAGGATTTAAGATGTGTACTGCCCAAACGGGTCTTCACTGCTTTCTCCGCAGCTTTATCTCTTTCCTTACCGCTTTTGTTCCATGCCATCAGATTGCACCTCCCGTATCTTTAGTATGTTCCTAAATATCTTTATACTATATATGGGGTTTTAAGTCAACGTTAAGTTGATGAATGTGCCGTTTCTCAATCCTTGTCATCCAGTGGATCTTCATCCTTGAAAGCTTCTTTCCATGCGTCTTCTGTTCCATTGCGAAGATCATCAAGATTGTAAGGCGTTGCCTGATACAGGTAGTAGTTCAGCCAGTTGGAGAACAGCAGGCTCGCATGCCCTCTCCACCGGAACATGATTTCCTGCTGCGGATCGTCATTTCTGAAGTAATTCGCAGGCACATCTGTTTTCAGCCCTTTGTTGATGTCTCTGAAATATTCATCTGCCAGAGTTGTCTTATCATATTCCTGGTGTCCCAGCACGAAGATCTGTCTTCCGTTCTCTGTGGATATAATATGCGGTCCTGCCTCCTCGGATTCCGCAAGAATTCTGAGCTCCGGATGTTTCAGGATATCTTCCTTCTTTGTGATTGCATAGCGGGAATGCGGTGCATAGAACAGCTCGTCAAATCCTCTGACAAGCGGGTTGTGAGGACGCAGTGTGCGATGCTCAAAAACACCGAATAGCTTTTCCTTCTGCACGTATTTCGGTATGCCATAGTAATAATACAAAGCTGCCTGCGCGCCCCAGCAAATGAACATATTGCTGTAAACATGAGTCTTTGCAAACTCAAAGATCTCGCACAGTTCCGGCCAATAATCCGCTTCTTCAAATTCCAGCGTCTCAATCGGGGATCCCGTGATGATCATGCCGTCGAAGTACTCTTCCTTAAACTGTTCCAGTGTTGTATAGAAAGATCTCAGGTGATCCTGTGAAGTGTGCGTTGAGGTATGCATATCCATGCCAACCAGCTGCATTTCGATCTGCAGCGGGCTGTTCGCCAGTACTCTCGCCAGCTGTGTTTCCGTTGCGATCTTTGTCGGCATCAAATTAACAATGATTACTTTGAGCGGACGGATATCCTGTGATGCCGCTCTGGCACCAGTCATGGTAAATATGTTTTCATCCTTCAGCGCACCTGCTGCAGGTAATTTGTCAGGTATTATTAATGGCATGTTATCTCCTATTTCACTTTATTCAGCTTATTTCACTTTATTCAGCGCCTGATCAAGATCGGCGACAATATCATCAACATTTTCAAGTCCAACAGAGAGCCTGATGAGACCCGGGTCGATACCAGCAGCCAGCTGTGCTTCTTCCGAAAGCTGTCTGTGGGTCGTGCTTGCAGGATGCAGCACGCTTGTATGGATGTCTCCTACGTGGACTACGACACTGCAGAGGTCAAGATTCTCCAGGAACTTCTCTCCTGCTTCTCTTCCGCCCTTTACACCGAAACTCATAACAGCGCTTGCGCCCTTAGGCATGTACTTCTTAGCCAATTCGTAGTACTTGTCCCCTTCCAACCCAGGATAGATGATCCAATCGACCATAGGGTGATCTTTCAGGAATTTCGCTACTACTTCCGCATTCTTAACATGGCGTTCCATTCTGACATCCAGTGTCTGCAGTCCCTGATGTGTCAGATACGCGTTCATCGGCGACATGGTGCAGCCCAGGTCTCTGACCATAACAGCTTTCAGTCTTGTGCAGAATGCCGCCTGACCAAACTTTTCGTAGAAATTCAATCCATGGTAACTTTCATCCGGAGCAGCCATCTCCGGGAACTTGAGATTTCCATTTTCATCTTTTACCGTCCAGTCGAAGTTTCCGCCTTCTACAACACATCCGCCGATGCTGGTTCCATGTCCGTCCGCAAATTTAGTCGTCGAATGAGTTACGATATGTGCTCCGAATTCGATCGGTCTGCAAAGTGCCGGGGTAGCAAGTGTATTGTCCACAATGAGCGGAACCTTCATTTCATTTGCTGCTTTGGCGAACTTTTCGATATCCAGAACGCTGAGAGCTGGGTTGCCAAGCGTTTCTCCGAAGAGTGCCTTTGTATTCGGCCGCTGCAGCTTGACGATTTCCTCCACTTCCATATCCTGATCAAAGAACTCTACATCGATTCCGAGTCTTCTGAGTGTTACATTGAACAGATTATATGTTCCGCCATATATATTCGTACCGCTGAGCACATGATCCCCTGCTTTGCAAATGTTGAGCAACGCAATCAGGTTCGCAGACTGACCGGAAGAAGCTGCCATTCCGCCTGTTCCGGATTCCAGGAGAGCCATCTTCTGTTCCAGATAATCTACTGTTGGGCTGCCCAGTCTGGCATACATGTGATTCGGACTGTCCAGATCGAAGAGTTCCGCAACATCATGTGCGTTGTAGTATCTGTAAGTCGTACTCTGGATGATCGGCATATTCTGCGGCTGTGCGCTTTCTGCTTTATATGCACCGTGGACACATTTTGTCTCAAATTTCTTATCTTTCATTCTAACTCTCCTTGTATTCCTTAAACTCCGAGCTTCTTCTCTGCCGCCTGTTCATAGTCAACATGCATGAAACTGCCGGTTGACATGGCAAGACATTTACCTGTGTCTTCGTCAAAGGCTTTGGCCATCAGTCTGATGACACGGCTTCCGACCTGCACTGCCTCTGACTCAACGATAAATGATTTGCCTCTGAATGGTCTCAGAAAGCTGATCGTCATGTCCGATGTGGAGACGCTGCCGTCTGTCAACGCGATTGCGTTGATTCCCATGGTCGTATCCATCATCGCTGAGATGACACCGCCGTGCACCTCACCGCGCCCGTTGTCTTCCCATTTGAACTTTCTGTATCTAACTTTACACGTCATATGTTCCGGATCACATTCCACGAACTGCGGGTCAATCATATCGTTGAGCATACCAAAGCCGTAGCCTTTGATTTCTCCAATAATATCTTTGACTCTCTGCTCGAAATCCAGATTAACGTTTTTGTTCGTCATGACTTCATTTCCTCCCTTTTGCCATATGCTTCATTATACAACAAAACATGCCCCTCGTAATAGGATTATTCCGTCCTCTTCCACGAAATTATCTTGTCTTCATCACATTCAAGGCCATAAAGATACTCGTCTATATAAAGACACCGATCGATTCCCGTTTCACCGGTGAAATCGGCTGTCTCTTCCAGCTTGTCTCCTGAAACCTGAATCTGAAGCACGCCGCCCGTTTCGTCATTCCAGGACATGTACGGCAAAGCATACCATCCTTCCTTGTTATTCACGACAAGTGCTTTGTGATCATACTGTACATCGCTGGATCTGTCTTTGTACTCCTTGCTGTCCAGCACCTTCGGCTCCATCGGATCGCTGATGTCAAAGAGCGCTATCTTCAGACCATCTTCCATCTCCCCGAACTCTCCTTCAGAAGTAGACATTCCGATACCGATCAGTTTCCCGTCACCGGTCGGAACAAGCAGCGAAGAAAAACCTGTGATTTCGACACTGCCAAGCATCTCCGGTTCTTTAGGATTGCTCAGATCAATGACGAACAGCGGGTCTGTCTGCTCATAGGTGATCACATATGCGGTTTCTCCCAGGAATCTGACTGCTTTGATTTCTTCTCCTGCCGCAAATCCTCTTAATTTACCAACAGTCTTCAGATGATCATCCAGAACGTACAGGTAGTTCACATCTTTTCCATTGATGTTTGCAGTGGCGGCAACCCTGAGATATCCGTCCTTTTCATCCATTGAGAACTGGTTCAGAACGCGGCCTCTGATGGATCCTTTTTCTGCAAAGGCAATATTGCCTTTGCCGATGTCCGCACGGATGATGGAGGTCCGCTCATCTGACATGTTTTCATCATAGTGGAACTGGTAATCCATGAAGTAGATTGCATTACCATTGCAGTAGATGTCCTCAGACGCGCCCAGAAGAGCTATGGTCTGGGTTTTTATCTTTCCGGCAGGCTGTTTGACGCTGATGGAACCCGCTACAACATAGGAACGGGTTGAAGGGTTCGGGAAGCTGCAGATCTGCTCAGGCTGCAGTTTTGCGAACTCATCTCCGCATCCTGCCATCGGTACGATTCGGTCCTCTGCTCCTCCCAGGTAATCTCTTGTGATCAGATAGAGATACCCGCTGCTGATGCGGGAGGAAATACAACTGCCGCTCTGTGTGTATTTTTGAATAAGTTCCGGATCTTCCGGTTTGGAAACATCGTAAATGCAAACCGATGTATTCAAAGGCCTCATATAATCATACGGAAGCTCTGAAGGATTATATTCCGTTCCAACGATGATCAGTCTTCCATCTGTGAGATACAGTTCACTCGCTGATACACCGGTTTCTTCCTCGCTTAATACAGCCACCTCTTGCGTCTTCCCCTCTGATGCCTTTGCAACGATGACGTCATAGCCCAGTCTGGATGTGTAGTAGATATAATGACCGTCCGTCTTGATGATATCTGCTTCATCAACATTCTCCACCTGCAAATAGGTGTCGGAGTGCTCCGCCTCTTTGACAGAAGCGTCGCTTCCGTTTTCCGCGGCGATCTCTGCATCCTCTACGACTCCTGTCGCATAGACAATGGGTTCCGCTTCCTCGATGTCCCGCAGGACCTTTTCAATCTGCTGATAGCTTTTGAACGTCCTGATACCGTCTGTGTTCTCTTCATCGCCGTCCCAGACGCCGCTTCCAAAAAGGCACAGGACCGCTGCGGCAGCGATTGCAAAGGCAACGCCCGCGATTACTCTCAGTTTCATTATGATACCCCCTTATGACTTACTACTTGTCTTTATCCCTTTTTCTCTTGTCGATGATATATATTACGATGATCGCTATGATGATAACGATTGCAAAGAAGTTCATTCCTGCCATTCCGGTTCCTCCTTATAATAAATGAGCTGCTATGACACACCAGATTGGTGGAACGATCAGCGCAGGAAGGAAGTTGACCGTCCTGCAGTCTTTCAGCCCGAGGATTCCGATACCGGACATGGCGATCAGAAATCCTCCGACGATGCTGAGTTCACACATCATGGTATCTGTGATGAAATTGCCCAAGAGCAATGTAAGTCCGTAAATGCCGCCCTGCCAGCAGAAGAGAACGGCAGCGGCAAGACACATCCCGATTCCGTAGGTGCTCGCAAGCACCATAGCCGTTACAAGATCAAGCGTAGCATTGGTGAACAGAAAGGTGTGATCCTGGTACAGAGCGCTCTGCACCGGTCCCAGAATAGAGAGCGTGCCGACGCAGAACAGGAGACATCCTGTGACGATGCCTTCGCCAAGCCTTCCGTCTCCGCCCTTCCTCTTTGTGATATGATCCACTCTGTCCTGAAGCCTGAGGATGGTTCCTATGGCTCCTCCAAAGGCCAGACTGAAGATGAACAGAACCGGATATTGTGTGTTCGGCATGTTCTGCACCACGGCATTGATGCCGAGTCCGAAGGCGGCCATGCCCATCGCAATGAAGAGCGCGTCATTGACCCTGTCGCTCATGATTTTTTTGAAGAGCCCGCCTATGAGGCTTCCCACAATAATGGTTCCGACATTTACAAATGTTCCGATCATTGTCCTTTTCTCCCAATGATTGTATGAATGCGTTTATAGATAACACAGGCCGCGAAAACAAGTCCCGCATATCCAAGCACTGTGTAGACTTTTCCAACTAATTCAGCGAAAGGCAGCAGCCCCAGGAGGAACGCTGCAATGCAAAGGCATCCTGCAAAAATGCGGCTCTTTGCTGTTCCCTGCTTCACAAACTTCTCGCTTACCGTCCACAGCATTGCGCTGCAAGAGGAGAAGATTCCCATGATGAGAATAATGCTGAACACTGCGCCCAGTGAGTATGATATCTTTCTCGTGAGATAGAGGGTCGGCACTTCCTGTACTGCCGTCTGCCCGATATCCGTCAGCATCGCGCAGTTCATGAGGAGAATGGCAGCCATCAGAGCGATTGTCCCGATCACGGCTCCCCAGAAAGCCTCTTTTACTGTATTAGCAGATTTCCCCAATGCGGTGTAGTATTTGGATCCTCCGCTTAGGTTATATGAGATGTATAGAAGTCCGGACAGCCATGGGAATGCGACAGGCTGCTTGGCCTCCATCTCATCCGGGAAGTTGTTCACCATAGCAAGGCCATCCCAGTCTCGTAGCAGCGTTACCACACCGACAAAAACCGTAAAAGCGATGATGGCCGGTCCGATGAAGGAGACGACCTTCACGAACCTCTGAAATCCCGCGATATACGCAATCAGAGCCGCTGCTGCCATGATGAGCGCGCCCACATAGTGATTGAGTCCGTAATACTCCTGCAGTGTGGCGCCGGAGCCGGAAATCAGTATGACCATACCCGCGAACATGCTCACCGGCAGGAACCAGTCATAGAATGTCCCTACATATCTGCCGCAGAAGTATTGGAAATGGCTCTGCTCACCATTTTTGAACCCCGATTCCAGAATCATCGGTCCGATGAGCAAAAATCCAATCAGGTTCATTCCAATGAGCAGCAGACTGTCGTACCCGAAGCTTGTGAAAAACTGCAGAATTTCCTGCCCCGTGGCAAAACCTGAGCCCATAACCCATGCAACATACGCTCCTGCGATTTTTATTACTGTTCCTTTTCTGCACATACAAATTGATGATAACATAGGGTCCCATGCCCTTTCAAGGGAACTGCCATCGGTTTCACATAAGATTCACATTTTGTTGTTGACAAACGAACCCTGACGCGTGTATACTTTCAATGTTGCGACATACGGGTTTTTCGTATGTCAAGAAATATTGAAATCAGTCGCCGATGCCAGTTCGGCGGAGGCGTGCTATAACCGGCACGAAGGAGGTGTAAACATGGCAGTACCTAAGAGAAAAACTTCAAAAGCAGTAACTCATCAGAGAAAGGCAGCAAACATGAAGAAGAAGGCCCCTGGCATTTCAATTTGTCCACAGTGCCACGAACCAAAGCTTCCTCACAGAGTATGCCCTAACTGCAACTACTATGATGGCAAGGACATCATGGCTGCTGAATAATCAGTTAACAAGCTAAAAAAAACGGACCGTATGGTCCGTTTTTTAGTGTTTCTGTTCATCCGTTTAGTCCGGCATTTCCTCCAGAAGCTTCTCTGCGATCTGAACGGCGTTCGTTGCAGCGCCTTTGCGGATGTTGTCCGCAACGACCCAGATGTTGATGCCGTTTTCTACGGAGTAGTCTCTCCTGATTCTGCCCACATAAACTTCGTCCGTTCCAGCTGCATCCAATGCAAGCGGATAAACGTTGTTGGCCACATCATCCTGAACGATAAGACCCGGGAAGTTTCTGAAGCACTCAACAACATCTTCCAGTTCAAATGGTTTTTCGAGTTCAATGTTGATTGACTCACTGTGGGAATCAAAGACAGGAACACGAACTGTCGTCGCTGTTACCTTGATATCATCATCGTGAAGAATCTTGTGGGTCTCATTGATCATCTTCATCTCTTCCTTGGTGTATCCATTGTCCATGAATACATCAATGTGCGGAAGGCAGTTTCCTGCGATCGGATGAGCGTAAGCCTGCAGTTCTTCGTCATTTCCCTCGAGTCCGTTCTTCAGATCGTTGATGCCTTTGACCCCGGATCCTGATACTGCCTGATAGGTTGAGTATACAACTCTCTTGATGCCGTATTTGTCCTGCAGCGGCTTCAGTGCAACCATAGCCTGAATCGTGGAGCAGTTCGGATTTGCGATGATGCCTTTGTTCCAGGAAATATCCTCAGGATTGACTTCAGGAACAACCAGAGGAACGTCATCGTACATTCTCCACTGGCTGCTGTTGTCTACAACAACAACGCCCTTTGAGGCAGCGATTGGAGCAAACTTGGCACTCGTGCTACCGCCGGCTGAAAACAGAGCAATATCGATTGGTTTGTCAAAAGAGTGCTCGGTCAGCTCTTCAACGGTGTATTCCTTTCCCTTGAATGTCAGCTTCTTTCCTGCTGATTTGGCGGATGCCATCATATAGATGTTCTCAAATGGAAAATCTCTTTCTTCAAGGACCTTCAGGAACGTCGAACCTACGACTCCCGTTGCTCCGACTACTGCGATGTTTGGTTTTCTCTTCATAATCTTCTGACCTCTCTTTTGACTTAACTTATTGATTGTTTTTAGTGCATTTTTCCAGTAACGATTGCTACAGTATCTCTTGCAATCATCAGTTCCTCATTGGTAGGGATGAGGATGAGCTTAACTCTTGAATCATCTCTTGAGATGATTGTTTCCTTACCTCTGATTCTGTTCTTAACGACATCCAGCTTGATTCCCAGATTTCCAAGATCGTTGCAGATGATGTCTCTCATGCCGATATCATTTTCACCAACGCCTGCTGTGAATACGATTGCATCGCATCCGTTCATCTCAGCAATGTATGCTCCGATGTAGAATCTTACTTTGTGCGCGAATACCTTCAGTGCGAGCAGTGCTCTTTCGTTTCCTTCTTCCGCTGCTGCTTCCAGGTCTCTGAAGTCGCTTGATACGCCGGAGATGCCCAGTACGCCTGACTTCTTGTTCAGGATTTCATTTGCAACACCCTGATCCAGGTTTTCGCACTGTCTCATGTAAGTTACGATGGCAGGGTCGATATCGCCTGATCTTGTTCCCATTACGAGACCTTCCAGCGGCGTGAATCCCATGGAAGTGTCGATGCACTTACCTCTCTTGATGGCTGATACGGATGCACCGTTGCCCAGATGGCATGTGATCAGCTTCAGATCGTCGAGATTGACATTGAGGATGTCCGCAGCTCTCTCAGCAACATACTTGTGTGAAGTTCCGTGGAATCCGTATCTTCTGATGCCATGCTTTGTATAGAACTCATAAGGGATTGCGTATATATATGATTCAGGAGGCATTGTCTGATGGAATGCTGTGTCGAAAACACCAACCATAGGAGTTCCCGGCATAAGTTCCTGACAAGCTGCGATACCGAGAAGGTTCGGTGGGTTGTGGAGCGGTGCCAGCGGAGTACACTCTTCAAGAGCCTTGATGACTTCATCTGTGATAAGAACTGACTTGGCGAACTTTTCGCCTGCGTGTACTACTCTGTGTCCTACAGCGCCGATTTCACTCATATCTTTTACTACGCCGTGTTCCTCGTCCTGAATTGCTGCGAGCACGTGACCGATTGCGTCCTTGTGGTTCTCCATCGGTACTACCAGCTTGAACTTATCCATTCCTGTCTTCTCATGTGTGATCTGTGATCCGTCCATGCCGATTCTCTCAACGAGACCTTTGCACTCAAGCGTTTCGTTCTGCATGTCGAGCACCTGATACTTCAGTGAAGAACTTCCGCAGTTGATAACCAATACTTTCATTGTAGTTTTCCTCCTGTGATCAATTATTTTCTGTAATTAAAGTGCGCAAAGGCACATATAGCATTATATCACAAATAGTGTGCAATATGTCCTCTGCGCATGATTTTTTTATGCAATTTATGCAAATATGAATTGGTTTTATTCTATGTACGGTCGCATCACCCTGTCGGATGATGTCCTGATGTCTCTTCCTCTGAGAAGATTGTAGAGATCTGCTGCCCTCTCGTCCAGATCGAGGAGCTCTCTATCAGAAGGTGAAAGCTGATCATCCTCTTTATTTCTGTTCGTGACGATTCTGATGGTCTCATCATCACGCTCCCGCATAAACCTTCTGCCGGCGTCACGGGCAGCCAGAAGTCTGACCGCAGATGGACTTTCTGCTGCCAATCGATCCACTTCGTCCCAGCTTGCGCCCACGAGCAGATGTGTCAGCGCACGCCGCACTGTAGCCTGGGTGTATCTCTTTGATGTGAGCGCCGCAATCAATTGTTCAAGGTCTTCGGCCTTTCTCAGTTCTCTGATGATGGCGTTCTCCATGCCTTCTCCTACACCGTAGATACGGCTTAACTGATCCGCATCGCTTCGCAGAGCAATTCCCTTCAGTTGCTGCAGATATCTGGACTGCATCAGCGCTGTATCCTCGAACTGCTGCGCGCAAGGGATGTACCTGCTGATATCTTCTCCCGCTTCCATCATCTTCCGCAGCGCGCCTGCTCCGGCAAATCCTGCATTCTCCCCTGCTGCATCCTTGTAACCGCTGCCGAATCGTCTGACAGGGAGATCCGTTACCGTTCTTCCCTTGCCGCGCCAATACAGGATCCGCTTCAGATACTCGATTGCCAGAATGTTGTTTGGCTCATGCAAAAGCATCGCAGCCTGCTCACCGGCCGCCTCTGTCACAGCCAGCTCGTATGCTTTTGCGCTGGAGATTCCTTTCTTCATGCAGTCCAACCGGCTATCCTCGATTGCCGCTGCATCGGACACGAGCACCTCTGCGAGGTTTCGCAGCTGCGACGGTTCTTCTGCTTCACATCCGAAGGAAATGCAGTCGACGCCGAGTCCAACAAGAATATCCACCGCTCCCGACGCGAAAATAGACGCCTTGCTGCATGCAAAGGCAAACGGAAGCTCGGCCACCAGATCCACTTCTGCAGAGATAGCGGCTGCTTTTGCTCTCTCCCACTTATCGCTCACGGCAGGTTCCCCGCGTTGGGTGAAGTTTCCGCTCATGACGGCGATGACGCAATCAGCGCCCGACAGTTCCCTGGCCCGGGCCACATGATATGCGTGCCCATTGTGGAGAGGATTGTATTCAGCTGTAATACCTACTGTTGTCATACTGAAAAACTCACTAAAATAAAATGTGTCAGAGCGGATACCCCTGACACATTCGTACTTTCTGTTCTCGTTTTATTCTTCCGGCGCCTCTTCGTCCATGACTGGTTCCATATTCATATCAGGCAGAGGTTTTGAGAATTCAGGTCTGCTCTCAGCGCTGATCTGAGCTTTGTACGCCATATCCTGGAGTTCGCCTCTGTTGGCTGCCAAAGCCGTATTGATTTCTTCAAAGGCTTTTTCGATGCTTCCGAACATCTCGCCGAAGTATATGGAGTTCAGGTGTTCCATCTTACCCTGGAAATTGTAGAGGATACCGTCGAGATACTCATATGTGCTGACTTTGAGCTGTTTTGCTGTCTCTTCTGTAACACTCATCAGCTCGTCTGCTCTCATCTTGGATCTGACTGTGATGTCGTTGTTCTCAACAAGAGCGTCCGCCTGTTTCTGCGCATCTTCGATAACTGACTCGTACTGGTTCTTCGCCTCAGCAATGATTCTCTCACGTTCATTCTTGATCCACTGCGCCTGCTGGATCTCATCCGGAAGCTCGGAACGGATCTCTCTTACGATCTCAAGGAGCTCCTCTGAGTCGATCATGATCTTTCCTGTGAGCGGAAATCCCGCCGCAGTATCCACTATCTCTTCGATTTCTTCAAGTAATTCCAAAACTCTCATTCGTGTCCTCCTGACAATAAATGTTTATTTGACCATTCTTTTTAGTATTTCTTCCGGAACGAGTCCTTCTATGCTTCCGCCAAGTGAGCTCACTTCCCTGACCACACTTGAACTGATAAACGAGTATCGCGGATCCGCCATCAGGAATACTGTTTCCGCAGCATGATGGAACAGCCTGTCATTCACCTGTGCCATCTGCATCTCATAATCGAAATCTGTCGTGTTTCTGAGACCTCTCACGACGACATCGAATCCGTTCCTGTTAACGTAATCAGCCAAAAGCCCCGAAAAATGATCCACTTTAACATTGTCGTAATCCTTCAGGACTTCTTTGAGCATTTCCTCTCTCTCTTCAAGAGTGAACATCGCTTTTTTCGAAGGATTGACTATTATGCCTATCGTCAGCTCATCATACAGCTTCGCCGCCCGTTTGATGATGTCCATATGTCCCATCGTCAAAGGATCAAATGAGCCTGAATAGAGTGCTTTTGTCATCGTAGATTACCTCCTGCGGCTTCTAAAAAATTTTATCATAGTTCATTTTATAAAGCAACTACATATTGTTGTAAATCGAAAGCTTCACCACACCATATCGTCTTTCTTTCACTTTGACGAAGCCGTGGAATTCCTCCGGAAGATCTTCCTCTTTTCTGTGCTCTGCGACAATCGTTCCATCGCCGGCCAGAAGGCCTCCCTCTGAGATCAGCGTAAAGATCTCATCCATGTATCCACCGTCATATGGCGGGTCCAGAAGAATGATATCAAAGGGTTCTTCCAGCCCATCCTCGATTCTGCCCGTCAGGTTTTTGAGCACCTTCCGGTAATCTCCCGCCTTGATTCTGACTTCCTCTTCGATCTTACAGTGTTCCAGGTTCGATCTGAGGATTTCCAGGCTCCTTCTGGAGGAATCCGCAAACAGACAGTACTCCGCCCCGCGGCTGAGCGCCTCAATGCCGAGTCCCCCTGTGCCTGCGAACAGATCCAGTACGCGTGCTCCGTACAGCTCATTCGTCAGGATGCTGAACATAGCCTCTTTCACCTTGTCCGTAGTCGGCCTCACGCTGTAATCGTCCGGGGAATTCAGTTTTCTGCCTTTGTATTTTCCTGCTATGACTCTCATAAGTTCAGTGCCATATCCTTTCCCATTAATTTCACAACTCTATGCTTCAGCGGCTGATTCTGCGGTTTCTGCAGTTTCGGGTCATCTTCCAGGATTGCTTTTGCTTCATCTCTGGCGTCATTCAGGACATTCATGTGCTTCGCCATATCCGCCAGTCTCATATCCGGAAGACCGTGCTGCCGGGTGCCGAAGATCTCGCCCGGTCCCCTCAGCTTCAGATCCTCTTCCGCGATATAAAACCCGTCAGAAGACGCTTCCATGATTTCGCCTCTCTTCAAAGCCAGCTCGGACTGCCCTTCCGTGATCAGGAAACAGTACGACTGCCACTTGCCTCTGCCTACGCGGCCTCTCAGCTGGTGGAGCTGGGCGAGACCGAAACGTTCAGCGTTCTCGACCACCATGACAGTGGCATTCGGCACATTGATGCCGACTTCAATCACCACTGTCGCAACAAGAACATCGATTTCTCCTGCGCTGAAACGCGCCATGATATCATCCTTCTCCGCCTGTTTCATGCTGCCGTGGATCATTTCTGTTCTGGCGAAACGCGCGGCAAGCTCCTCATAGACCTGGGCGGCTGATCTGGCGTCCATGGCCTCGGACTCATCGATGAGCGGCGTAACGACGTAGATCTGATGCCCTTCCCGAATCTGCCGTTCAACGAAGTCGTAGCATTTCTCTCTCGCATCGAATCCCGTAAGACACCTCGTGACGACCGGCATGCGTCCAGGCGGCATCTCATCGATGACGGAGACATCCATATCACCATACAGAACGACCGCCAGCGTCCTCGGAATCGGCGTTGCCGTCATGACGAGCACGTTGGCCCGATCACCCTTATCTTTGAGCTTGATTCTCTGACTGACACCGAATCTGTGCTGCTCGTCGGTAATGACAAGTCCGAGATTGTGGAATACAACATCAGGCTGGATCACGGCATGAGTGCCGATGAGCACCTGGATGGAACCATCGGACAGCCCCTCCAGCACCTGTCTCTTCTCTGCCGCTTTCATATTGCCGGAGAGAAATCCGGTTTTGATTCCAAAGGCCTCAAAGTCCCTGCTGATTCCTTCGTAATGCTGCCTGGCGAGGATTTCTGTCGGTGCCATCATGACAGCCTGATATCCGCTTCTGACAGCCTTGAACATCGCAATCTGCGCAACGGCAGTCTTTCCGGACCCAACATCTCCCTGGATCAGTCTGTTCATCGGTTTGTCCGATGTGAGATCCCCCATGATTTCAGTGACGCAGCGCTGCTGCGCCCCTGTCAGTGGATACGGCAGAGACTTTATGAACTCTGTTTCTGAGCTATCGTCAAGGAATCGGCTTCCCCTCTCATACTCCTGCTCGCTGATCTTCGATGCCATGAGCCCTGTTTCCAAGACCATGAACTCATCAAATATCAGCCGGTACTTTGCCTCCAGATAGTTCTGTCTGTCATCCGGGAAGTGGACATTTTTAATGGCATACTCGATTCCGCACAGATTGTTTCTGCGGATCGTCTCAGAACTCAGAATGTCCTCCACCTGACTGTAGAGCGGACGAACGAGCTTCTGCAGCCGCCGCATCTCCCTCTGTGTGATGCCGCTTGTGAGCGGATATACGGGAAGGATTCCGGTTTCAGCATTGTCCGCCTTTTCGAACTGTGGATGGACGACCTGCAGGCGGTCTCTGTTGTACACCGGCTTTCCGTAGAAGGCGAGCCTGTCGCCTTTGTGTATGGTTTTGGCCAGATATGCCGCATTAAAAAATACAACCTCAATTGAGCCTGTATCATCTGTTGCGAGCATCCGCAGCACTCTGGAACCTCTTCCTCTGTAATACCCTCCCGGTCTGATCACATCGACTTCACCGATGAAGAGCGCCGTTTCGCCTTTCTTGAGTTTCTCAATCGGAACAATGTTCTTTCTGTCCTCATAGATTCTCGGAAATGCGAATACAAGATCCTCTACAGTTTCTATGCCGAGCCGCGCGAAAGCCTCCGCCTTCTTCGGGCCTACACCTTTTAATGTTGTGATCTTATCTGCAAGCTCCATGTGCTACTCTGTAATTTCTATATGTCTTTTTGCGATATTGTCCTTTGACTTCAGACCTGTCACCACGATGGTCACACTGCTCGGTCTTCTGCCCATCACCTTCTCCACATTTTCATAGATGTACGTGAGCATCCGCTTGGAGTACTTGCCGATGCTGGCGCCGAATGACATGATAACATAAACCGTGATGTTGATTCCTGCGTCCTTTTCCTCTGCTGTATGGTCGCCGCCGGGAACAATATTCATATATTTCCCTTTGTACTTGTTGAGGAAGACCTTTTCGTCGCAGGTGTTTACGGCGTCTTTTACGATTCTCTCTATGACACTTGCGGGAAAGTGTATTTTTCCTAAATCGGTTTCTTTATCGAACATAGCTGAATTGTACCATAAAAGGGATAAAAAAAACACCTGCCCAAGGCAGGTGTAAATGGTCTGGTTTACAGGGCACGCTCAACTTTGCCTGATCTGAGGCATCTTGTGCATACCTTGGCTCTTCTGACTGTTCCGTTGTCATTGATTCTGACTGTCTGAATATTAGCATTCCACTTTCTCTTAGTGTGTCTGTTTGAGTGGGATACGTTATTACCGGAAACCTGACCTTTTCCGCATATTTCGCACTTGTTTGACATCTGGCGCACCTCCTTGTTTTCTAGTATATTAATGCATTCGCATAATTTCAGCTCGAACATTTGAGATTATAGCACATGGCAATGACCTATGCAAGGAATTTTTATTCCTCCCAGAGAACAAGTCGTCCTTCCTTCCAGGTCCTCTGCATATCGATGAGCCTCTGATTCGAGCTTCCGCGGAATTTGAGGGTCAAATCACGCTTCGCCTTGACGAACGGTCCGTCGATGAGAAGGTCGCACATCTGCAGCAGTTCCTTCACATACTTGTCTTCTCTTGCCTTTGAGAGAAGCTGTTCAAGAGTGTAGCCACTGTATATGGTGATGGTCTTGCCTCTCTCTTTGATTCCTCTGCCGAGGGCCGCGAACCCTTCCGCCTGGCACATGGGCTCGCCGCCGGAAAACGTCGCGCCTGCCAGAAGTGGGTCCTTATCGAATTCCTGCAGCAGTCGTTCGACTGATACTTCTGTTCCGCCGGCAAAATCATGAGTTTCAGGATTGTGGCATCCCGGGCAATCGTGAGGACAGCCCTGGCAAAAGACTGCAAATCTTATACCCGGGCCGTCAACGATCGATTCTCTCATTATTCCGGCGATTCTGATTGAATCTGCCATTGTTATCGTCCTCTCTATTGTCAGAGTTTACTCTGCAGCTTCATCCAGCTGCTCCATGGTCTCATTGCCAAGTGAGTGCTTGACTCTGTCCTTTTCTTCTGCTGTCTTGGCGTCGTTCCACTTGTCCATGGTTCCTACAAGATATCCTGTGATACGTCTGATTCTCTCGAATCCTGTATCGCCGTCATCTTCTGTTCTGCCGCAGCATGGGCATTCATTATCAATGATTCCGGTGTATCCGCATACAGGGTCTCTGTCTACAGGATGGTTGATGCTGCCGTATCCTACGCCGCTCTCTTTCATGCATCTTACAACCTGTTCAAAGGCATCCAGGTTCTTGGTTGGGTCTCCGTCCAGCTCGATATAGCTGATATGGCCTGCGTTTGTGAGCGCGTGATAAGGCGCTTCCAGTTTGATCTTCTCAAAGGCATTGATGTTGAAGTATACAGGAATGTGGAATGAGTTCGTATAGTACTCTCTGTCTGTTACTCCTTCGATCACGCCGTACTTGGCTCTGTCGATTCTTACAAATCTTCCTGACAGACCTTCTGCCGGTGTTGCCAACAACGTGTAGTTGAATCCTGTCTTCTTGGACTCTTCATCCAGTCTCTTTCTCATGAAACCGATGATTTCCAGTCCCAGGCTCTGGGCTTCCGGACTTTCGCCGTGGTGAACTCCCATCAGCGCCTTCAGTGTTTCAGCAAGACCGATGAAGCCTACGCTCAGCGTTCCGTGCTTGAGGACTTCGCCTACTGTGTCGTCTTCCTTCAACTTGTCGGAATCCATCCATACGCCCTGTCCCATGAGGAACGGATAGTTTCTGACCTTCTTGCTCGCCTGGATCTTGTATCTCTCCATGAGCTGGTCAATGGCCAGATTCAGCTTACGGTTCAGTTCTTCAAAGAAGAAGTCGATATCACCATGAGCCTTGATTGCGATTCTAGGCAGATTGATTGAGGTGAAACTGAGGTTTCCTCTTCCTCCGACAACCTGTCTGGAAGGATCGTGGACATTTCCGATGACTCTTGTTCTGCATCCCATGTAAGCGATCTCCGTATTCGGATCTCCCTCTTTGTAGTATGCGAGGTTGAACGGCGCATCGATGAATGCGAAGTTCGGGAAGAGTCTCTTAGCAGATACTTTCATTGCCAGCTTGAACAGGTCGTAGTTCGGATCTTCCGGATTGTAGTTGATGCCTTCCTTGACCTTGAAAATGCTGACCGGGAAGATCGCCGTTTCACCGTTGCCCAGTCCTGCTTCGATGGACAGAAGGATGTTCTTGATGACAAGTCTTCCTTCCGGAGATGTGTCCGTACCAAAGTTGATGGATGAGAACGGAACCTGCGCGCCTGCTCTGGAGTGCATCGTGTTGAGATTGTGCACGAATGCTTCCATTGCCTGATATGTCGCTCTGTCTACTTCTTCATTGGCATACTTTGTAGCCTTCTTCTGAATCGTAGGGATGTACTTGGCATCGATGAGTTTCTCAAGATACTGCTGCTCGATTTCCTTGTATCCGTTGTCGTCTGCAATGATCGGCCAGAGGTTGTACTCTTCCATGATCTCCTTGCCGATGGCCTTGACCTTCTCGACACCTTCCTCGATGTCAAAGAGCAGGTTAAGCATCTTGCCGACATTCGTCCAGTACAGCTTCCTGTATGTCTTGACGACGCCGTGCGCCATGCCGTAATCGAAGTCAGGGATACTCTGTCCGCCGTGCTGGTCGTTCTGGTTTGACTGGATCGCGATGCAGGCGAGCGCGGAATAGCTCTGGATATCGTTCGGCTCTCTCAGATGACCGTGTCCGGTTGAGAATCCGCCCTTGAAGAGCTTTTCGATATCGATCTGGCAGCATGTTGTTGTCAGAGTCAGGAAGTCCATATCGTGGATATGGATGTCTCCTTCTCTATGGGCCTTCGCGTGCTCTGGCTTGAGCACGAACATCTCATAGAACTGTTTCGCACCCTCGGAACCGTACTTGAGCATGGTGCCCATAGCGGTATCGCCGTCGATATTGGCGTTTTCACGCTTTGTATCGTTGTCCTTGGCATCCTTAAATGTAAGATCTTCATAGGTCTTCATCAGTCTGGTGTTCATATCTCTAACTCTGGTACGTTCCGCTCTGTAGAGTATGAACTCCTTGGCAGTTCTGGCGTGACCGTTTTCGATGAGAACCTTCTCAACAGTGTCCTGAATCTGCTCTACTGTAGGAATTTCATTGTGCTGAACCTCTGTAAGATAGAGCTCGACCTGTCTCGCAAGATAGTTTGATGTATCTCTATCCTGTCCTCCCAGGACTTCTGCTGCCTTATAGATGGCATCCGATATTTTTGATATGTCGAACTCCACGGTTCTACCGTCTCGTTTGATGATTTCTTTGATTTCACTCATTTTTACTTCCTCACTATATCTTGTGGTCATTTTGACGTTCACGAATGATTATACACAAAATAGACTACCCGTCAATAAGAAATTCATCAAAAATACACAAAAACTCCGAAAAAATCGGAGTTTACTATATAAATATTTATGTCAATGAAGCGTGAACCCTTTTATACCATAGGACTGGTATTTCTTTCCTATACTCTTAAGCCTGTCCGTATTTATCAAAATATTCGTCTCTAAGGATGGACATCAGGTTCAGATCATAATAATTTCCATCCTTGCAGGTGGCGTTTCGTGCCACACCCTCGTCTACAAATCCCAGTTTCCGATATAAATCCGCTGCTCTGGTATTACCTGTGTAGTAATCGAGCGTCACTCTCTGCAGGCCGCGCTCTTCAAACAGATACTTCATCAGCCCTAAGAGAGCCTCGCTTCCGATGCCGGATCCCCTTCTGTCGCCGCCGACATAGATCTTCGTGACATCAAGAGACTTGGAATGCGTATCGATTCTGGTGATGATGATCCTTCCAAGGGGCTGTCCGTCCTCTTTTCGTGTGATTGTCAGGTCCAGAATGCTCTTATCCTCCTTGAATGCGAAGCCCTCTGTGACCACATCCTCGTAAGTCCTGTCCGCGTCCAGCGAAAAGTACTTTGTCATATCCGGATCCACCTCCCACTGGGCAAATTGCTCGTAATCACTGAAGCAGACATCCCGGATGATAAGGTTTTCGGTTTCTATTCTCGTGCTCATTTTTATGACCTGCCTTAATGTATTTTTAACACCAATAAAGTAGATGTGATGTATAATGTTATTATAATTACAGTTTCAGGCATGCACAAGGAGAAATCTACAATGAAACGGTTACTTCCTTTTATTATATCTATCATCTTTGTAATATCACTCTCCCTTTCAGGATGCGGTGAAGTGGACCGAAGCGGCGAGCTCCGCGAATTTCTCAGCGCGAACGAAGATGCGTTCAGCGAAGTGTTTACAGAAGAAAGCTGTGAATTCTCAGCATTTACCGATTATATGAACAACTGGGCTGCGGCAAACAGCATCAATGTTGCTTTTGCAGGAGAACACTCCATGGTGCTGAAGAACAGCGCTGTGAAAGGCTATGAAGGTGAGCCTGACTGCGTTCTCCTCTGCAGTTTCAATACTGAAAACACTCAGTCCAACAAGGATCTGATCGCCACCGGACAGACTGCCCTTCTCGGCCCTGTCGAACATGGTGATATTTCCCTCGTCATCACAGAGCGTGCCGGCGGTCAGTTCGTGGGAATTGACGAGGTGCCTGCAGAATTCATCAAGTGTGATAACCTCATCAACCTCAACACCGGAAACAACAACACCATTCTGACTTCCGGTCCTGTTGCAGCAGTGAGCACGTTCCACAATTCCAGCAAAGATACGGAATCCACTTATGCGCAGGCATTCGAAATCAAGATGTCCATGCCTGAGTATACGGATCCTTTTGATTTCGTCAAAGGCAACAGTTATCCGAATCCAATCAATACCATCGGCAGCTTCCTGGCTTCCGGCAAAAGTTCAGGAAAACTCTTTGACATTGCTTCCTTCACAAGCAAAAGCAACAAAGGCTACACACCATATTATGCTGATGCTGTCGTCGTAGTGGATTCCAACCACATCGAAAGCTTTAAGTCCAGATTTGATAAGTCTTATGAAAATATGGCTGACAAGTTCGAAAAACTGGAAGCTGAGTTTGAATACACCATGGAAGAGACGGATATGCCGGATAAAGTCTTAAGCGAGGATGTTGCAGGAAATCTCGTCAGCCTCATGTACACCCTCAACACCGGCGTATGCCAGCAGGATGAAGACTCCGGTCTGATTTATGCTGCTTCCTATATAGAATCTGTCAATGCTTCCAAGGGCAATTTGGATCTGGTCATAAACATGAGAGCACGCGGCGAAAGCTATCTTGACAGTCTCTCGATGGAATACGAAACGACTGCCGGTCTTTGCAGCACTACATATGAATGTAAGAAAACAGGGCGTCTCTGGAATTCCGATGCCAAAAGCAATCTCGTAAGTTTCTTTACAAGCGCTGTTCCACTACAGGGGCAAATCGAAACCGCAACGAGCCTCAGACAGTATGAGAACGATATCATCGCCAAGGACATGCCGGAACAGAATATGATCATCTATACCTTCGAAAAAGGTGACAGAAAGACGGTTCTGGAGAACCTCATCAACTTCCTGGACCCTTCCGTTCAGAAGTAGTAAAACGAGATCTTAAACGATACAGAAAAAGCGGCCCATGGCCGCTTTTTGATTTTGCTTAATGTAGTCTTCGATTCGCTATTTAGTCCTCGATACGCTCGATATCTGCTCCCAACGCTTTGAGTTTGTCTACAAAATGCTCATATCCTCTGTCGATGTGATAGATTTGGGAAACTTCTGTCTTGCCTTCTGCTACGAGGCCTGTCAGGACAACAGCTGCCCCTGCTCTCAGGTCGGTCGCAATGACAGGAGCTCCCTGCAGGGTTCTGCCGCCAGGTATGATAGCGCACTTCCCTTCTGTTCTTATATTGGCACCCATGCGGTTGAACTCTGCAACATGCATGAATCTGTTCTCAAATACAGTCTCCATAACCACGCTAGGTCCCTTGGCCACTGTCAGCAGAGCCATGAACGGTGACTGCATGTCTGTCGGGAAACCTGGATACGGAAGTGTTTTGATATCTGTAGACACAATGGTGTTCCGGCTTCCGTCTACAATGACGCCTTCATCTGTCATCTCGATGACGACACCGCACTCTCTGAGCTTGGCGATAACGGCCTTGAGGTGATCCGGGAGCATGTTCTTGACGAGAATGCGTCCCTTTGTGATTGCAGCGCTGACCATAAATGTTCCGGCTTCGATTCTGTCAGGGATGACATGATGGGAAACACCGTGGAGTTTCTCAACGCCTTCTATCTTAATCGTGTCAGTTCCTGCGCCCTTGATCCTCGCCCCCATCTTATTGAGATAGTTGGCCAGATCGACGATTTCAGGCTCCTGGGCAGCATTTTCGAGGATCGTAGTGCCTTCCGCCAGAGAGGCAGCCATGATGATGACTTCCGTTGCGCCTACACTTGGGAAATCGAGGTAAATCGTGCTGCCTTTGAGCTTTCCTGCCTTCGCATCAACGATTCCCTTGGAGAGTGACTGCTCGTCGATCTCCGCACCAAGAGCTCTCAGGCCCTTCAGATGAAGTTCGATTGGTCTTTCTCCTATCGCACATCCGCCTGGCAGGTGAATCAACGCTCTGCCGCTTCTGAGAAGCAGTGCTCCGAGCACAAGAATGGATGCTCTCATCATCTTGACCAGTTCGAACGGTGCTTCGCACTTGATTTCACCTTCCGCTCTGACTTTTACTTCATTATGTTCAAGATTGCTCTCAACGGCAGCACCAAGACTTCTGAGCAGGTCGCACATAACATCTACATCCCTGAGGGCAGGCGCATCTTTGATGATGCATTCCTCCTCTGTCAGAAGTGTTGCTGCCAGAATCGGCAAAACAGCATTCTTGGAACCACTGATTTTGACTTCGCCGTGAAGAGGCTCGCTTTTTCTTACTACTAATTTAGCCACGTCATATCTCCTTACGTAAAAAAAGGGCAAATGAATTGCACCTTTTCTTCTCTATTATTCTGCCTTCTATAACTCCTGAAGCTCCTTGACGCACTTCGCGCAGACGTTCTTGCCGTGAATCTGCTTAACACCATCTGAGCTGCCGCAGAAGATGCATGCCGGCTGATATTTCTTCAGCATGATGGATTCTCCGTCAACATAGATTTCCAATGGATCTCTGATATCGATGTTCAGTGTTCTTCTCAGCTCGATAGGTAATACGATTCTTCCGAGCTCATCTACTTTTCTTACTATTCCCGTTGCCTTCATATGAAAACTCCTTTCGGTATTATTTCCTATTTATTGTCTGACATCATGCCTTTGATGGACGCCGCAGACTTAACGATGCTTGCGACAGCGGACATTGTGCCCTGATTTCCTTTGACTGCATCCGAAAGATCAGCAACGGTGCTGGAAACATTCGTGATGATGCCGTCTACATCCTGACTGCGTGCTGAAGCAATTGCTGAAACGACTTCAACATCCTCTAGCACCTTGTTCGTGTGATCCAGTGTTACCAGAAGTTTCCTGACCGCCAGAATTGCATAGATGATCAGAATGATAAGTGCAATGAGAACTAATGCTATAAGCAGTGTTTTTAGATCTAATGTTACACTCATAATTTTCCCCGCCTCCCGTATATGATATTATTGCACAATTTGGAAATATTTTCAACGAGTTTTTTCGTAAATTTCCATGATTTCAGGGCTGTAATTCCCGTCTGCACCGTAGACAAAAAGATGCTCCCGATAGTCAAGTTCCCGTCCCCCGCCTTTGGTGCAGTGGACGAGTACGATGTTTGGTTTGGCATCTCTGCGCGGTGAAACGAATTGGATATCCTTCGGTTCCAGGGCGTATTTCCTGCAGCTGCAAAAGATATCCACCAGTCTGGATGGTCTGTGAACCAGAACGAAATGGCCTCTTTCCTTCAACAGGAATCCTGCCGCCGCTGCAAACTCATCAATCCCTGCCGTTGACTCCTGTCTGGACAGAAACTTGCTGTCTTCTGTATTGATGATACCGGCGCCTCTGGCGACATAAGGCGGATTGGAAACGACGGCGTCCGCACTGCCCCGCAGCTGAGGCATCTGCCCTGCCAGATCAGCCACATCGCATTCCAGAAACCGGATTCTGTCCTCCAGTCCATTCAGCGTGCAGCTTCTCCGCGCCAGCTCGATTGCCTTAGCCTGAAGATCGATTCCCGTGAAGCTGCATCCCGGCATCTTATGGCTCATAATCAGAGGAATCACGCCGTTTCCTGTGCCCAGATCCACGACGTGCTCCGCACCTGTACAAAAGCCGGATGCAAAATCAGCAAGCAGCACTGCGTCAATACCGAATCGGAATCCTTCTTCACTCTGCACGAGTTTCAGTCCCCCGAACCCAATGTCTTCAATGGTTTCCTTACACATCATCCGTCAGTATCAGTCCTTCAGCAGCTTTTCGATTTCCTTGATCTGCTCCGGATCAAGTCCGTTCAGGCTGTCGTCTTTCTTATCTCTGCCTTTTCCGCCTTTGCGGTTCTTTTTGCTGAATCTCCTGATTTCCTCTTTGCCGTAGGTATAGAATTCGGTACTCAGTTTCTCCTCATTATCGTTTTCCTTTGAGGCTTCTTCCAGAACCAATCTGGTCTTGACCAGATTTTCAAGGATATTGACGTCTGTAACGACGCCTGTTCCGTCAGGAGTCCTGACTCTCTCCCCTACATTCGGCATGCCCTTCTTGAGCTCCGTATAGATCTCATTCTCATACTTCAGACAGCACATCAGTCTGCCGCAGATACCGGAGATCTTCGTAGGGTTCAGGGAAAGATTCTGCACCTTGGCCATTTTGATGGATACCGGTTCAAAATCTCTGAGCCATGTGCTGCAGCAGAGACCTCTTCCGCAGCTTCCGACGCCGCCGATCATCTTAGCCTCATCTCTTACGCCGATCTGACGAAGTTCTATTCTCATGCGGAATACGGAAGCCAGATCCTTGACGAGTTCTCTGAAGTCCACTCTTCCATCTGCTGTAAAGTAGAATACGACCTTGCTGTTGTCAAAGGTGTACTCAACATCGATGAGTTTCATCTCCAGCCCATGGGCGTCTATCTTTTCCTGGCAGATTCTCAGTGCTTCGTCCTTCTTCGCAAGATTCTCTTCGTGTTTCTTTCGGTCTGCATCTGTCGCCTTCCTGATGATGCTTTTGAGCGGTGCTACGAGCTCCGATTCATCGACGCTTGTGCGCTCTTTGCATATCATTCCGAACTCCAGGCCTCTTGCCGTTTCTACGATTACTTCATCCCCGAGTACGACTTCCTCTTCCCCGGGAGAAAAATAGTACATTTTACCTACTTCTTTAAATTTAACGCCTACAACGTCTGTCATTTCGTTCCTTTCTATTCCTTTGTTATTCTGTCATCTCAAGCAGCAGTTCCTTCATGGCGTACTCTGCTGACATCTTCTGTTTCAGCCTGATTCTGGCTTCTTCTATGCTGTTTACATACCTGCAGATATCTTCGAATTTGTATCTGCGCGCATCACTGCCGTCAATCGCCATATCCCGGTACACCCGTTCCATGGAATCCAGCAGCATCCATGCTTTTGTTCTGTCCCTCAGATAATCGCCAGCCTCATGAGCCAGTTCATGAAAGCGGCATCCTGAAATGGCCATTTCAATGATCTTTCCTGCTTTCTCATCCTCAAGACTCTCTGTCTGGGCGTCGATTCTGAATTTCACGCATCTGGACAGAATCGTCGGCGCCAGATTCTCCATATTCTCTGAAAGCAGTATGATGAGCGCATCACCCGGAGGTTCTTCCAGAGTCTTCAGAAGACTGTTCTGCGCCTTTGCAGTAAGCGTATCACAGTCGCTTATGACCATGACATTGCGCTCTCCCACGGGTTTGACCTTGATCTTCTCCTGCAGCGCCAGAACCGAAGCATCCTTGATGGACAATCCGTCTTTTCTGAAGTAGGTGATGTCCTCATGATTTCCATGATCGATCTTGCTGCAGATATTGCACTGGCCGCAGTTCTCGCCCAAACCTTTGGGACACAGCACGCCTTTTATGAAGCCCCGTGCAAAAGCTTCCTTATCGATATCAGATGGACCTTCGAATATGTATGCGTGGGAGATTCTCTTCTCCCGCACGAGCCTCTCCAGTCTGTCTTTCAGTCTTATATTATCTCTTCCCGTATCAAGTATCATTGCACCTAACGTTAACCCCTGTTCATCATCTCTTTGACCCTGCCGGAGATTTCTTCGGCAATCTCATTGATCGTTCCTGAGGCATCGATTCCAACGATTCTGTCCGGATACATCTCCTCAAGTTTCAGATACCCTTCGTACACTTTCCTGTGGAATGCATCGGAAGCCTGCTCAATGCGGTCATGCTCCCTGTCCGCGATTCTGCTGCTTCCTTTTGCAGGATCAAGCCTCAGTAAAATGGTCATATCCGGCATGCATCCATCGACCGCATAGGTGTTGATGACGCCGATTGCGTCACCGAGTCCTCTCCCGAAGCCCTGATAAGCGATACTGGAGTCGACGAATCTGTCGCATATGACGATTTTTCCGTCCTCCAGAGCCGGTTTGATCAGCTCACTGACGATCTGTGCCCTCGCCGCTGCATACAGAAACGCTTCCGTCATATCATCCATCTCGCTGTTGGCGGGATCCAGGATGAGTTCTCTGATCTTCTCACTGATCTGCGTTCCGCCGGGCTCTCTGGTCAGGATAACGTCGTAGCCTGCAGCAGTCAGTTCTTCCTTCAGTATGTTGATCTGGGTGGACTTGCCTGCGCCGTCTCCCCCTTCAAATGTAATAAAATATCCTTGTTTCATGATTGATGGTCTGTTTGTGAATTTCTCTGTTTTCTCTGCTGCTTTCTCTCTTTGCGCCTCTTGCGCTTGGTGGCGTAATTGATTTCCTTTCTTCTGGATACGGCGGCCTGCTCAGCAGGAGGACGCCTTCTGCGCCTGTCTGCGCGCCGTCTCTCGCTGCGTGTCATCTCCGCCTCCATCTCTTCACGGGAAGGCATATCATCCATCACCCTATCGATGATGAACAGCAGGAACAGCACAAATGGAACGATTATTAAAAGCAAAAACAATATCTTTAGTAATGTCATCTATATCCCTCGCATACGGCTGTAAAAGCTCTGCATACAGCCCGTCGTTTTCTCGCAAAAATACATAATAATTATATCACAAATCAAGTGCAAAAAAACGCAAAAAAAGAAATAAGCGGCAACGTCTTGCTTTCCCAGGAGGTCGCCCTCCAAGTATCATCAGCGCTAAGGAGCTTAACTTCTGTGTTCGGTATGGGAACAGGTGT